>JBKBOI010000024.1:0-15954 GCA_046294935.1 Rhodocyclaceae bacterium
ATACCTTCGAGCTCGCCGGCGGTCAAGAAGACACCGACGGCAATCCGATCGATTCGGACTTCGTGCCGGTGCGCGCCTATGTCGAGCCGATGCTGCTCGGCCGGCCGATCCCGGTCGATGCCAAAGGCAATGCTGCCGATCCAGAGTTCGTCGCCAATCCGGACAATCTGTACTACTCCGAGAAGATGCGCACCTTGTTCATCGGCGAGGATTCCGGCACGCACATGAACAACTTCGTCTGGGCCTACAACGTCGATACCAAGCATCTTGCCCGCATCATGAGCGTGGCGGCGGGCGCCGAGGCGACCGGACTCAAGGTCTATGAAGATATCGGCGGCCATGCCTACATCTTCGCCAATAACCAGCATCAGGGCGGCGACTGGGTCAAATCGGCGCCGGCCGATTTGAAGGCGCGGCTGGAAAAGCGTGCCGGCGAAGTCTTCGGCAAGAACCGCCACGGTACGAACAACTGGCGGCTGGAGTCCTATGTCGGCTACATCGGCGGACTGCCGGCGCTCAGGTGAAAAAAGTACCTGTTACTTGCAGAATCTGCCAACAAGGTCAGGCCATGGGTCTGGAAATGCGCGAAAGGGGTTTCATCCTTCACCCAGGCTAGCCGACCACCATCGAAACCTTTCGCGTCGGTTGCATCGGCGCGGTTGGCGCCGCCGAGATGCGCTGCGCCGTCGAGACGATTGGTGCAGGTTGTCGCCGTCGAATGCAAGCTGACAGCCGATGGCAAGTCTGCTCAGTGGGTGGGCGCCAAGCACTGAAGGGTAGCGTCCGATGCCAATGCGCCGCTGGCCAGCGCATTTTTTTCGTTTCTGGTTGCAATGAGGATGCGACCTCGTCGTAGCAAAGTCGGGACGTCTTCCGGTGGCAATGCGCGGGAAAGGAGGAAGCCTTGCGCTTGGTCGCAGCCTATCGCACGCAGATAGGCAAGTTGCTCGGTCGTTTCCACGCCCTCGGCGATGGATTGCAGGCGCAAGTTGTGACAGAGCGAGACCGTGCTGCTGACGATGGTGGCATCGTTGAGTTCGTGGCGCAGGTTGCTGATGAAGGAGCGGTCGATTTTGACGTATTTGACTGGCAGGTAGCGCAAGTGGCTTAGACCGGAAAATCCAGTGCCGAAATCGTCGATGGCGAAATTGATGCCACGCCGGGCCAAGTGTTCGAGCTGTTCGACGAGAATCGTGTCGATGTCGATGAATCCCGTTTCGGTGATTTCGATCTCTAGTAGCCCGGCTTCGATACGATGGCGCGTGAGCGCATTTTCGATCGCCTGGTAGACACGCTTGGAGCGCAGCTGACGTGGAGAAACATTGACCGCAACGGGAACGACCGGCAGGCCCTGGGCACACCAGTGTGACAATTGGCAGCAGACCATATCGATCAGAAATTCCCCGAGCTCATGGATTAGGCTGCTTTCCTCGGCGATCGGCACGAACTCGGCTGGCGAGATGAAGCCCATCCGGGGGTGGACCCAACGTGCCAGCGCTTCCAGGCCCACGATGGAGAAATCTCGCAGCGAAACTTTCGGCTGATAATGGATCTGAATCTCGCCGTTCTTGATGGCGGCGGGTAGCGCAGCCTGGATATGGTTCTTGATCGCATTGCGCCGGTTGAGAACCGGGTCGGCAAAAACATAAGTGGCGCGCCCCTGCGCCTTTGCTTGGTACATTGCGCTATCTGCCTGCCGAAGCAGAGCGTCGATGCTTTCTCCATCGTCGGGATAAATCGAAATACCGATGCTGGGCGTAATGAACAGATCCTCGGAGACGATGCCCGTGAAAGGCCGGCTCAATGCATCGATCACCTTGTCCGCGATGGCAGCAGCATCACGGCTGCCATGGATTTCCTGAACGAGAGCGACGAACTCGTCGCCGCCAAAACGGGAAACCAGATCGGTTTTCCGGAAGCAGCTCTCGAGGCGATGCGAGACCTCGATCAATAGGGTATCGCCAGCCCGGTGTCCGTAGGTATCGTTGATCGGTTTGAAGCGGTCAAGGTCGATGAACAGAATGGCAAAGCGACTCCGCAAGCGCTTGGCGCGTGCCTGATAACGAGCGGCAATCTCGCCGAACAACATGCGGTTGGCGAGACCAGTCAGCTTGTCATGAGTGGCCAAGTGATAGGCGGCGAGCTTTTCTTGTTCGAGCTGACTGATGAGCCTTTTGTTTTCTTCATGTGACTGCTCTAGCTTGGCCATCAGCTTGCGCTTACGTTGCACGGCAAGCCACCAGAAAACCGTAAATCCCAACATCAGCAGCGTTATCAACAGGCTGACGAGCAGGTAAGCGCGCTGATATGACTGATTGTCGCTGAGAATATCGTAGTGGGTGCGACTGACCAGCACGGCCAGCGGGCTGTCCGGTACTCTGCGGAAAGCGTACAGGCGTTCATATGCATTATGGATGCGCTCGCTCAGCGCGCCGGAGTCGGCTGAGAAAGCCCGGCGGAAGCGCTCGCTGCTGGCAATCGACTCGAGTAAATCGAGCCGGCCGTCATGCACGTGGAGAACCTCCTGGCCATCCTCGCCGACGAGGATGATTTCGCCACTGCGGCCGAGCGACAAATGCTCGAAGTGGCGCAAGAAGTTACGGTTATCGATGATGGCCAGGATCAGAAGGTCAGGAGCCTGCTTGCTGCGAAAGAGAATTGGCTGAAACGGGTCATGGCGTTGGCTTGGGTCGATGGGGCTGACGACGTAATGATCGTAACGGGGATTGGCCGGCGGGTGGCTGAGAAATTGTCTGACGAAACCGATTTCCCGCTCATTCGCAGGTGGTCCGCTCGTGGCGAGTGGTCGGCCATCCGCTTTGAATACCAGCAAGCGCTGGAAGGCGCCGTCGGGGGATGCCGCGTCGTGCAATAGCCGCGCCATGGCCGTCGCATCATCGGCTTGTGCGCACTCGTGCCCGATCCGGCCAAGCTGCTTCAGGAGCTCTTGAGTATGGATGACCACCGCTGCGGCGGCATTGTGTTGGCTGATTAGTGAGCTCTCGATGGCCGCTCGATCGTCATCGAGATTGCGCTGGATCAACAGGGCCCACTGGAAAACCGCGATGAAAACGACGAGCAGTAGCGGCCACCAATCCGCAGAAATGGCAATGGATCTCAATCGGCGAGACATGGAGAAGCGCTTACCGCTTTAGATATCGACGAGACTATACGAAGAAAGCTACAGTTTCGTTTCAGACCATCAGACTGCGGCGCGCTGATAGAGCAGACAAAGAAGTGTCATCCTAGCGGCGCATGCCGCTGCTGGCACCTTCGGCGCCGCATCTCGTCATCTGCATGAAACGATGGGTGACGAAAATAACGTCGCATCGTTCCTCCGTTGCATCATTGCCCGGTCTGCTGGCCGGGTTTTCTTTTCGCGGCTGCTATTGCGTGCCGATCAGGCGCTCGATTGGCAAAACCGCAGAAAATGTGCTGCCCTTGCCTGGTGTGGACTCGATCTGCAAGTAGCCGCCATGGCGCGTCAACACGTGCTTGACGATCGCCAGGCCGAGGCCAGTGCCGCCCGAGGCCGTCGTGCGGCCTTTGCCTGCGCGGTAGAAACGTTCGGTCAGGCGCGGGATGTGCTCCGGGGCAATGCCGATGCCAGTGTCGGTGACGGAGAAGGTGGGTTGGCCATCGACGAGGCGCCAGGCCAGTGCGATTCTGCCGCCAGCCGGAGTGTAGCGCACGGCATTGGAGACGAGGTTGCCGAAGGCGCTGGTGATCTCGTCCGCGCTGCCGCGCAGCTTGGCCGCCGAGATTTCGGCAATCTCGATCGTATGCTTCCCTCCAGAGAGGGCGAGCGCCTCGGCGCGCAGCGCGGACACGAGGGCCGCGACATCGATGGTTTCGTCGGCCGGCGGACGTTCGTCGTTTTCCAGACGCGACAGGGTGAGCAGGTCGGCCACCAGCCGGTTCATGCGCCCGGCCTGCTCATTCATCATGCGGATGAAGATGCGCGCCTCATCGCCCGTCGGCGGCGTGGCGGTGTCGAACTGTTCGAGAAAGCCGGTGATCACGGTCAGCGGTGTGCGCAGCTCATGTGAGACGTTGGCGATGAAATCCCGGCGAATGTTCTCGGTACGCACCTGCTCGGTGACATCGGTGGAGACGAGCAGCGTGTCAGTGTCGGAAAACGGGATGAGTATGACCGACAAGACGCGTTCACCCTCGGGGACGGCCACGCGCAACTGGGTGGATGACCGGCTGGGATGAGCGCGATAGTTGCCGATCAGCTGCTGGAATTCGCTTTGCCGGATCAGTTGTCCGGCCAGGATGCCGGCATCGCGCGTCGCGTCGAGCGCGAAATGTCGGCAAGCGGCATCGTTCAACCAAACGATGCGCAATTGCCCGTCGAGCAGCATGACGCCGTCGGGGAGGGCCTGGACGATGAGACGGAGACGTTCGAGTGCTTTGCCCAGTTCGTGATGCTGGCGGCGCTCTTTCTTGCGCAGGGCCTGCAGGCGGGAAAAGATTTCGCGCCAGGCCCCGCTGCCGTCGGGAATGGTTTGCAGTTCGGGGGCGGTGAGCCAGTCGCGCAGTGCGTTGCGCTGGCGGATCTGGCTGGCGAGAGCGACGCCCAGGACGATGGCCAGCGCAGTCAGCAGCAGCAGTGGCCAGAGGGCGGCCTCGACGCTCATCGGGGCGGGCTGACGAGCTTGTAGCCGACGCCGCGCACCGTTTCGATCAATGCATCGCCCGCCGGGCCGAGGCCGGCACGGAGACGGCGGATATAGACGTCGATGGTGCGGTCTTCGAGGAAACGGTGGTCGCCGCGCAGCGCGTTGAGCAATTGGTCACGGGTCAGCGCCCGGTTCGGGTGGGTCATCAGATATTGCAGCAGTTCGAATTCCGTCGGCCCGAGTGATACGGCCTGTCCATGACAGGTGACGGTACGCGCGCCGGGGTCGAGCCGCAGGGGGCCGATTTCCACCGGGTCGCCGGCCAAATGCGGCGCCCGGCGGCGCAGCACGGCGCGGATGCGTGCGATCAGCTCCTTCGGCGAGAATGGCTTGCTGACGTAGTCGTCGGCACCGATCTCGAGGCCGTGCACGCGATCGGCTTCCTCGCCGCGCGCCGTGACCATGATGATCGGCAGCTCGCGTGTGCGTGCATCAGAGCGCAGACGTTTGGCCAGCGCGACGCCGGACATGCCCGGCAGCATCAGATCGAGCAGCACCAGCGCCGGCAGCCGGTTGCGGATCTCGCCCAGCGCGGCCTCGGCGGAGGCGACGATGGCGACCTCGAAAGCTGCCTGCTCGAGCGAATAGCGTAGCAGCTCCTGGATCGCGGCCTCGTCCTCGACGACGAGAATGCGCGGGCGTCCGCTCATTGGCTGGCAGCCTCTTGCTCCAGCTCGTCGAGCTTGAGGTGGCGCACGTCGCGGCCCTTGACGATGAAGATCACGTCCTTGGCGATGTTCTTGGCATGATCGCCGACGCGCTCCAGCGACTTGACGCTGAAGATGATGTCGAGCGCCGAGGAAATCGTGCGCGGATCCTCCATCATGTAGGTCACCAGCTCGCGCGTGATGGAGCGGAAATGCTGGTCGATGTCCTTGTCTTTGCGCACGACATCGAGAGCGGCATCGGCGTCCATGCGCACGAAGGCATCGAGCACGTCGTGGAGCATCGCGGCGCATTGATCGCCCATGTGGCGCACCGCCATGATCTGCGGCGTAGTGACGGCCAGCTCGCGTTCGATGATCTTGCGCGCCGCCTTGGCGATCTTCTTGGCTTCGTCGCCGATGCGCTCGAGATCGGTGACGGTCTTGTTGACCATCATCACCATGCGCAGATCGACGGCGGTTGGCTGGCGCCGGGCGATGACATGGGTGCAGGCACTGTCGATTTCGATTTCGAACTTGTCGACTTCGGCATCGCGCGCGATGACACGGTCGACGAGGTCCAGATCGCCCTCGGCGAGCGCACGGGTGGCATCCCTGACCTGCTCCTCGACCAAGCCGCCCATGCGCATCAGCTGGGCGCGCAGTTCGTCGAGTTCGGAGTCGAATTGTTTGTAGAGATGTTCGCTCATGGTTCCTTCTCTCCTCAGCCAAAGCGCCCGGTGATGTAGTCCTCTGTGCGTTTGTCTTTGGGCTTGATGAAGATCTCGTCGGTGACGCCGAACTCGATCAGCTCGCCCAGATACATGTAGGCGGTGTAATCCGAAACCCGCGCCGCTTGCTGCATGTTGTGGGTGACGATGAGGATCGTCACCTTCTGCTTGAGTTCATGGATCAATTCCTCGATGCTTGCGGTGGCGATCGGGTCGAGCGCCGAGGTCGGCTCGTCGAAAAGGATGATTTCGGGATCGGCCGCCAGCGCCCGGGCGATGCACAGCCGCTGCTGTTGGCCGCCAGAGAGGGCGAAGGCCATGTCGTGCAATCGGTCTTTGACTTCATCCCACAGTGCCGCATCGCGTAGCGCTTCCTCGACCCGATCGTCGAGCTGGGAGCGCTGCTTGATTCCACGCACGCGCAAGCCATAGGCGACGTTTTCGTAGATCGACTTGGGAAACGGGTTGGGCTTCTGGAACACCATCGACAGCCGCATGCGCACCTCGATCGGATCGACGCGTGGATCGAGCAGATTGGTGCGATCCGGGTGAAGGATGATTTCACCTTCGTAGCGGTTGCCGGGATAGAGGTCATGCATGCGGTTGAACGAGCGCAGCAAGGTGCTCTTGCCGCAGCCCGAAGGGCCGATCAACGCCGTCACCTTGTGCTCATAGAGCGGCATGTCGATGCGCTTCAAGGCCTGAAAGTCGCCGTAATAGAAGTTGAAGCCGCGCGTCTCGGCCTTCAGCGGCGGCGTGGTGGTGGATGTGGTCATGATGTCGTGTTCGTTACCATTTGATGTTCTTGCGCAGGCGGTAGCGCAGCCAGATCGCCAGACCGTTCATCACCAGGGTCATCAACACCAGGACGAAGCCGGCGGCCGCGGCATTGACGAGGAAGGCGGCCTCGGGGCGCGAGGTCCAGTTGAACATCTGGATCGGCATGACGGTGAAAGGCGCGAACAGCCAGTCGAACGGGCCGGCGGGTGGATCGCCGCTGAAAGGCGCGGGGGGCAGGAATGCGATGAAGGTGAGTGCACCGATGGTGATGACCGGCGCCGTCTCGCCGATCGCCCGCGCCATGCCGATGATGATGCCGGTGAGGATACCCGCCGAGGAATAGGGCAGGATGTGATCGCGCACGGTCTGCCAGCGCGTCGCGCCCAACGCATAGGCGCCTTCGCGGATGATCTGCGGAATGGCGCGGATCGACTCGCGCGTGGCGACGATCACCACCGGCAGGATCAAGAGCGCCAGCGTCAGCCCGGCGGACAGGATGCTCTGGCCGAAACCGAACTGATAGACGAACAGGCCGAGCGCCAGCAGGCCATAGACGATCGACGGCACGCCGGCGAGATTGGTGATGTTGATCTCGATGATGTCGGTCAGCCAGTTCTTCGGCGCATATTCTTCGAGATACACCCCGGCAGCAACGCCGAGCGGCACGGCGGCTGCGGCGGTAACGATCATCACCAGCGTCGTGCCGACCCAGGCCGAGAGAATGCCGGCGCTGGCGGCGCGGCGGGAAGGAAAGCTCAAGAAGAAATCGGCATCGAGGCGCGGGATGCCGCGAATCGCCATATCGACGAACAAAGCGCAGAAAGTCAGCACGCCGATCATCAGGGCGAGGATGCCGAGGACGGCGAAAAAGGCATCCCAGCGTTTGGCCCGCGCGATCAGCGCGCGGATGGCGGCGATGTCCTGGGCGTGCATCAATAGACCTCCCGGTAACGTTTGCGCAGCCAGTAGCCGAGCAGATTGAAGACGAGCGTCATCAGCATCAGCGTCAGCCCGGCGGCGAAGATGGTCTGGTAGCCGATCGAGCCGTGCGGCAAGTCACCGAGCGCCACCTGGACGATGTAGGACGTGATCGTCGCGCCCGGCTCGAGGGGGTTGAAGGTCAGATTCGGTTGCATGCCGGCGGCCACCGCCAGGATCATCGTCTCGCCGACGGCACGCGAGATGCCCAGAATGTAAGCGGAGGCGATGCCGGAAGCCGATGCTGGCACGACGACGAATAGCGCCGTTTGCAGCCGCGTCGCGCCCATCGCGTAGGAGCCTTCCCGCAGGGCCATCGGCACGGCGCGCATCGCGTCTTCGGACAGCGAAGCGACGTAAGGAATGATCATCACCCCCATCACCAGCCCGGCCGAGAGCAGGTTGAAACCCGGCAGGTCGGGATAGATCTTCTGCAGCAGCGGCGTGAGGAACACCAGCGCGAAATAGCCATAGATGATGGTTGGCACGCCGCCAAGCAGCTCGAGGAAAGGTTTGGCGGTCTCGCGCACCTTGAAAGGAGCGAATTCGGAAAGGTAGATGGCGATGATCGTGCCGAGCGGGATCGCCACCAGCAATGCCACGGCGGAACTGGTGATGGTGCCGGAGAGCAGCACCATGATGCCATAGTGGGCATCATCGAACAGTGGCGTCCATTGCGTATCGAAAAGGAAATCCTCGAGCGGCACGTGCTGGAAGAATTGCCAGGATTCGGAAAGCAGGATGTAGATGATCGCCAGCGTGGTAAACACTGAAATGAGGGCTGCGCCCAGGAGCAATAGCTCGATGATGCGTTCCGGGATATTGCGATGCGCCTTTCTGCGTAAGCGATCGCTCACCCCGAAAGGCGGGCTGTCGGAAGAAGGTGGGCTCATAGCCACGGTCGCGTCCATGATCGATGAAATACCCGCAGTTTACCGCTGGAAAAAAACCGCGTGTCCGCTCGGGACACGCGGCAACGAGGGGAGGGAATCACTCTTTCGGCTCGCGCTTCAACAGATCGGAGACCTTGACACCGACTTCGGCCTCACCGCCAAAGGCCGTGCCGGTCTTCTTCTTGCCGAAGTTTTCCAGCGCGTGCTTGTAGTCGGCATCAGACAGCGGCACGTACTTGACTTCCTTGACCAATTGCTTGGCGTTCTTCAGATAGAACTCGACGAATTCCTTGACTTCCGGCTTTTCGGCCGACTTGGCGTTGACATAGATGAAGATCGGCCGCGACAGCGGTTCATATTCGCCTGCCATGACCGCCGCGAGGGAAGGAGCGACTGCCTTGCCCTTCGGATTGACGATCGGCACAGCCTTCAGCTTGTCGTGATTTTCCTCGTAGTAGGCGAAGCCGAAGTAACCGATCGCGTTCGGGTCTCGCGAGACGCCCTGAACCAGCACGTTGTCGTCTTCGGAAGCCGTGTAGTCGCCGCGGGAGGATTTCGCCTTGCCGACGATCGCTTCGGTGAAGTAATCGAACGTGCCCGAATCGGAACCTGCGCCATAGAGTTTCAGTGGCTTGTCGGGCCAGGCGGGATTGACCTGCTTCCAATTGTTGATCTTGCCTTGGGCGGCAGGCTCCCACATCGTCTTCAGCTCGGCCACCGTCATCTGCTTGGCCCAGTCATTCTTCGGATGCACCACCACGGTCAGCGCATCGAAAGCCACTGGCAGCTCGATATACTTGATGCCGGCATTGCGGCAGGCTTCCATTTCCTGCTTCAGGATCGGACGCGAGGCATCGGAAATGTCGGTCTCGCCGCGGCAGAACTTCTTGAAACCGCCGCCGGTGCCAGAAATGCCGACGGTGACCTTCACGGCGCCCTTCTTGGCTTTCTGGAATTCCTCGGCCACGGCTTCGGTGACGGGATAGACGGTCGAAGAACCGTCGATCTTGATCAGTGTCTCGGCCTGCACGCTGGCTGCTGCGACCAGACTCGCCAAACCGGCGAACAACGTCTTGCGGGGAAGAACCATGTCTAAACTCCTCGATGATGGCTGGTTGATGGGTAGTGGAGCCTGACATTTTGTGCGGGGAATGTGACAAGACGATGACAGCCGCGCCGACGGTCGACGGGAAACGAGCTCGCCTTCATCGCCAGTGAGGCGGGCTCCATGACCGCCGAAAACGAGGCGATAATGCGGCTTCGTTTTGCGACGGTAGGTGACGGGATGAGCCAACCATTGATCAAAGCCTTGTTCGTGGCGGTTCTGTTCTTTTGGGTTGCCAGTGGGGCGCAGGCGCTTTCGTTGGCCGACATTTCCGGCAAGGAGGCCAGCGGCGGCTTGAAAGAAGCGCTGACGCAAGGCGCAACCAAGGCCGTGGATCTGCTTGGCCGGCCCGATGGTTTTCTGGGTAACCCGAGGGTGAGAATCCCGCTGCCGGGTGCGCTGGAACAAGCCGAAGGGCTGATGCGGGCGATGGGCATGGGCAAACAGGCCGATGAGCTGATCACCGCGATGAACCGGGCGGCCGAAGCCGCCGTGCCCGAGGCGAAGAAACTGCTGGTCGATGCGGTCAAGCAGATGAGCGTCGAGGATGCGAAGGCCATCCTCACCGGCGGCCAGGATGCCGCCACGCGCTACTTCGAGCGAAAGACCAGGGGGCCGCTCGGGCAGAAGTTCCTGCCGATCGTCAGAAAGGCGATCGAGAAGGTCAGACTCAAGGACACTTACGAAAGATTCGCCCAGAAAGGCGCAAGGTTCGGCCTCATCGAGGAAAAGGACGCCCACCTCGAAAACTACGTCACCGAAAAGGCGCTCGACGGCCTCTACCTGATGATCGCCGAGGAAGAGAAGGCGATCCGTGAAAATCCCGTCGGCGCGGCGGGCAAGCTGGCGAAGAAGGTGTTTGGCGCGCTGCAATGAGATTCGGCGCTGGCAGGACGGCACGCCGGTTTCATCCCATGAAAGCCGTCGTTTCACGGTGACGGTTTCCATGCACGGACTCAACCCGCCGCAATGGGAGGCGATCCGCCATCTCGACGGGCCGCTTTTGGTGCTGGCCGGCGCGGGTTCCGGCAAGACGCGCGTCATCACCGAGAAGATCGCCTATCTGGTCGGCGAATGCGGCATCGCGCCACACCATGTGACGGCGATCACCTTCACCAACAAGGCGGCGCGCGAAATGAAAGAGCGCATCGCCAAGCGGCTCGGCGAGCGCGCCAGCGAAGTGAATATCAGCACCTTCCATGCGCTGGGCGCGAAGTTCCTGCGCATGGAGGCCAAGGCGACTGGCCTCAAGCCCGGCTTCTCGATCTTCGATGCCAGCGATACGGCGGCGCTGATCGCCGAATTGCTGAAGGATGCCGACAAGGCGCGTGTGAAGTGGCTGCAGCAGCGCATTTCATTATGGAAGAACGCGCTGCTCGGTCCTGAAGACGTGACGCTGGCGGACGACCTCGAAGCCGATGCAGCCCGCGTCTACGCCGAATACGAGCGCACGCTCAAGGCTTATCAGGCCGTCGATTTCGACGATCTGATCATGAAACCGGTGCGACTGCTCGAACAGGATGAGGAAGTGGCACAGCGCTGGCGCGCGCGCATCTGGCACCTGCTGGTCGACGAGTACCAAGACACCAACCGCTGCCAGAACCGGTTGATGCGGCTATTGACTGGCGAGCGCGCCGCCTTCACCGCGGTGGGCGACGACGACCAGTCGATCTATGCATGGCGTGGCGCCGACGTCGACAACCTGCGCCAGCTCGCCGCCGACTATCCGCGTCTCAAGGTGATCAAGCTCGAACAGAACTACCGCTCGACGACACGCATCCTCAAGGCGGCGAACAGCTTGATCCGCCACAATCCGAAGCTGTTCGAGAAACGGCTGTGGTCGGACAAGGGACACGGCGACATGATCCGCGTGATGGCCTGCCGGGATGACCAGCACGAGGCCGAATGGGTCGTGACGCGCCTGTTGGCGCACAAGTTCGAAACCCGCGGGCATTGGCGTGACTATGCGATCCTCTATCGTGGCAACCATCAGGCGCGTCTGTTCGAGCAGCAGTTGCGCGCCCACAAGGTGCCTTATGTGCTCTCGGGCGGCCAATCCTTCTTCGACAAGAGCGAGATCAAGGATGTCGTCAGTTATCTGCGCCTCATGGCCAACCCGGATGACGATCCGGCCTTCATCCGCGCCGCCACCACACCCAAGAGAGGCATCGGCGGCACCACGCTCGAAGCGCTCGGCCAGGCGGCCGGACGTCGACACATCGGCCTGCTCGCGGCGATCTTCGCGCCGGGGATCGAGCTCGAGATCAAGGCGCCGCAACTTGCGAGCTTGCGCGAGTTCGGCAGTTTCATCAACCGCATGGAATTCCGGGCGAAGCAGGAGCCGGCCGGCCAGGTGCTCGACGACCTGCTCAACGCCATCGGCTATGAGGCCTGGCTGTTCGAGACGCTGGAAGCGTGCGATGCCGAAGCCCGCTGGGGCAACGTGCGCGAATTCGTCGGCTGGCTCGCCGCCAAGGGCGAGGAGGAAAAGAAGAACCTGCTGGAACTCGCCCAGACCGTGGCCTTGATCACGATGCTCGACAAGCGGGAAGAGGATGTCGATGCCGTGCAGCTTTCGACCTTGCATGCGGCGAAGGGGCTCGAGTTCCGCCATGTGTTCCTCGTCGGCGTCGAGGAAGGCGATCGAGGCCGGCAACATCGAAGAGGAGCGCCGGCTGATGTATGTCGGCATCACCCGCGCGCAGCTCTCCCTCAACGTGAGCTGGTGCATGAAGCGCAAGCAGGGCAAGGAAATCGTCGAGCGCGTCGCCTCGCGCTTCATCGCCGAGATGGGGGATGACGTCAAGCATGAAGGTGCCGGTTTTGCCTCGCCGAGTTTCGACAAGGCCGCGGCCAACGCGCGGCTGGCGAGCCTCAAGGCAATGCTGCAGCGGACTTGATCGCGGCCACCCTCGCCGCGTGGATGCGCGCGGGAATCTGCGTCTTGTCGGTCGAGGCGCTCGCGATCGCGCCGGCATCGACGGATTGGACGGCAGCGAGGATGCGCCGCCAGTGCGCGGCTGCGGCGTATTCCCTGTCCTCCCAGCCGAGCCGGCCGCGGTAGTCGGCCTCGCAGGCGGCGAGGATCTCCATGAAGCGTGCCGGCCGCCGCAGCGCATCGCAGCGTTCGAGTATCTCGAGCTGCGTTCGCGGCCTCAAGTCCTCGACTTTGTGCATGTCGCCGTGAAAGCGCGCCACGACGAGCGCCATGTCCCGGCAATCGCCCGGCACGCGCAGCCGCGCGCACACGGGGCCGAGCAGCTCGACGCTCTTTTGCTCATGGCCGATGTGCCGCGGCAGGATCCCGGCGGGAGTGACGCCCTTGCCCAGATCGTGTGTCAGCGCGGCAAAACGCGCCGGCAAGGACAGATCGAGCCGGGAGGCCATGTCGATGACCATCATCGTGTGGATGCCGGTATCGATCTCCGGATGGTAATCCGCCCGCTGGGGCACGCCCCAGAGGCGGTCGAGTTCCGGCAGCAACCTGGCCAGCGCGCCACAGGCGCGCAGAGTCTCGAACATCCGCGAAGGCTTGGCTTCCATCAGGCCGCGGGAAAGTTCTTGCCAGACGCGCTCGGCCACCAGGTGGTCGACCTCGCCGTTTTCGACCATCGCGCGCATCAGCGCCAAGGTTTCCGGCGCGATGGAGAAATCGGCATATCGCGCGGCGAATCGGGCGACGCGCAGGATGCGCACCGGGTCCTCGGCGAAGGCCGGCGAGACGTGGCGCAAAATCTTGTTCTCGAGATCGGCGCGGCCGCCGTAAGGGTCGATCAGCGTGCCGTCCTCGGCCTGGGCGATCGCATTGATCGTCAAGTCGCGGCGCGCAAGATCCTGTTCCAGCGTCACATCCGGCGCGGTATGGAAGGTGAAGCCGTGATAGCCGCGCCCGCTCTTCCGCTCGGTGCGCGCCAGCGCGTATTCCTCGTGTGTTCGCGGATGGAGGAAGACCGGGAAGTCGCGGCCGACCGGTGTGAAGCCCTGCGCCAGCATCTCCTCCGGTGTCGCGCCGACCACCACCCAGTCGCGATCCTGCACCGGCAGGCCGAGGAGCTGGTCGCGCACCGCGCCGCCGACGCAGAAAACCTTCATCGCGTGGCGAGATAGCCCGGCGCTATGGCCTCGAGCGCAGTCGCCGCCAAGCCGAATGGCAGCGTGCAGCCCTCGGCGCAGACGTTCGGCGTCTGCATCGAGCGCACATTGTCGCGCGTCATCGGCCCGCCGGGGATGCGCTCCATCAGGAAGGCCTGCAGATAGGACAAGGCCAGCGGCAGGCCGATGATCGGCCGCGGATGACCCGTGAGCCAGCCAGCGTAGGCAACCAGCTCGCGCAAGGTATAGACGCGCGGGCCGCAGAGCGGATAGGTTTGCCCCTTGCTTTCGGGATGATCGAGACTGGTGACGATCGCCGAGACCACGTCTTCGACCCAGACCGGTTGGAAACGTGCATCTGGACAAGCCAGTGGCACGATCGGCGCGATTTTCAGCAGGTCGGCGAACAGCGTGAGAAACGAATCGCCCCGGCCGAAGATCACCGAAGGCCGGAAGATCGTCGCCTCTGGCGAGGCGGCTCTCAGCGCCGCCTCGCCAGAGGCCTTGCTCTTCAGATACTCGGAGGGCGCATCCGGCGCCGCGCCGAGCGCCGAGACGTGGATCAGCCGCGGCACCCCGGCGGCCGCCGCGGCGCGCGCGATCTTGCTAGGCAGCTCGACGTGCGCGCGCTGGAAATCGCCCTTGAGGATGCCGACGAGATTGACGACCAGATCCTGTCCCTGCATCAGGCGGGCAAGCGTTGCCTCGTCATGGACGTTCGCCTCGATGACCGTCGCGGTCGGCAGGATGGTGAGGTGTTTGACGCGCTCGCGGCGGCGCGTCGGCAGCGTGAGCGCGAAATCGGCGGCTGTGAGACGGCACGCCAAGGCGCTGCCGAGAAAGCCCGTGCCACCGATCAACAATGCTTTCTTCATGGCAGGTTTTCCGTCGTGGTGTCGTTGAAGCTGCGGGGGCGAACCGTGCCGAGCCGTGACGAAAGCGAGGTCCCGCCGCCCATCACGAGGGCATAGTAGGTTGCGTTCGCCATCACTTTCTTGACGTAATCACGTGTTTCGCCGAATGGAATCGTCTCGGCGTAGATCGCGCCTTCGAGCGGCGTGGTGGCGCGCCACTTGCGTGCGCGTCCCGGTCCGGCGTTGTAGGCGGCGGTGGCGAGCACCGGGTGATCATCGAGGCTGTCCATCACCATGCGCAGATAATTCGTGCCCAGTATCACGTTGGTGTCCATGTCGGTGACCTTACCCGGATGATAGCTGGCCAGGCCGATCTTCTTCGCCACCCATTTCGCCGTCGCCGGCATCAGCTGCATCAGGCCCTTCGCGCCCGCGCTCGACTTCGCGTCCAGCACGAAACGGCTCTCCTGGCGCATCAGCCCATACACCCAGGCGGGATCGAGCTCGACCTCGCGCGCCCGGGGCGCGACCTGCTCGAAAAAGGGGGTCGGGTAGCGTAGTAGGAAATCGTGTTCGGCACGCGTACGCTCGGCGGTGTTGATCGCCCGATCGATGACATCGTTGCGCCAGGCGAAATCGGCGGCCGCCAGGAGCTGCCGATCGCTCATGCCGGCGAGTGCCCAGTTCCATTCGCGCACACCATCGGTGCGTAGCTCGGTGCGGATCAAGGCCAACGCGCGTGTCAGCAGTGGGTGGGATTCGGCAGCGTGGCGCTCTTGTGCGCTGGGGGGCAACGCCCGCGGCGGCAGCTTCACCGGTCGTCCCAACGCTTCGCTGGCGAGGATGCCGTAGAAATGAGGCTGGTCGGCGATCTGGCGATAGAGCAGCCGCGCTTCTTCGGGTCTGCCGAGCGCGGCCAGCGCGCGGCCTCGCCAGTAGCGCCATTCCGGCTGGGCGGCGAGCGATTCTGGCAACGCGGCGGTCGCCCGTTCTACCGATGTCCACTCGCCGGCGCGCAAGGCGGCGCGCACGCGCCAGGCATGCTGTTCGTCGTCGAAGCGCGCGCCGAGCTTCTCGGCCTGCTCGAACCAGTCGAGCGCCTCGGGCTGATGGGCCAGGGCGGCAGCGAGCGCCAGACGTCCCCAGACGATCCCGCGCAGATCGGCCGGCAGCCGATCCTCGATCTCTCGCC
>JBKBOI010000025.1:0-15713 GCA_046294935.1 Rhodocyclaceae bacterium
CTGAGGTCGGCATTGCGTGAGGACCCGGACGTGATCCTGATCGGTGAAATGCGCGATTTGGAAACCATCCGCCTGGCGCTCACCGCGGCCGAGACCGGCCACCTCGTGTTCGCCACGCTGCACACCTCGTCGGCGGCCAAGACCATCGACCGGATCGTCGACGTCTTCCCCGCCGCGGAAAAGGAGATGGTGCGCTCGATGCTCTCCGAATCCTTGCGCGCGGTGATCTCGCAGACCCTGCTCAAAACCAAGGATGGCAACGGTCGGGTCGCGGCGCACGAGATCATGATCGGCACGCCGGCGATCAGAAACCTGATCCGCGAGAACAAGGTCGCTCAGATGTATTCGGCGATCCAGACCGGTCAGCAATTCGGCATGCAAACCCTCGACCAGTGCCTCGCGGATCTTGTCAAGCGCAACATCGTCTCGGCAGCCGAGGCACGTGCCAAGGCGGCCAACAAAGACAGCTTCCTCGGATGAATCCCATGGAACGCGACGAATCACTCAAATTCCTCTACCAGTTGCTGGCGATGCTGGTGCAGAAAAAAGGTTCGGATCTTTTCATCACGGCAGGCTTTCCCCCGGCAATCAAGGTCGATGGCAAGGTGACGCCAGTCACTGCCCAGCCCTTGATGCCACAGCATACCGTCGAGCTGGCGCGTGCCGTGATGAACGACAAGCAGGCGGCGACCTTCGAAGAAACGAAGGAATGCAACTTCGCGATCAGTCCGGCCGGCATTGGCCGCTTTCGTGTCAATGCCTTCATCCAGCAAGGCCGTGTCGGCCTGGTGTTCCGTACCATCAACACCGCGATCCCCAAGTTCGAGGAGCTCGGCCTGCCGCCCGTCTTGAAAGACCTCGCGATGACCCAAAGGGGGATGGTGCTGTTCGTCGGGGCGACTGGCTCAGGCAAATCGACCTCGCTGGCGGCGATGATCGGCTATCGCAACGAACACAGCTACGGTCACATCATCACCATCGAAGACCCGATCGAATATGTGCATGAGCACAAGAACTGCATCGTCACCCAGCGCGAAATCGGCGTCGATACGGATTCCTGGGATGTCGCGCTGAAGAACACGCTGCGCCAGGCGCCCGACGTGATCCTGATCGGCGAGATCCGCGACCGCGAGACGATGGAGCATGCGATTTCCTTTGCCGAAACAGGCCATTTGTGCCTGGCGACTTTGCATGCGAACAATGCCAACCAGGCGATGGATCGGATCATCAACCTTTTCCCGGAGGACAAACGCCCCCAACTGCTGATGGATCTGTCACTGAACCTGAAGGCCGTCGTCTCGCAACGCCTGTTACCGGCGCGCGAAGGCAAGGGGCGCGTCGCCGCGGTCGAGATCCTCATCAACTCGCCGCTCATTTCCGACCTGATCGGCAAGGGCGACGTGCATGAGATCAAGGAAGTGATGAAGCGCTCGCGTGAACTCGGCATGCAGACTTTCGATCAAGCGCTGTTCGATCTCTACGAAGCCGGCAAGATCAGTTATGAGGATGCGCTGCGCTTCGCCGACTCGATGAACGAAGTGCGCCTCATGATCAAGCTGCATGGCAAGGAAATGGCCCAGCGTGATCTGCAAAGCGGCATCAAGCACCTCGATATCGTCTAACGCGCACCCCGATGAACCTGCTGTGCGGGCGAGGCTTGCGTTGTGCGGTGTTCGCTTCGGCCGCTCGGTCCCGCCACGCTTAACGTTCGCTTCGTTCACTCTGCGCTTCAAAACGGCTTCACCACGACGAGGATCACGACCGCGAGCAGCACCAGCACCGGCAGCTCGTTGAAGACGCGATACCAGACATGCGAACGGGTATTGCGGCCCGCCTGGAACTGCCGGAGCACTCTGCCACAGGTGAAGTGATAGCCGAGCAGCCCGACGACAAGCGCGGTCTTGACATGCAACCAGCCGCCGGAAAAGCCGAAACCGAACCACAGCGTCAGGCCGGTGACGACGGCCAAGAGCCCGATCGGCGTGACGAACCCGTAGAGCTTTCTGGCCATGACCAGCAGGCGTTCGCGCTCGGCTGTGCTGTCAGTCGGCACCATCGCCAGATTGACGAAGATGCGCGGCAGATAGAACAGGCCGGCGAACCACGAAACGACGAAAAAGATGTGGAAGGACTTCAGCCAGAGCATCTCTGTTTCTCCAGGGCGGCGGCGATACCCTCATCGACGGTCGGGTAACGCAGTTTGAGTCTCAGCTCGCGTTTCATGCGCGAGTTGTCGAGCCGGCGCGATTCATTCAAGAAAGAGAGCAGCAGCGGCGAGAGCCGCGTTTGCGCTTCGGCGCGGGTGACGCGCGGCGGGCGCGGCAGATGGAAGGCAACGGCGAGCTTGTCGAACCAGTCTCCCATTCGGATGTCGGAATCGTCGCAGATGTTGTAGACGCGGTTTGGCCGGCCCCGCTCCAGCGCGGCGCAGCAGGCGGCGGCGAGATCTTCGGCGTGGATGTGGTTGGTGAAGGAATCCTCTTCACGCAGCAGCACCGGATCGCCGCGCCGCAGGCGCTCGAGGGGGAGCCGGTCGGCGGCATAGATGCCGGGCGCGCGCAGGATCGAAATGCGGGCGCCGCGTCTTGCCGTGGCCCGTAATAGGGTTTCCGCCGCGACCCGCCGCTGCGCGCGCGCGCTGGCAGGGCGTGGCGGCCGCGTTTCATCCACCCATGCGCCCTGGCAGTTGCCATATACCCCGCTGGTGCTGATATACACCCACCTGCGTGGTAGACTCCGCGCGCTGGCCAGCGTGGCAAGCAGCCGGCGGGTGCGTGGGTCGCCGTTGCCCTCACCGGGCGGCGGAGCGCTGTGCAGCACCGCCTCGGCGAGACCGGCGAGCCGGGCGAGGCTCTCTGGCTCATCGAGGTCACCGACGATCTGTCGCACGCCCTGGCGGCGCAGCTCGGGATCGTATTGGCGCACCAGCGCGGTGATCTGCCAGCGACGCAACAGACAGGGCAGCGCGCGCCGCACGACATCCCCGCAACCGACGATCAACAATCTTCTTTTCCTCACCGGACGATTATCGCATGGCTCATCAAGTCACCCTTCAGCCCAGTGGCCATACTTTCAGCGTCGCCGACGGCGCCACGATCCTCGAGGCCGCGCTCGATGCCGGTATCCACCTGCCCTACGGCTGCAAGAATGGCGCCTGTGGTGCCTGCAAGGGCAAAGTGATGGAAGGCGCGGTCGATTTTGGGGGAGCGCAGGAGAGCGCCCTGCCGCTTCTCGAGCGGGAGGCAGGCTTCGCGCTGTTATGCTGCGCCAAACCGCTCACCGATCTCGTGCTCGAAGTGCATGAGGTGAATGCCGCGCGCGACATCCCGGTGAAGACGATGCCCTGCCGGGTGCAGCGGCTGGAACGGCTTGCCGACGATGTGATGGTGATCCACTTGAAGCTGCCGACCAACGAGCGGCTGCAGTTCCTCGCCGGCCAGTACATCGAATTCCTGCTGCCCGACGGCAAGCGCCGCGCCTTTTCGCTCGCCAATGCGCCGCATGCCGACGAACTGCTCGAACTGCACGTACGCCGCATCCCCGGCGGCAATTTCACCGAGCATGTGTTCACGAAGATGAAGGAAAAGGACATCCTGCGCTTCGAGGGGCCATTCGGCAGCTTCTTCCTGCGCGAGCAGTCCAGCAAGCCGATCATCCTGGTGGCCGGTGGTACCGGCTTTGCACCGATCAAGGCTTTGATCGAACATGCGTTGCACATCGGCATCCGGCGGCCGATGCATCTCTATTGGGGTGCGAAAAACCGCGCCGGCCTCTACATGAACGCGCTGGCCGAGCGCTGGGCGCGCGAGAACGGCATCGCCTATACACCGGTGCTTTCCGAACCGGACGCCGACTGGACCGGCCGCACCGGACTCGTCCATGAAGCGGTGCTGGCGGATCACCCGGATTTGTCTGCCTTCCAAGCCTATGTCTGCGGCGCCCCGGCGATGTGCGAGGTGGCGAAACGCGACTTCACGGCGCACGGCCTGCCAGCCGAGGAATTCTTCGCCGACGTCTTCAGCCTAGCGCCGCGCTGAACCCCATCCGCGGACCGATTCTCACTCATCACTCACCCAGATAGGCAGCCCGCACCCTCGGGTCGGCGAGCAGTCTGTCGGAAGTTTCGGCGAGGGTGATGCGACCGCTTTCCATCACGTAGCCCCGGGAACAGGTGTGCAATGCAAGCCGTGCATTCTGCTCGACGAGGAAGATCGTCACCCCTTCGGCGGCGACCGCACGGATCACCTCGAAGACCTTCTCGACCATCAGCGGCGCCAGTCCCATCGACGGTTCGTCGAGCAGCAGGAGTTTCGGTCGGCCCATCAGCGCACGGCCTATGCTCAGCATCTGCTGCTCGCCGCCGGAAAGCGTCCCTGCGAGTTGCTCGGCACGCTCCTTGAGGCGCGGCAGCAGCCCATAGACATGTTCCAGATCGGCGGCGATGCCGGCCTTGTCGCTGCGGTGATAGGCGCCCATCGCGAGGTTCTCGGCGACCGTCAGCCGCGCGAAGATGCCGCGTCCTTCGGGGACCAAGGCGAGCCCTTTTTCGATCAGCGCATGGCTCGGCAGACGGTCGATGCGCTCGCCGCGGTAATGGATTTCGCCGGAAGCGGGAATCATGCGCGCCAGCGCTTTGAGCGTCGAGGTCTTGCCCGCGCCATTGGCGCCGATCAGGCAGACCATTTCGCCCTCTTCGACGGCGAAGGAGACGCCCTTCACCGCGGCGATGCCGCCGTAATGAACTTCGAGATTGAGTACGTCCAGCAGCGGCATCAGGCGGCACCTCCTCCGAGATATGCCTCGATGACCTTCGGATCCTTCTGCACCACGGCAGGCACATCCTCGGCGATCTTCTCGCCGTAGTCGAGCACCGCGACGCGGTCGCACAGACCCATCACGAGCTTGACGTCGTGCTCGATCAGCAGCACCGTCAGGCCGTCATTGCGCAGCCCCTCGATGAGCTGGCGCAAAGCAGCGGTTTCGGTGGCGTTCATGCCGGCGGCAGGCTCGTCGAGCGCCAGCAGTTTCGGCTCGGTGGCCAAGGCACGGGCGATTTCGAGACGGCGCTGGTCGCCGTAGGAAAGATGACGCGCGAGGTCGCTGGCCCGGTGGGCGATGCCGACATAATGCAGCAGTTCCAGCGCGCGACGCTCGATCGCGGCTTCCTCGGCGCGTTGTGCCGCGGTGCGCAGGATGGCGCCGAATACGCCGGCATGGGTGCGCACGTGGCGGCCGACCATGACGTTCTCCAGCGCCGTCATGTTGCCGAACAGACGGATGTTCTGAAACGTGCGCGCGATGCCGGCGGCCGCGACACGATGGGGGCTCGAGAGATCGAGCAACTCGCCGGCGAATAGCACGTCGCCGCCATCGCGCTGGTAGAGGCCGGTGAGCACGTTGAAGAAGGTGGTCTTGCCGGCGCCGTTCGGCCCGATCAGGCCATAGATTTCGCCTTTACGGATGGTCAGTGACACATCCTTGAGCGCCTGGATGCCACCGAAACGCTTACTGATATTGCGCGCTTCGAGCAACACCGGAGAAACCGCGCTCATGACGACGTCCCTGTCATGGCCTCGCTCATCTCGCGTTTGTGACGCTTTTCCGGCCACAAGCCAGCGGGACGAAAGCGCATCGTTAGCACCAATGCGATGCCGAACAGCAACATGCGCAGCACTTCGGGGTCTATCAGCATGCGACCGAATACGGCGCGCTGCAGCGGTTCGACCGAATAGCGCAGGAATTCCGGCACGAAGGACAGCAGCAGCGCCCCGGCGATCACTCCCCAGACATTGCCCATGCCGCCCAGCACGATCATCGCCAGGATCATGATCGACTCGTTGAGCACGAAGCTCTCCGGGCTGACGAAGCCCTGCATCGCCGCGAACATGCCACCGGCGATGCCGCCGAACGAGGCGCCCATCGCGAAGGCGAGCAGTTTCACGTTACGCGTGTTGATGCCGGCTGCCTTGGCGGCGATCTCGTCCTCGCGGATCGCTACCCAGGCGCGGCCGATACGCGAATTCTGCAGGCGCAGGTTGACGACGATGACGCCCAGGAGCAGCAGCAGCAACAGGTAGTAATACTTGGCCGGACCGGTGAAGGCGATGCCGAACAGCGTGTCGGTCTGGGTGAAATTGAAATCGCCGATGCGCATGCCGTCGATGCGCGTGATGCCCTTCGGCCCGTTGGTGATGTTGAACGGCGCCGAGAGATTGTTCATGAAGATGCGCACGATTTCGCCGAAGCCGAGCGTGACGATCGCCAGATAATCACCGCGCAGACGCAAAGTCGGCGCTCCCAGCACGGCACCGGCGATGCAGGCGAGCAGGGCGCCAATCGGCAGGATGACCCAGAACGGCAAATGCAGATCGAAATGCGGCGAGGCCAAAAGCGCCCAGGTGTAGGCACCGACGGCATAGAACGCGACATAGCCGAGGTCGAGCAGCCCCGCCATGCCGACGACGATGTTCAAGCCCAGCGAAAGAAAGACGAACAGGATCGCCAGATTGGTGATGCGCACCCAGGCCGTGCCGATCTGGGTGAGCACCAGCGGCAGCACCAGCAGCGCGAGTGCGACGAGTGCGATGCCGATGTGCTGACGTTTCATGCACGCTCCGCGACGCGTTCGCCCAATAGCCCCGACGGTCGGAAGACGAGGACGAGGATCAACACCAGGAAGGCGAACACGTCCTGGTAATTGCTGCCGAACAGGATGACATGGCCATCACGCGCGCAGCGTTCGGTGAGCAGGTCGCCGACCAACGGCCACTGACACAGGTCGCTGATCTCGCTGATGTAGCCGGTGCCGAGCGCCTCGACGAGACCGAGGACGATGCCGCCGAGCATTGCGCCGGCGAGGTTGCCGATGCCACCCAGCACCGCGGCGGAGAAAGCCTTCAGGCCGAGGACGAAGCCCATCGTGTAATGCGCGATACCGTAGTAGGTGCCGACCATCACGCCGGCGACGGCGCCTAGCGCGGCACCGATGACGAAGGTCGCGGCGATCACGCGGTTGGCGTCACAGCCCATCAGTGCGGCGATACGTACATCCTCGGCAGTGGCGCGCATCGCGATGCCGAACTTGGTGCGATAGACGAACCAGGTGAGAATGCCCATCATCGCCAGCGACAGGAGGATGATGGCGATCTGCACGGTGCTGATGGCCGCGCCGCCGATGGCGAAGCTGGCGTTGTCCATGATCTGGGGAAAGGCGCGCGGATCGCGGCCCCAGATCAGCAGGGCGAGGTGCTGGAGGATGATCGACATGCCGATCGCGGTGATCAAGGGGGCGAGCCGTGGCGCATGCCTGAGCGGCCGATAGGCGAGGCGTTCCAGCGCGTAACCGATGGCCATGCAGACGGGAATCGCGGCGAGCACGCCGATGAGCACGATCAGCGCCGGCGGTAGCGTCGTGCCGGCGCCGACGAGCGCAGTGATCACCGTGAACGCGACCATCGCGCCGATCATCACGACTTCGCCGTGAGCGAAGTTGATCAGCTGGATCACGCCATAGACCATCGTATAGCCCAAAGCGACGATGGCATAGACGCTGCCAGTGGTCAGGCCATTGATGATTTGCTGGAGAAGGATTTCCACGGGCGCGGATGATACTCAAGAGGCGACAACGGCGCCCGGTGGAAAACCGAGGGGCGCCGTTGTGGGTCGAGTGCCGGAAATTACTTCGCGGCGGCCTGGGCGGCGTATTCGTCGAGCGTCAGCGACTTGCCGCCCTTGATGATCGCCAGCGGCGTGACCTTGCCGTTCTTCATCGTGAAGATGGTCATTTCCGCATCCTTGCGATCGCCTTTCTCGTCGAACTCGATGTGGCCCGAGGCGCCATCGAACTGGATCGACCGCAGAGCCGGCAGATACTTGGCCGGATCGGCCGAATCCGCCTTCTTCATCGCCTCGATCAGCAGCCAGGCCGCGTCGTAGGTGAAGGGCGAGTAGAGGATCGGGTCGATGTTGAACTTGGCCTTGTAGGCGTCGAGGAACTTCTTGCCCGCCGCCTGCACCGGGATGCCGGCCTGCGAGCAGA
Organism: Rhodocyclaceae bacterium; assembly: GCA_046294935.1. Taxonomy (GTDB): domain Bacteria; phylum Pseudomonadota; class Gammaproteobacteria; order Burkholderiales; family Rhodocyclaceae; genus Sulfuricystis. The sequence goes on from JBKBOI010000025.1 coordinate 8,039, forward strand.
TCAGACCTTCGGCCGCGGCGCCCGCCAGCTCGGCCATCTTGTCGGTGCAGGCCCCATCGCCGAAAGCGAACGCCGCGCCGAGCTTCAGTTCGCGCGCCTGCTTCAGGAGCGGGCCGCCGGTGGCGTCCATGCCGCCATAGAAGACCACGTCCGGCTTCTTGCCTTTGATCTTGGTCAGCACGGCTTTCCAGTCGGCGGTCTTGTCGGTACCCTTCTCGCGCGGCAACACCGTGACGCCGGCCTCCTTGAGCGTCTTTTCGACCTCGTTCGCCAAACCTTCGCCATAGGCCGTGGCATCATCGATGATGGCCGCGACCTTGGGTTTCGCGGTGGCGAGCAGATAGTTGGCCACCGCGGGCCCTTGCTGGTCATCACGTCCGACGACGCGGAAGACGTTCTCGAAGCCCTGCTCGGTGAGCGCCGGATTGGTGGCGGAACCGGAGATCATCGGGATGCCGGCCTGGTGGTAGATCGCCGAGGCGGGAATCGTCGTGCCCGAGTTCAGGTGGCCGACGACGCCGGCGACCTTGGCATCGACGAGCTTCTGGGCGACGGTGTTGCCAATCTTCGGGTCGGCCTGGTCGTCTTCGGCGACCAGCTCGAACTTGACCGGCGCGCCGCCGAGCTTGATGCCGGCGGCATTGGCCTCGTCGAGCGCCAGGCGCGCGCCGTTTTCGTTGTCCTTGCCAAGGTGGGCGATACCGCCGGTGAGTGGGCCGACGTGACCGATCTTGACGGTGATCGGCGCCGGCTCGGCGGGCGCGGGAGCAACGGCTTGCTGAGCGGGTTTCGGGGCTTCCTCCTTCTTGCCGCAGCCGATCATTGCGACAGCGGCGGCGACGGAGAGAGAAAGGGCTTTCAATGACGCGTTCATCGGTGGGCTCCTTGCAGGTTATCGTCGTCGTGAAACAACGGCTCCCATGGGATGAAGCCGGCAGGCCGGCCGACAATGGTTCGCGGCAGCCGACATCCGCTCCGGAGGCCGGTCTGCCGGTTTCATCCGCGGGGTGGTTTCTCGATCATGAAAGTCATGGGGTAAAGCGGCGAAATTGTTGCGCGGCACGCTCGGCGTGTCAAACGCCAAGCGCCGCGCGCGAAACTGCACGGATCAGACGATGCGCAGCGCGCGCACCCGGCGCGCGAGGTCGCGCGCCAGCGTCTTGACGCTGGGGCGGCCGCAGATCTGGAAGACTTCCTTGCCGGCAACCAGGGTATCCGCCTCGCCTTGCGCCATCAGATCGCAGAGCGCTTCCAAGGGCTCGCCGGGAATCACCGTGAAGCGTGCGGCGGCATGATCGCGCGTCGCCGCTGCGAATTGTTCGCGCGCCGTTTCTGCCTGGGCTTCGAGCTGGCTACGGATGTAATCGAGAAAGCCTTGGCGGGCGCCAGCTGCGGACTGCCAATCGTTGCCGATGTAGTCCGCCCAGCCGGTGTCGAGCACGAAGACGCCGAGCAAAGGCTTCTCCCCAGCGCGCGCGAGCCGCACGGCTTCCGCGAGGGCTGCTGCGCTGGCGGGAGAACCGTCGACGGCGACGGCAATGGCTCCCCTCATGCTCATTTCATCGTCAGCACCACGATGACGGCGATGATCAGGATGCTGAAGAGGATCGCCCCCCAGTCCTCTTGCCGATCGTCACGGAACAGCGTCATTTTGCCCTTGGCGGGACTGGCTACGGTTTCCGAGCCGAAGCGTTCTTCTGCCATGATTTCCCCTCTCAGATTTCGACCAGGTAATCGCGGATCGCCAGCACCAGCAGCAGCGCCAGCACATATTTCGTCACGCCGACGATCAAGCCGACTTTCAGTGGTGTGCCGCCGGCCTGCCGGAGTTCCTTGAAGTCGATATAGCCGCCCATGCCGACCAGCCCGATGCCGAAGATCCACTGCATCCAGTCACGGATCATCTTGATCGTCGCAGAGGCCGGTGGCCCACCCTTGATGCCGACATCGCCGAAGGCGCCAATGCTGGTCAGTAACACCATGGCCAGAAAGCCCAGCACGAATACGGGGAATTTCTCGACCAACAGTTGCCCCAGGGTCTTCTGGCTGCCTGCAGGCCGTTCATGTCCAGCCCAATACCAGATCGTGACTGCGAAGACCGCGAAGGGTATCGAGATCACGCGCATGATGTTCCAGATTTCACCGACCGAAACCGCCGTCCCGGGCGCCACGTTCGGATTGAAGGCAAGACAGGCGGCAAGTACTTGGCCCGAGTTGAGTATGCCGGTGCCGACCCAGGCGCCATACTGTAGATCGTTGAGTCCCAGCGCGTGACCGATGAAGGGACTGATGAACATCGTCAGGATGCCGAAGCCGAGGATCGTCGCAATCGCATAGGCGACGTGCGCCGGCTTGGCTTCGACGGCTGGCGCCGTCGCAACCGCCGCCGAGACGCCGCAGATCGCGCAGGCATTGGCCATCACGCCGGTCATCGATCGATCCATCGCGAACAGGCGTCCCAGCCAGAGCACCATCACCAGCGAGAGCACGACGAAACCGCCGATCAGGAAGATCGCCAGTGCGCCAAGCTTGACGATCGCCTGCACCGTGTAGAGAGAGCCGAGCAGGATGATCCCGGTCTTGATGAACAGGCGCGAGAGCTTGAAGCCGTCCTCGAACAATGCGGGAAGCTTGCCGCCAAAGATCACGTTGCGATAAAGCATGCCCATGATGATGCCAAGCAGGATGTAGTTGAGGTGCGTGACCTTGATCAGCCAGCCTTTCTGGCCGAAGACGACGGCATTTGTCATCCAGGGCTCGATCCACAACCGGATCACCACCATCGTGCCAACCAGCAGGGCCAACCCTGGTAACGCCTTGGGCAGCTTGGCAAAGAAGCCCCTTTCTTCCGTGGTGCTCATGTTTTTCTCCTCCGTTGGTATAAATTTATCGAAATATAAGAGCAGCGAATCGCTGTTGGGTATTGGACGTTTCTCCAAACGGAGTACAAGGATTGTCCAATTTACTGACCGCTTTTTTTGTGTTACGCGCGGCAAGACTGCGGGCCCGCGCCGGCAGCCGAGTGTCAGCTGCGTTGGCAAGCCTTCTGCTGTCATGCTGGTTTGCGGGATGTGTCGATCGCTCCGCTGCGGCCGAGCGGCAGGAAATCCGCGTCGCGGTGCTCGCTGACAAGGGCGTCGAGAGTGCCGAGCAGGAATGGGCCTACGTTTTCGACTGGCTCAACCAGCGTCTGCCGGAACTGAGCTTCATCCTCGTCGCCCTCGATCATCCGGGCTTGCGGCAGGCAGTGCGCGAGCGCAGTGTTCATTTCGTCCTCACCAACGCCGGGAATTACAGTGAGCTGGAGCATAGCGACGGGATCACGCGTCTCGTCACCCTCGATTCTCCTTTCGGACTCTCGCCGGATCGCGCCGTCGGCTCGGCCGTGATCGTGCGTGCCGAATCGCCGTTACGAGAGCTAGCCGACCTTCAAGGCAAGCATCTGCTGGCCGCCAGCCCCGATGCATTCTGCTGTTACCAGATCGCCGCACGCGAATTGCTACTGGCCGGCGTCGATCCCGAGCGCGACTTGGGGCGCATCGAGTTCGTCGGCTTCCCGATCCAGGCGATCGCGCGTGCGGTCATGGATGGCAAGGCCGATGCCGGCATCGTCAAGACCTGTCTGGTCGAGCAGATGGTCGCAGCGGGGGAAATCGAAGCCGACGCTTTGCGCGTGCTCTCGCCCTGGCAGATCCCGGGCTTTCGTTGCCAGACTTCCTCGCGTCTGTATCCCGATTGGCCATTCGCCGCCTTGGGACATATCGATCCAGCACTTGCCAAGCAGGTAACGATCGCTTTACTCGAAATGCCCAGACTGCCAGATGGCAGGCAATGGTCGACGCCTGCGCGTTATGACATGGTCGACGATCTGTTCCGCGATCTGCGCATTGGCCGCTACGCCACCCTGCAGGAAGAAACGCTCGTCGCGCTGATCCAGCGGCATCGCGTCGGCCTGAGTATCGTCGCCGTGTTGTTGTTTGCCCTCATCGTGCATGCGGTGCGCGTCGATTATCTCGTCACGCGCCGCACGCGCGAGCTGAATGCTGCTCATGCGGAAAAAGAACGTATGGCAGCGATCATGCGCGAACGCCAGAGCGAGTTCGAACATGCTGGGCGATTGGCGATCCTCGGCAGCATGGCGAGCGCGATTGCGCACGAGCTGAAACAGCCGCTCGCAGCGATCGCCAATTATGCTCATGGCATCGACCGGCGCCTCGCCGCGGGGCGTCTGGATCTGGAACCACTACGCTGCGGCTGCCGGGAAATCGAGCGCCAGAGCAGCCGCGCTGCGCAGACCATCGAGAAGATTCGCAGCTTTGCCAGGAAAGGCGCGGGTAGCGTCCGGACGGTGGCGCTGGAGCCGCTCGTCAAGGAAGCCATCGAGTTGTTCGGCGTCGCCCGCCCCGAGGCCAGCATCGTCTGGCGTTCGGAAATCGAGGGCGATCGGAGCCGGGTGAGAGCCGATGTGGTCCAGATCCAGCAGGTATTGCTCAATCTGTTGCAAAATGCCTTCGATGCACAGCTGGCGTGGGGAAATCCCGCGGACGCGATCGAGGTGCGGCTGACCGCCGAGGCGCGCGGTTATCGCGTCACGGTACGCGATCGAGGCGGCGGCGTCGATGCAGAACATCTGTCGCGACTGTTCGAGCCCTTCTTCACCACCAAGCCGGAGGGTCTGGGCCTGGGGTTATCGTTGTGCAAAGGAATCGTCGAATCCCATGGCGGCTCGCTGGAGTTGCGCAATACGGAGTCTGGCGTGTGCGCCAGCTTCTGGCTGCCGGAGGAGGAAAGCGTATGAATGAAAGGGATGCGCTGGTTTATGTCGTCGATGATGACGCAGCGATGCGCGATTCGCTGGGCTTTCTGCTCGATGCCGCCGGCTGGCGTACTCGTGGCTGCGCAACCGCACAGGAGTTTTTCGACGTTTATTCACGTGATACGCCTGGCTGCGTGGTGCTCGACGTCATGATGCCGCTGATGGGCGGGTTGGAAGTGCAACGCATCCTGCGGGAAAAGTCCATCTGCCTGCCGGTGATCTTCCTGACCGCGCATGGCGACCTGCCGATGGCCGTCCAGGCGATGAAGCGCGGGGCGATCGATTTCCTCGAAAAACCTTGCAAGGACCATGTGCTGCTCGATGCCGTCGGACGCGCGATCCGCTACAGCATCCAGCAATGCCTGTCGCGTTCGAGCATCGAGGCGGCGCAGAGTCGGCTCGCCACCCTTACGTTGCGCGAACGCGAGGTCGCCGAACTGCTCGCGGCGGGTGATCACAACAAGACCATCGCGCGCAAGCTCGACATCAGCGACAAGACGGTCCAGGTGCACCGCCACAATGCGATGGTAAAGCTGGGGGTGCATTCCACCGCCGAGATCGCGCGACTGATCATGCTGGCGAATGCGACGCCTCCGCAAGGAAGAGGAAACGAGCCGGATGCCGCGCTCTGATACGCGCTGATAGACGACGGGGAGCCGAAGCTCCCCGTCGTCGTCGATCAGTGCAAGCGCTGCAGCTGGATCACTTCGCGCCAGCGAGGATCCACTTCACCAGCGTCTCGATGTCGGCGTCCTTGACGGCGGCGTTGGGCGGCATCGGCACCTCGCCCCAGACGCCCTTGCCGCCTTTCTTGACCTTCTCAGACAATTTCTTGACGGCATCCTTGTCGCCGGCATATTTCTTGGCGACGTCTTGGTAGGCCGGCCCGACCAGCTTTTTGTCGACCATGTGGCAGGACATGCAGTTGCTCTTCTTGGCGAGCTCCAGGTTGGCAAAAGCGGGGGTGGTCACCATCACGCCAGCGGCGATCAGTGCGGCAGCGATAATTTTCATGTTCAGTCTTCCTCGTGTCGGTTAGTGTTGATGGGGGTTGCTCCGGGGTCGGCAGTCTAACGGAAAACCGGGCGATTGAGAACGATCCTGACGGTTTTCAGTGACTTGCCGGCACAGTGCAAACAACGTCGCGGCAGGCCGGCGGGTTGACGGCGAGTTCGCGCGCGAGTGCCGAGACCAGCGTGGCGCAGCCAGCCGGCTGCCGGGCAAGCTGAGGGAAGAAGGCTTGCAGCGTGCGCCGCCCGGCGCGGAGATAGCTCTCATACAGGCCGTTGTCAGGCCGTTGTCCAGAGGTCGTTGTTTCACGCCAAGAGCTTGCGCCACCAGCGTCTGCGGCCTTCTGGCAGCGGCGCGGCGGGTTTCAGGTCTTCCGGCGGCACGCGGCTGAGAATCCAGCCCGGCAGTGGCGGATTGGTCGAGAAGCCACAGGAGACGCCTAGATTGTTCGGGTCGAAGATCTTCACGAAGGTCGGCGCTTCGAGATCGTCGGCATAGACGATGCCGCAATAGTCGTGATGATGCTCGCGCTTGAGCAGTGCGTCGATCTTCTCGATGAAGGCGGCGACCGCCTCTGCTGTTGCCGGTGCGCTGGGAGGGGGTTCGCCGACGGCATAGACATACCAGCCGCCATCCGGCTCGATACGCTTCCAGAACGCATCGAGCCGTTCCCAGGACATCACCGACCAGAGCCGGCCGGTGAATAGGCGCTGGAATTCGCTCACGCCGGATTTGCTCATTGCAGCTTCGAGACGTCGCGCACGGCGCCCTGGTCGGCCGAGGTGGCCATCGCGGCATAGACCTTGAGCGCATTCGAGACCGCGCGTTCGCGCTGGGCGGGCCTCCAGGCCGCCGCGCCCTTCGCGGCCATTGCGGCGTGCCGTCTTTCCAGCGCCGACTTTTCGACTTTGAGCTCGATGCGGCGGCTCGGAATGTCGATTTCGATCGTGTCACCTTCCTCGACCAGCGCGATCGTGCCGCCCGCGGCGGCTTCTGGCGAGACATGGCCGATCGACAGGCCCGAGGTGCCGCCCGAGAAGCGCCCATCGGTGAGCAGCGCACAGACCTTGCCCAGCCCCATCGACTTCAGATACGAGGTCGGGTAGAGCATCTCCTGCATGCCGGGACCGCCCTTGGGACCTTCGTAGCGGATGACGACGACATCGCCAGGCTGGATCTGCCCGCCGAGGATCTTCTCGACCGCTTCCTCCTGCGATTCGCAGACGCGCGCGCGGCCGGTGAATCTGAGGATCGATTCGTCCACGCCGGCAGTCTTGACGATGCAGCCCTTCTCGGCGAGGTTGCCGAACAGCACGGCCAAGCCCCCGTCTTTCGAGTAGGCGTGGTCGATGTCGCGGATGCAGCCATTGACGCGATCGAGATCGAGGGTCGGATAGCGGCGGTTCTGCGAGAAGGCCAGCTGGGTTGGCACGCCGCCGGGCGCGGCGCGGTAGAACTCGCGCACCTTCGCGTCGCGCGTGCGCCGCACGTCGCACAAGTCGATCTGTTCGCCCATCGAGGCATAGAGCACGGTCGGGCAGTCGCGATGGATCAGCCCGGCGCGGTCGAGCTCGCCCAAGATCGCCATGATGCCGCCGGCGCGATGCACGTCCTCCATGTGGTATTTCTGTGTCGAGGGCGCGACCTTGCAGAGGTTCGGCACGCGGCGCGAGAGCCGGTCGATGTCGGCCATCGTGAAATCCACCCCGGCTTCTTGCGCGCAAGCGAGCAGATGCAGCACGGTGTTGGTCGAGCCGCCCATCGCGATGTCGAGGCTCATCGCGTTCTCGAAGGCCGCAAAGGTGGCGATCGAACGTGGCAGCACCGAGGCGTCGTCTTTTTCGTAAT
>JBKBOI010000026.1:0-15599 GCA_046294935.1 Rhodocyclaceae bacterium
CATTTACCTGCTGGTCGTCGCGCAGTTCAGGAGCTATCTGGTGCCGCTGATCATCATGGCGCCGATCCCGCTCACCATCATCGGCGTGATGCCGGGCCATGCGCTGGTAGGCGCGCAATTCACCGCTACCTCGATGATCGGCATGATCGCGCTGGCCGGCATCATCGTGCGCAATTCGATCCTGCTCGTCGATTTCATCAACCAACAGGTGGCCGAAGGCGTGGCATTCGCCGAAGCGGTGATCCAGTCCGCCGCGATCCGGGCGAAACCCATCGCGCTGACCGGGCTCGCCGCGATGCTCGGGGCCCTGTTCATCCTCGACGATCCGATCTTCTCGGGGCTGGCGCTCAGCCTGATCTTCGGTATCTTCGTATCCACCGTGCTGACGCTGGTGGTGATTCCGGTGCTCTACTATGCGGCGATGCGCAAGCGTCTTTCGCTCGCTGCCTGACTGTGAGGTGCCGCTCCGCCAGCGCCGATTCCTCAACCCCCAACTACAGGAGAAAACGACATGACCGTCAATCGCATCGTCCGCATCATCGCTGGCTTCTTCATCCTGCTCTCGCTCGGACTGGCCCACGCGCTGGGCCAGGTGGATCTCACCCAGATGAGCTGGCTGTGGTTCACGCTGTTCGTCGGCGCCAATTTGTTCCAGAGCGGTTTCACGACTTTTTGCCCGCTCGACTCGATCCTGAAGAAGCTCGGCGTGCCGGAGTCGGCCGGCGATTGCAAGAGCGGCTGCGCCTGATCTTTTGAGTAGAGGAGGAGACATGACGACGCCGTACGAACGCGCGGTGGCGGCCATCGACGCCGCCAATGCGCAAGACCCCCGCCTCGATACCGATTACGATGGCACGCGGGTGCCGCGCGAGCTGCTCTATGGCCGGCGCATGGCCGAAATGATCGGTCGCTACGCGCCCGAAGCCGACGAAGCGATGAAGCTCGCGGTGCGCGGCCAGCACATCGAGCGCTGGAAGACGCCACGCGAGTCCTATCCGATGACGCGCGAGGGCTACCTCGCCTGGCGCACCGGCTTATACAAATACCACTCCGAACGCGTCGCGGAAATCATGCGCGAAGCCGGCTTCGACGAGAAGAGCGTCGAGCGCGCCAAGCAGGCGGTGGGCAAACGTGCGCTGAAAGTCAATCCGGACACGCAGCTGCTCGAAGACGTCACCGACCTGGTCTTCATCGAGCACTACATGCTCGAATTCGCCGGCCAGCACCCCGAATACAGCGAAGAAAAGTGGCTCGACATCATCAGGAAGACCTGGAAGAAAATGTCCGAGCGTGCGCATCGGTTCGCGCTTTCTGGCAAACTGAAACTCCCCGAACCGCTGGTGCCCTTGATCACCAAGGCGGTCAGCGGTTGACCCACGAAGAAAGGAGATAACCTTGAGCGCCACCCCCAGCGGACTGATCATCGAGGACCTCGTCACCGGCAGCGGCGATGAGGCGATCGCCGGCAAATATGTCACCGTCCATTACACCGGCTGGCTGAGCGATGGCCGCAAGTTCGATTCCAGCAAGGATCGCGACGAGCCCTTCGAATTCCCCTTGGGCGCCGGCCATGTGATCCGCGGCTGGGACGAGGGGGTCGCGGGCATGAAGGTCGGTGGCACGCGCAAGCTGACGATTCCGCCGCAGCTCGGCTACGGCGCGCGCGGCGCCGGCGGCGTGATTCCGCCCAACGCGACGCTGGTGTTCGAAGTCGAGCTGCTCGCCATCGGCTGACCAGGCCATGCGCGCGCTGCTACGCTGCCTCGCCCTGCTGTCGGGCTTCTGGGCTGCCGCCGCGCTGGCGGCCGAAGTGACGGTGCCGATGCGCGCGCAGCAGGTCGGCAGACACAGCTGGTATGTGCTGGGGCTGCCTGGCGCCGCCTCGCGCGCGAACGAAGGCTTCATGTCGAATGCCGGCTTCGTCGTCACGCGCGAGGGTGTCGTCGTCTTCGATGCGCTCGGCACACCCGCGCTCGCCCGGAAATTGATCGGCGAAATCCGCAAGGTGACAAAGCAGCCGATCCGCCGCGTGATCGTCTCCCATTGGCATGCCGATCATTACTACGGTCTGCAGGCGTTCAAGGCGGTCGGCGCGGAAATCTGGGCGCACGAGGCGGCGAAATCGGTGCTCGGTTCGGCTGCGGCCGCCGATCGCCTCACCCAGCGCCGCGAGGTGCTCGCGCCCTGGATCGATGACCGCTTTCGGGTCATCCCCGCCGACGTCTGGCTTGTCGGTGACACCGATTTCAAACTGGGCGGGATCACGTTCCGCATCCGCCATGTCGGCCCGGCGCATTCGCCCGAAGACCTGGTGATGTTCGTCGCCGAGGATGGCGTGCTGTTCTCGGGCGATCTCGTCTTCCGGGGCCGCGTGCCCTTCGTCGGCGAGGCCGATTCGAAAGCCTGGCTCGCCGCGCTCGATCGCCTGCTGGCGATGAAGCCACGCGTGATGGTGCCGGGGCATGGGCCTGCCAGCCGCGTGCCGCGCGAAGATCTGACGCTCACGCGCGACTATCTCGTCGACCTGCGGCAAAAAATGGGCCAGGCGGTGGCCGAGCTCATCCCTTTCGACGAAGCCTTCGAGACCGCCGACTGGTCGCGCTGGCAGTCATTGCCCGCCTACCGCGAGGCGCACCGCCGCAATGCCTACAACACCTACCTGCTGATGGAACGCGAGTCGCTCGGCAAGTGATCAGTCCGCTTCGACCGCGAGGTCTGGGATGTGCTGGAAGGCGATCCGCATCGGCGCGGCATTGAGCGCGGCGTGCGCGCCGCCGAAATAAAGCGACTTCCGGCCATAGCGCCGGGCGATCGCGTCGAGCGTGGCATCGAGGCGTTCGGCCTTTTCCTGATCCACGAACAGATCGCGGGTGCGTTGTGTCGCGCTGACGAGCCGGGTGAGCGCGACGCCGACGGCGAAGGGTTCGGCGCGCGTTCTCGGCCGTTGGCGCCACAGCCGGTCGAGCGCGGCTGTCAGTGTGCGCGTATCGGCGGTCGGATCGAGCCTGGCTTCGGCATGCCAGTCCCACGTTTCTCCCTGCTGGCGGTAGCTGACGCGCACCGAGACACTGCCAGCGACCAGCGCATGGCTTCTCAGCCGCATCGCGGCTTTCTGCAAGAGGCGGTGCAGCACCGAGTAGGCCGAGGATTCGTAACGCAATTCCGGCGGCAGCACGTGCGAATGGCCCACCGAGGCGCGCTGACTGTCGGAAGGCGGCAGCTCCTCGCCGTGCAAGCGCGCATGCATGCGCTCGCCCTCGATGCTGCCCCAGGCGGCGCGCAGCTCCATGGCATTGGCGGCACAGAGCCGCTCGACCGTCGTGATGCCGTGTTGCCAGAGCCGAGCCTCCATCGCCCGGCCGATGCCGGGGATGTCGGCAAGCTCCAGGCGATGGAGCGCCTGCGGCAGATCACGTGCTTCGAGCACCGTCAGGCCATCGGGTTTTTGCATGTCCGAGGCGATCTTGGCCAGAAAGGTGTTCGGCGCGATGCCGATCGACGAGCGCAGGTGCTCGCCGACCGTGCGCGCGATGGTCTGCTTGATCCGCTTCGCCAACGCCACGGCCTGGTCGCGCTGGCGTTCGGAACCCATCAGCGGGCAGCTCATCTCGTCGATCGACAGCACCTGGCCGACCGGCGTGCAGGACTCGACTGCCGCGACCAGCCGGTGGTGCATCTCGACATACACGGCCGGCCGTGCCTCGACCAGCACGATCTCCGGGCAGCGGCGACGCGCCTCATACACCGGCGTGCCGGTCGTCACGCCAAAAGCCTTCGCCTCGTAGCTGGCCGCGATGCAGCAGGTGGTCTCGGCCAGCACCGGCAGGATGGCCACCGGCCGGCCGCGCAGCGCGGGCCGTAGCTGCTGCTCGACCGAGGCGAAGTAGGAATTGAAATCGACGTAGAGCGCGCGCAGGGGAAGGTTGGGCGGGATGCTCTTTGCCATGATCGACCCTTGAAGTGAACCAACGTTCACCGCAGCATAGCAAAGCCGGAGGTGGAAATGAACCCTTCCCTTCGCGATTGCCGAATCATAAATGGGGACAGACCCCGTTTATGCACGTTTATGTACGTTCGACTCTCGTGCCGCGCAGTGCTGCCGTCCGGGATCGTGATGATCGGGATATTGCCGCATCTGTCGAGAAGGTCTCGTGATGAACAAAGCGATTGAAAGGGTGGTGGCACAATTCAATACTCTTCCGCCGTCGTGAGAAAAAGAACGAGACTTGCATGCTATCATCAATGTTTCTACAATGTAGAAACGCTAAAAGAGGTTCGTCATGGAAGCCGTAATTCGTAAATGGGGTAACAGTCCCGCCCTTCGCTTGCCGACCGCCGTTTTGAGAGAGGCGGGTTACCAACTCGAGCAGAAGGTCGAGCTGATCGTTTCACGTGGCCGCATCGTCATTCAGCCGTCCGAAAAAGTGGAATACGATCTCGATGCGCTCGTCGGTGGCATCAATGCCTCCAATGTCCATGACGAAGTGAGCTTCGGTCCCCCAGTTGGTCACGAGGCGCTCTGATGCCGCGTGCGTATGTTCCTGACGCGGGCGAAGTGGTTTGGCTCGAATTCGATCCTCAGGCAGGGCATGAACATGCCGGCCACCGGCCGGCGTTGGTCATCAGTCCGGCGAGCTACAACGGGAAAACCGGATTGATGGTGTGTTGTCCGATGTCGACCAAGATCAAGGGATATCCATTTGAAGTCGTAACCCAGGTCGACGGCGTGGATTGCGCAGTACTTTCGGATCAAGTGAAATCGCTAGACTGGAAAGTTAGGCGCGCCAAAAAGAAGTCCGTCGTGAGCGTAGATGTCCTAGTGCATGTCAGAGCCAAGATCAAGGCATTGTTGCAAATTCCTTGAATATAAAGGGACATCATAAATAGGGACAGACCCCATTTATGCGCGGCGATCCACGTTTCGTCCTTCATGCCGGATCGCCGGCAGGACGGACTGGTGTGTTTTTGCTTCGCGAAGAGCGAGGTGACGCTGGCGGCAGCGGGGGAGCGGCTGACGGGCGGTGTAGGTGCCGTCCCGCCAGCGCAGACTTTCGTGATTACCGGCTGATCGGCTTGTAGCGCAGCCGGTGCGGTCGGGCGGCTTCCTCGCCGAGGCGCTTTTTCTTGTCCTCTTCGTATTCGCGGTAGTTGCCTTCGAAGAAGAACCACTTCGAATCGCCCTCGGCGGCGAGGATATGGGTGGCGATGCGGTCGAGGAACCAACGATCGTGGCTGATCACCAGCACGCAGCCGGGGAATTCCAGCAGCGCGTCTTCGAGTGCGCGCAGGGTCTCGACGTCGAGGTCGTTCGAGGGCTCGTCGAGCAAGAGCACGTTGCCGCCCTGGATCAGGGTTTTCGCCAGATGCAGGCGGCCGCGCTCGCCGCCGGAGAGGTTGCCGACGATTTTTTGCTGGTCGGCGCCCTTGAAGTTGAAGCGGGAGAGGTAAGCGCGCGAGTTCATCTCGAAGCGACCGACGGTCAGGATGTCCTGGCCGTTCGAGACCGCCTCCCAGACGGTCTTGTCATTCGGTAAGCCCTCGCGGGACTGGTCGACGGAGGAGAGCTTCACCGTCGGGCCGATGACGATCTCGCCGGCATCGGGTTTCTCACGCCCTTGGATCATGCGGAAAAGCGTGGACTTGCCGGCGCCGTTCGGCCCGATGATGCCGACGATGGCATTCGGCGGCACGCGGAAAGAGAGGTTGTCGATCAACAGCCGGTCGCCATAGCCTTTGCCGACGTTCTTGAATTCGATCACTTCATTGCCGAGCCGCTCGCCGGGCGGGATGAAGATTTCCTGTGTCTCGTTGCGCTTTTGGTATTCGAAGCTCGCCATTTCCTCGTAGCGGGCCAGCCGCGCCTTCGATTTCGCCTGACGCGCCTTCGGGTTCGAGCGTACCCACTCGAGCTCCTGCTTCATCGCCTTCATGTGCGCGTCGATCTGTTTCTGCTCCTGCTCCAGCCGGGCTTCCTTCTGTTCCAGCCACGACGAGTAATTGCCCTTCCAGGGAATGCCCTGACCGCGGTCGAGCTCGAGGATCCACTCGGCGGCATTGTCGAGGAAGTAGCGGTCGTGGGTCACCGCCACGACGGTGCCGGGAAAGCGCACCAGATATTGTTCCAGCCACTCGACCGATTCGGCATCCAGGTGGTTGGTCGGCTCGTCCAGAAGCAGCATGTCGGGCTTTTGCAGCAGGAGCTTGCACAGCGCCACCCGACGCTTCTCGCCGCCGGAGAGATTCTTGATCAGCGCATCCCAGGGCGGCAAACGCAGCGCGTCGGCGGCGATCTCCATCTGGTTTTCGACGTCCGCACCGCTCGTGGCGAGGATCGCCTCGTATTTCGCCTGTTCTTCGGCGAGCTTGTCGAAGTCGGCATCGGCTTCCGCATAGGCGGCGTAGATCTCCTCGAGCTTCTTTTGCGCCTCGATGATCGCGCCCAGCCCCGCCTCGACTTCCTGACGCACGGTCTTTTCCGGGTCCAGTTGCGGCTCCTGCGGCAGATAGCCGATCGAGATGCCCGGCTGCCATTGCACTTCGCCTTCGAATTCCTTGTCGACGCCGGCCATGATCCTGAGCACCGTCGACTTGCCGGCGCCATTCAAGCCCAGCAGGCCGATCTTGGCGCCGGGGAAGAAGGAGAGCGAAATGTCCTTGATGATCTGACGCTTCGGGGGAACGATCTTGCTCACGCGGAGCATGCTCATTACGTATTGGGCCATGTTCGAAATCCAGTGAAGAGAAAATCGATGGCGGCGAGGATTTCCTCGCGCTGGGAGGAGAGGTTGGCGACGGGGGTCTTGAGTAGGCGCCGCGGCAGGGCGGCCATGTTCTGGGTGAGGGCGACGAGTGTCGTCTCGCCAACACCCACTTTCGGATTGAGGCGCAGGATCGGCAGGGTTTCGATGGCTTCGGGATAGGCGAGGGGGATCACGACGCGCGAGGGCAGGCCATCAAGCAGGCTGCCCTGGACATCGAGCAGGTAAGGGATCGTGTCTGCGCTTCCGGCATCCGGATTGGGAAAAACATCGAGATGTGCCATCAATCTTCCCGCGCAAAATTGCGGTAACGGTCGGACGGCAGCCCGTGTTTCTCAATGAAACGATTGTAGGCCTCGATCGCAGCACGGTTCTCTTCGCGCCAGCGGCGCTCTTTTTCCTTCTTCAGCTCGGCTTGCAAGGCTGCTTCCAGCGTCTGCGAGAGGTTGATCTTGTAGGCGCGCGCCTCTTCGAGCAGGTCGGCGCGGATGCTGAGGTTGGCGGCCTTCTTGGTTACGCCCATAGCAGTCCCCTACTTTAGTGATGCGCGCATTATATGCGCATCTCGAATGCGCAACTGGCGATTCAGCCTTCGACCATCCTGCGGATCACCGAGTTGAACGACTCGATCCACTCGGGCGCGAACTGGTCGTCGCAGGCATTGATTTCGGCAATGGCGCGGATCAGCGAACGGTTCTGGCCGCGATGGCCGTGCTTGAGCATCACCGCTTCGAAAGCATCGACGATCGCCAGGAGCTTCGCGCCGGGGCAGATCATGTCACCTTTCAGGCCACCCGGGTAGCCGCGGCCGTCGGGCTTTTCGTGGTGTTGACGCACCATTTCGGCGGCGGGCTGCCAGCCGGGCATGCGTTCGAGCAATCCGGCCGCCAGCACCGGGTGCTCGCGGACCCGTGCCAGCTCGGGCTCAGTGAGGCGACCATTTTTCAGCCAAATCGTCTCTGGCACGAACAGCATGCCGATGTCGTGCATATGGACAGCGGTGGCGAGCTGGAGTGGATCGATCGGGGTGCCGGCCTCTTCGTTGGTAGCGAGCGCCAATTGCAGCAAGCGCTGGTTGCGGCCGGTGAAATGGGGCGAGACGGCATCAAGGCGTCGGGCCAGCGAAGCGAAGAATTCCAGATCGGCGGAGCGTGCCGCAGAGCCGGGGAATGTCGTTTCCGTCTTGGCAGCGGTCGGGCTGCCACCGCTGGGCCGAAAGCCGGTGACGGCTTCGATCACGGCGGCCGCACGGGCGCCGATTTCCCCGGCCGGCGCGCTGGTCAGACTTTCCAGTCCGCCGACGAGCCGCGGCAGATTCAGATGGTCGAGCACTCGATCTTCCCCGAGCGCCTCGATCGCCAGTTCGAGGCGGTCGAGGCTGAGCAGCATCAATTCGGCGAGCCGATCCGAAAATTCGACTTCGCCGGCACGGCAACGCGCCAACAGCGACTCGAGTGGCCCAATGACGGCAATGGCGAGATCGACCTTGCACATCGCGGCATCGCCCTTGATCGTATGCAGCGCGCGGAACAGGCGCGCGATGGCTGCCGCGTCATTGGGCGCGCTGCGCAGTTGGGCGATGTCGCGGTCGATCGCGGGTGCTATGTCGTCGAGCGCTTCGACGAATTCCCGAAAGCTCGCCCGATCGATGATGCGCGGCGCGAGCAGGGTGTTTGGGTCGGGCAGCGGCATTCAGAGGATCGGCACGGAGAGCTGGTGCTCGCCGCGTTCATAGACGACGTTGGCGCGGCCGACGATCAACGGGTCGAGCGGGCCGATGCGTTGCGGGTCCTTGTCCTTGTAGGGCAGGCGGTGCAGCACGTAGCGCATCGCATTGAGGCGCGCGCGCTTCTTGCAGTCCGATTTGACCACCGTCCAGGGCGCATCGGCGGTGTCGGTGTAGAAGAACATCGCTTCCTTGGCCTTGGTGTATTCGTCCCATTTGTCGAGTGAGGCGAGATCGATCGGCGAGAGCTTCCATTGCTTGAGTGGATGCACGCGCCGTTCCTTGAAGCGGCGGCGTTGTTCCTCGCGCGAGACCGAGAACCAGAACTTGATCAGATGGATGCCCTGGCGCACCAGCATGCGCTCGAATTCGGGACATTGACGCATGAATTCCTGGTATTCGGCCTCGGTGCAAAAGCCCATCACGTGCTCGACGCCGGCGCGGTTGTACCAGGAACGGTCGAACAGCACGATCTCGCCGGCGGTCGGCAGATGCTGCACGTAGCGCTGGAAATACCACTGGCCGCGCTCGATCTCGGAAGGCTTTTCCAGCGCCACGACACGCGCGCCGCGCGGGTTGAGGTGTTCCATGAAGCGCTTGATCGTGCCGCCCTTGCCGGCGGCGTCGCGGCCTTCGAAGAGGATCACCACGCGCTGGCCGGACTCCTTGACCCAGGCCTGGAGCTTCAGAAGCTCTACCTGTAAGCGGTATTTCTGCCGCTCGTAATTGCGG
Source organism: Rhodocyclaceae bacterium (assembly GCA_046294935.1). Taxonomy (GTDB): domain Bacteria; phylum Pseudomonadota; class Gammaproteobacteria; order Burkholderiales; family Rhodocyclaceae; genus Sulfuricystis. Next base: position 9,217 of record JBKBOI010000026.1, read on the forward strand.
CGCGACATCAGATTCTTGTAGGGGTAACCGCCTTCGCGCCAGTCCGGATTGAGCTCCATGTCGGGGTTGGCGGTCTGATCGATCAGCAGGCGCTTTTCCTTGACCAGCGCGCGCAGCAAGCGCACCGCTTCCTGTGGCTCGACATCGACGAGCAGGTCGCGCAACGCGGCCAGCTTCGCCAGATAAGCGGCATCGGAGGCCTCGCCGACGGCATGGGCCTCGATCCTTTCGGGCGGAGAAAGCGGGCCGATGTCGCCGGCGCTGGCGGGACGGGGCCGGAGCGCGCGCAGCGCTGGCGCATCGTTCCTCGTCTCGTTTTTCACCATCGTTTTCGTCGTCATGGATGCCTCCCGGACTCGTTGGTTTCAGTATCCTGTCGTGCGCGCTTTTGCTTTTCGCGCAGCCGCTGGTTCTTCTCTTCGTTGGCGAAGACGAAGCGTCCGAACAGCACGCAACCCTTCATCCCCGGATCGCAGGGCAGATCATCGACCCGGGTGCAGATGTCATTGACTTCATGGGGGCAACCCCAACCGCCTGCCATTTCATTCCTCCTTGCGGTAACGGTCGATCGCTTCGCGCGTCGCCTGCGCCTGCCGGCGCGCGGCGGCGGCGAAATCCTCGCCTTGCCCGGCATAGAGGATCGCGCGTGACGAATTGATCATCAGCCCGGCGCCGGCCGCCGTGCGGCCAGCCTTCACGGTCGCCGCGATGTCGCCGCCTTGCGCGCCGATGCCGGGCACCAACAGCGGCATCTCGCCGACGATTTCGCGCACACGGGCGAGTTCCGCCGGGAAGGTCGCGCCGACGACGAGGCCACACTGGCCGGTCGTGTTCCATTCACGGGCGACTTTCTCGGCGATGAGCGCATACAGTGCCGTATCACCAGCGCCGACTTTCTGCATCTGGAAATCGCCGCCGCCGGGATTCGAGGTGCGGCACAGCAGGATCACGCCCTTGTCCGGATAGGCAAGCCAAGGCTCGATCGAGTCGCGGCCCAGGTAAGGATTGACGGTCACGGCGTCGGCCTTGTAGCGCTCGAAGGCCTCGATCGCATATTGCTCGGCGGTGGGGCCGATGTCGCCGCGCTTGGCGTCCAGGATCACCGGAATGCCCGGATGATGTTCGTGGATGTGGTGGATGATCGCTTCGAGCTCGGCTTCGGCGCGACGCGCGGCGAAGTAGGCGATCTGCGGCTTGAAGGCACAGACGAGATCCGCCGTGGCATCGACGATCGCGGTGCAGAAGCGGTAGATGCGATCCGGCTTGTCCTTGAGATGCGCGGGAAATTTCGCCGGGTCGGGGTCGAGTCCGACGCACAGCAGCGAATCGTTCTTCGCCCAGGCATTGGCGAGCATCTCGGTGAATTTCATTGCAACGCCTCCTCGATCCACTCCCACCGCTTATCCTTGACCATCACGAAGCGGCCGCGTCCCTCGGACAAGCTGGCCCACAGGCCGCCAATCGACCGGTCATCTTCCACGCCAGCCCAGCGATCCGCGCCCTTGTATTCCACTGCGAGAACCGGGCCGGGCTGGCCTGATGCCCCCGGCAGTTGACCGAGAGTCCGGGGAGAAGCGCCCGTCCGCCTTTGCATCCACGCCGTCGAGCACTTGCTGTTGATGGTTCTTTGGGGCAAACGTCCTCACGCCGCGGCCCCTTCCACGGCCATGCCGCGCAAATAGAGCGTCTCCGGCGCCATGTCGATCTCCTCTGTCCATGCCACCGTGCCATGGCGCACATGCGCGAGCCGGAACAAGGCCGGGTCCTGCAAGGCCGCAAAGGCCGGATAATGCAAATACGGGCGCATGTCGAAACGACGCGATTCGCCATTGGCGAAATGCACGAGCAAAGTGTATTCAGGCAAAACCTCTACGGCAAGCACATCGGGCGTCATCGGTTTTCCTTCAACGACGGTTTCATCTGCAGGGGGTTCTCGACCATGATCGTTAGCGCAAGGGATCGATCTTGAACGGTGTTTGCCCCGTGCTGGCCAAATGCCAGTCGGCCATCAGCTCATCACGATGAATCTCGATCCAGGCTTGTAGCAACTTCATCTGCCGCGCGGGCAGCTCGCCTTCCAGAACCTCGCCATCGGGAATCTGGACCACCGCTTTGAACTCGTTGTAGCGCACGTGTATGTGCGGCAAGTGGTGCTTGTCGGCATCGAGCACATACATCGCTACCAAGATCCCATAAAACATGCTGATGGTCGGCATGGTCAAATCTCCAACGCATACGGTGTCTGCTTGAAGGCAATGCCTTCACGCGCCAGCCAGGCACTGCCCAGCCGACAAGCCGCGGCATAGATCACCTTGGGGCCGACAAACGGCGGCAACGCAGCGAATGCCGGGCCGGTGAGCACATTGCCGCCCGCCACCGACCGACCTTGAGGATGCCATTGTAGAGGGGATAGGTTGTCTGTCTGGACAATCAGGTTGCCGCTGTCGGCGTCGCCGCAGGAGAGTTCCGGCACCGGCTCCAAGAGACGAAACGGCACGTCCTCGTGGTGCTTGACGACGGCTTCCTTGCCGATCCAGTTCAGCGTGGGCATGCGATCTTCTATTTCCAGGTGTCTTTCAGACCGACGGTGCGGTTGAATACCGGCGCGCCGGGTTTGGAGTCGACGCGGTCGGCGACGAAATAGCCGTGGCGTTCGAACTGGAAGCGCTCTTCCGGCCGCGCGTATTTCAGCGCCGGCTCGCACTGGGCCGTGATGACCTTCACCGAGTCCGGGTTGAGGTCCGCGAGGAAATTCCCTTCGGCGCCGGGATTGGGCACCTTGAACAGCCGGTCGTAGAGGCGCACGACGGCTTCAAAGGCATGTTTCGCCGACACCCAGTGGATGTTGCCCTTGACCTTGTAGGCGTCCGCCCCCGGCGTGCCGGATTTCGAGTCGGGAAGATAATTGCAATGCACGGCGATGACGTTGCCATCGGCATCCTTCTCGCAGCCGGTGCACTCGACGACGAAGCCGTAGCGCAGCCGCACCTTGTTGCCTGGGAACAGGCGGAAGTAACCCTTCGGCGGGGCTTCCATGAAATCCTCGCGCTCGATCCACAGCTCGCGCGAGAATGGCACGGCTCGCTTGCCCCATTCCGGCTTCTGGGGATGGTTCGGTGCGAAACACTCCTCTTCCTGCCCTTGCGGGTAGTTGTCGATGATCAGTTTCAAGGGATCGAGCACCGCGATGCGGCGCGGGGCGGTTTCGTTCAACACCTCGCGCTGGCATTCCTCGAATACCGAGTAGTCGATCAGCGCATCGGACTTCGACACGCCGATCATTTCGGCGAAGCGGCGAAAGCCTTCCGGCGTATAGCCGCGCCGCCGCGCGCCGACGAGGGTGGGCATGCGCGGATCGTCCCAGCCGGCGACGTGTTGTTCCTCGACCAACTGGATCAGCTTGCGCTTCGACAGCACGACGTAGGTGAGATTGAGCCGCGCGAACTCGATCTGCTGCGGCAGCGGACGCGCGAGGCACCCCAGATCGGCGAGATGGTTCAACAGCCAGTCGTAGAACGGCCGCTGATCCTCGAATTCGAGCGTGCAGATCGAATGGGTGATGCCCTCCAGTGCATCCTCGATCGGATGGGCGTAGGTATACATCGGATAGATGCACCATGCGTTCCCCGTGTTGTGATGCCGCGCATGCTTGATGCGGTAGATCGCCGGATCGCGCAGGTTGATGTTGGGGCTTTTCATATCGATCTTCGCCCGCAGCACATGGGCGCCGTCTGGAAATTCACCTGCCTTCATGCGGCGAAACAGGTCGAGGTTCTCGGCGACCGAGCGCTGCCGGTAGGGCGAGTCCTTGCCCGGCTCGGTCAAGCTGCCGCGGTTGATCCGCATCTCTTCGGCGCTTTGCGAATCGACGTAGGCAAGATTCGCCTCGATCAGCTTCTCGGCGAATTCATACATCTTGCCGAAGTAGTTCGAGGCGTAATAGAGATGCGGCCCCCAGTCGAAGCCGAGCCAATGCACCGCATCGATGATCGAATCGACGTATTCCTGCGCTTCCTTCTCCGGATTGGTGTCGTCGAAGCGCAGGTGGCAGACGCCACCGTAATCCTTTGCCAGGCCAAAGTTGAGGCAGATCGACTTGGCATGGCCGAAGTGCAGATAGCCATTCGGCTCGGGTGGAAAGCGCGTGCGGATCGCCGTGTGTTTGCCGGCCTTGATGTCGGCGTCGATGATGGCGCGGATGAAGTTCGAGGCTTTGGCTTCTTCGGTCATGGTGCGGAAGGGGGCGGAGGCGCGTCGGGCGCGAAGGGGTCGATGATCGTCAGGCGGTCATCGACGACGAGATTGTGCTGCAGATCCTCGGAGAGCAGCAGGGTGCATTCCTGGCGCAAGGCGGCGGCGACGATCAGCGCGTCCCACCAGGAAAAATCGTAGCGGTCTGAAAGCGACCAGGCGGATTCGAGCAGGGCAAGATCGGGGCCGAGCGGATGCCAGGCCTGTAGCGCGCGACAGTCGGCCCGTGCGGCGGCCGCAGGCAGTGCCAACTTTGCCGGGTGGGTGGCGACCGAGTAAAACTCGATCAACACCTGAGTGGAAATCCGGCCAGCGCGCTGGGCGGCCAACCCTTTCATCCAAGACTCGGCAAGAGCCTGTTTAACAGGCTGCCGCAGGTCGCGGGCATAGGCGATGATATTGGTGTCGACGAAGGTGAGCGTCACTTTCTCAGCACCGGCCGGTCATAGAGCTCCTCCCGCGTTGGCCAGCGACGGCCGTCGGCGCGAGGTGGCGGATCCAGATAGGGCTTGCGGGAGAAAAAGTCCTGCATGGCCTGTTCGTAGTCGTCTTCCTGTTTGCGCAAGTTGGCTAGGATTTCCCCCACCAGCTTCGAGACGCTGGTGCCGCGCTTGGCTGCTTCGATGCGGGCCCAGCGCAACGTTTCCTCGTCGGTCGTAATGGTCAGATTGGGCACGGCGGCCTCCCATTCGTGAATCACGATCCCAGTGTAGCACGACGGTCGTGAGATAATGCCCGCATGCCTTTCGACCCCGCTGTCCGCCGCGCCGTCCGCCCGGCCATCGTCTTCGACGAAGCGTTGCCCGTCAATGCCCGCCGTCATGAAATCGCGGCAGCGATCGAGAAACATCAGGTCATCGTCGTCTGCGGCGAGACCGGCTCTGGCAAGACCACGCAACTGCCGAAAATCTGTCTCGACATCGGCCGCGGCCTGCATGGTTACATCGGCCACACCCAGCCACGCCGCATCGCCGCCCGCGCCACCGCTGCCCGCATCGCACAGGAGTTACGCTCCGAGTTGGGACGATACGTCGGCTACAAGGTGCGCTTCACCGACCGCACCTCGCCGGAGTGCTACATCAAGCTGATGACGGACGGGATACTCCTGGCCGAGATCCAGTCGGATCCGCTGCTCGCGCAATATGACACTATCATCATCGACGAGGCGCACGAGCGCTCGCTCAACATCGACTTCCTGCTTGGCTATCTAAAGTCGGTTCTGACGACACGGCACGATCTGAAGCTCATCATCACCTCGGCCACACTCGACGCCGAGCGCTTTTCGAAGCACTTCGAGGGCGCGCCAGTGATCGAGGTCTCGGGCCGGCTTTTCCCGATCGAGATCCGCTACCGGCCCTTTGATGAACAAAAGGATGTCGATCTCAACGATGCGATCGTTGCGGCCGTCGACGAGGCCCACCGCACCGGGCCGGGCGACGTGCTGGTCTTCCTGCCAGGCGAGCGCGAGATCCGCGAGGCGGCGGAAGCCTTGCGCAAGCATCACCCCCCCGGCCTCGAAATCCTGCCGCTCTACGCGCGTCAGACGGCGCAGGAACAGGCGCGCGTCTTCGCCCCGCATCAGGGCCGGCGCGTGGTGCTGGCGACCAACGTGGCCGAAACCTCGCTGACCGTCCCCGGCATCCGCTACGTGATCGACACGGGGCTGGCGCGCGTCAAGCGTTACTCGCATCGCAACAAGGTCGAGCAGTTGCAGGTGGAGGCGATCTCGCAGGCGGCGGCCAACCAGCGTGCGGGGCGCTGCGGGCGAGTGTCGTCCGGTGTCTGCTTCCGGCTCTATTCCGAAGAAGACTTCCAGAAACGGCCGCGCTATACCGATCCCGAGATCTTGCGCTCGAGCTTGGCCGGCGTGATCCTGCGCATGAAGTCGCTTCGGCTCGGGAACGTCGAGGATTTCCCCTTCCTGGAGCGCCCCCTGCCGCGCATGATCCATGATGGCTATCAGCTTCTCGCCGAACTGGGCGCGCTCGACGAGACGACCAAGGAATTGACCTCGACCGGCCGGGAACTGGCGAAACTGCCGCTCGACCCGAAGATCGGCCGCATGCTGCTCGCCGCGCGCGATTTCGGCTGCCTGAGAGAAATGCTCGTCATCGCCGCGGCCTTGTCGGTAC
>JBKBOI010000027.1:0-14797 GCA_046294935.1 Rhodocyclaceae bacterium
GATCAAACTCTTCAGTTCAATCTTCTCGCTCGCTTATCACTCCAAGAATCAACAAGGTCATCTCTAACCTTACTGCTCTTCCCGTGTAAGCGCTTCTCCAAATTTCTCTCGGCAAGCACAGCACCCTCTCGGGCCAAAACCTCTCGGCTCCGTCTGGCTAGCTTCGATTCTCACCAACCAAAACCATGCCCGCCTCAACTCGAGCAAGCACCTACACCTATCGGCTGTTAGGTTTTTAAAGATCACGCTGCGTCATGCAGCAAAGAGGCGCGCATTATACCCATCGACTTTTGCGCGTCAACGACTTTCTGAAAAATATTTTTCGCCGTCTGGACAGGAGCGTCAGGAAAGGCTTACGCGTGCAAACTTGCGCTTGCCTACTTGCAGTACGATCGTGGTGCCAGCCTTCAATTGCAGCGCTCTGTCTTCGATTTTGACGCCATCGATGCGCACCCCTCCGCCCTCGATCAAACGCATGGCTTCGGATGTGCTGGCAACCAGCCCTGCCTGCTTCATGACCTGCGCCACCGGCCCTGCAGGCAATGAAAGCTCTGGCATGTCGTCCGGGATCGCGCCGCGCTGAAAGCGGGCAACGAAATCCTCTAATGCCAAGCGGGCCGCATCCTGACCATGAAAGCGCGCCACCAGCTCTTGGGCCAGCGAGATCTTGACATCCCGCGGATTGGCACCTTCCGCGACATCACGCTTGAGCTGCGCAATCTCGTTGCTGGAGCGGAATGAAAGCAACTCATAATAGCGCCACATCAGCTCGTCGGAAATCGACATGAGCTTACCGAAAATCTCCCGCGGCGGTTCGGCGATGCCAATGTAGTTGCCCAGAGACTTCGACATCTTGTTGACCCCGTCCAGCCCTTCGAGCAAAGGCATCGTCAAGATGCACTGGGGCGTCTGCCCATAATGCTTTTGCAGCTCACGCCCCACCAGGAGGTTGAACTTCTGGTCCGTGCCGCCCAATTCGACATCCGCACGCATGGCAACCGAGTCGTACCCCTGACACAGGGGATAAAGAAACTCGTGAATGGCGATTGGCTGATTGGCAGCATAACGTTTGGCAAAGTCATCGCGTTCGAGCATGCGTGCAACGGTATGCTGGGCTGCCAGTTTGATCATGCCTGCAGCACCGAGAGTATCGAACCAGGTAGAGTTGAAGCAGATTTCCGTTTTTTCTGGATCGAGAATCTTGAACACCTGGTCCTGATACGTCAGGGCGTTCTGCCTGATTTGCTCACGCGACAATGGCGGTCGAGTAGCGTTCTTGCCGGTCGGATCGCCGATCATTCCGGTGAAATCACCGATCAGGAACATCACATGATGGCCCAGCTCCTGAAAATGCCGGAGCTTGTTGATCAGCACAGTATGGCCGAGATGCAGATCCGGTGCGGTTGGATCGAAGCCTGCCTTGACCCTGAGGGGACGGCCGGTTCTCAACTTTTCGATGAGTTCGGCTTCGACGAGCAGCTCCTCGGCGCCGCGTTTGATCAAGGCAAGCTGGGATTCGACGTCAATCATGCGTTGGTTCCGGATTTTTCAATGGGTTGATATGTCTGCTAGACTTTGGGGCCTTCATCTTCTGCCAAGCTGCGCTCCAATGCATTCGATTCTAAACCAAGCGTTGGGTGAGTCCTCTTCTGGCAAAGCCTCGTCGATCTTGCGAATAGGAGCCGCAAGTGCCGGCGTTGCAGCAGCGTTTTTTTTCATGACAGCAGCATTCGGCACGGCACGCGATACCCTCGAACGCGAAGCAAGCATCAAGGAGATCGTCGAGCAATTACCCTTGCCGGCGCTCGGACCTGCTGAGGGAAGCGCAAATACCTTCACGCGAGAGGTCGTGATCCAGCGCGGCGACACCTTGGGCAGCCTGCTGGCCAAACTCGACGTCGATGTCGCCGAAGCCGAGAGGTTCCTGCGTTACGACAAGAGCGCCGCGGCATTTTCCAGACAACTGGTACCGGGGAAATCCTTCATTGCCCAAGTCGATGCGGATGGGAATCTCGAGTCGCTCGTCTTCCCGTTGAACGGTGAAAACGCCAATGCACTTGTCGTCCAGCGCATGCCGGAAGGGTTTGTCGCCAAAACCGAGGCGCTACCCGTCAGCAAGAGGATTTCATTCAAATCGGCGACGATCCGGCAGTCGTTGTTCGGCGCAACCGACGAAGCCGGCATCCCTGACGCCGTCGCCATGCAAATGGTGGAAATCTTCAGTGGCGACATCGATTTCCACCGCGATCTGCGCAAGGGCGACAAGTTTTCCCTGATCTATGAAACTACCGACTACCTCGGCAAACCCATCGGCAGCCCGCGAATTCTCGCCGCCGAATTCATCAATGCCGGAAAGACATACCAGGCGTTCTGGTTCCAGCCGACGCATGGTCCCGGTGGTTACTATACGGCAAGCGGACAGAGCACGAAAAAAGCGTTTTTGCGCTCACCGCTCGAATTCTCTCGCATCACCTCTGGCTTCTCTGCCGCCCGCTACCATCCCGTTTTGCGGGAAATCCGGGCGCATCGCGGGATCGATTATGCCGCTCCGATCGGCACACGCGTGAAGGCCACAGGCGATGGAGTGATCGACTTTGTCGGCGTGCAGGGCGGCTATGGCAAGGTAATCATGATCAGGCACCCGGGAAACCGGACGACCGTCTATGGCCACCTATCAGGTTTCGCCCCCGGCCTACGCAAGGGTATGCGCGTTTCACAAGGCGAAGTCATCGGTTTCGTCGGCGCCACCGGAATTGCCACCGGCCCTCATCTGCATTACGAGTTCCGGGTCGATGGCATACACCGTAATCCACTTACGGTCGGCCTGCCAGATGCAACGCCTCTGACCGCAGATCAGTTGCCCACGTTCAAGGCCGCGGCCGCGAAGCTGATGGAACAGCTGGCATCGGCACGCGATATCCGGATCGCCTTGCTGGACTGATGCACTTGAACGTTCATGGTCGAGAAACCACCCCTGCAGATGGAACCGGCAGGCCGGTGGGCGATCCGTGAGCGGATGTCGGCAGCCGTAGGCGAAGGCCGAGCCTGTGCCGCCCACCCGTTCGGGTGCAAGCAAGTCGTGGGTATCCCGTGGCTATGCCTCTCGGCTGTCCCGGCCGCGAACCATGAGCAAAGACGGCCTGCCGGTTTCATACCGTGGAAGCCGTTGTCTCACGGTAACGCTCATGCAGCGGGGCCGCACCCAGCTGCATGAAAGGCCGCTCTCTTCAAAGCCCGCCCCCCTTCGCCCTCGCGGGGGTTCTTTGCTCGCGCCGCATGCGCGGCGCTCGATATCACGGTCGTCTGTCGTAGCCAGCGTGTCGCGGCTTGCGCCTGCAGGCAGCGGCCGTGCTGGCTAGGGGGCTGCCGCCGACGCTACGATGAACGTACGAGGGCGCTCTGAACGCCCCGCTACGTTTTACCTTTCGCCCTTCCTCAGACGGAGAATGAGGAACCACAGCCACAGGTGCTCGTGGCGTTCGGGTTCTTGATGACGAATTGCGAGCCTTGCAAGCCTTCGCTGTAGTCGATTTCTGCACCGACGAGATACTGGAAGCTCATCGGGTCGATCAACAGCGTCACACCGTTCTTTTCCATCACGGTGTCATCTTCATTGATCACTTCATCGAAGGTGAATCCGTACTGGAAACCGGAACAGCCCCCTCCGGTCACGAAGACTCGGAGCTTGAGCTCCGGGTTTCCTTCTTCGAGGATCAGTTCCTTGACCTTGTTGGCGGCACTGTCGGTAAAGATCAGCGGCGTAGTCATCTCAGCGGGTGCATTCATGGTTGACGTTCTCCTTGGGGCTGTTGTGCAAACAGCCCAATTATCAGACGCGAAAGGCGCTCGGTCAAATCATCGAAAAACTGGAGTTGGACGGCGTGGGGTGTGTTTTCATCGCGGCGCAGGGCAAGGCGCTTCGATGCGGCAGGGTAACCCCCCTGCCGAAGGTGACGACACCGCCATGCGCCGCGAGACGTGCAATCCACGCCCGCGCGCCTCACCCAACGGATGAAATCGCCAATGGCAGCGTGTCGCCAACGAATCGGCCTCTGCAACTCATCAAGTGCGGTCGACTGCGGTTTTTGGGATCATGACTGAACCGTCATTTTCAATGTGCGCCCGCCACCTTCAATTCGACGGTTTTGGCACTCGCTGCGCCGCGATGCAGCAGGCGCCCTTCCACGACCGCTCCCAGATGGATTTCGATCGTGTTGTATTCGACATCCCCGGTCACGCGGGCATGTGGCTGGAGCTCGAGGGCCTCGGCCGAGCGCACCGGTCCATTGACGGTGCCATTGATGACGACATGCGAAACGGCGACCTCGCCATCGACGCGCCCATGCTCGCTAATCACCACCATTCCTGGATGATCATTTGCCGCACACACGTTGCCATGCACTTCCCCATCGATGCGCAAGCCGCCGGTGAAGGTGACGTTTCCTTCCACGATCGTACCTGCGCCGATCAGGGTATCGATACGACCATTCGGTTTGCTGGATTTCTTGAACATGCGCTTCTCCTCAACGATCGCAGCAGTTTCGAAATACGGCTTACTTCTTCCTCGCTTTCGCCGCCAGCTTTTCGAGAACGGCGAGCTCCTCCTTCAACCGAGCGTTTTCTTCCATCAATGCCTTGTGCTTGTCGCTCAGCGAGCGTTGCGCAGCCTGCTCGATCTGCAGGTCATTCTCGCGTGCCGCCAGCAGCCCGCGCAGACGTGCGACCTCTTCTTCGAGTGCCGCGTTGGCGCTCTGCAGTGCCCTGACTTCATCGGCGCGCCCCAATGCGGCCAAACGTGCCGCCGGGTCGATCATCCAGATCGCCAATCCTGCCAGTATGAGCACCAAGGCGACCGCGAATGCGCGCACATACCACGGCCGATGTGGCCGAATCGCGACCGACGGGGCGGATATGCCGACTCGCCCGCGCCAGCGCCGCAGTATCAGGGCAAGACGGGAACTTGCGTGAGGCCCAGGCATTCGTCGAAGCCGAACATCAGGTTCATGTTTTGCACTGCCTGTCCGGCCGCCCCCTTGACGAGATTGTCGATGACTGAAAGCACGACGATGGTATCCCCCCCTTGCGGCCGATGCACGGCAATGCGGCAAACGTTCGCCGCCCTCACGGAACGGGTGTCGGGATGGGATTTGGGCGGCAGGACATCGACGAAGTATTCGCCTGCATAACGCTTCTCATAGAGGGCCTGGAAGTCCTCTTCACGAGTGATCTGGGCATAGAGCGTCGCGTGGATGCCACGAATGATCGGCGTCAGATGGGGCACGAAGGTCAGACCCACCGGCGCCCCAGCAATGCCCGCCAGCCCTTGACGGATCTCCGGTAGATGACGATGTCCTGCAACGGCATACGCCTTGAAATTGTCGGCCGCCTCGGCAAAAAGGATGTGGGTTTCCGCCTTGCGTCCGGCGCCCGAAACGCCTGATTTGGCATCGGCGATCAGATGGTCGATATCGATGCAGCCGGCTTCGATCAATGGCAGAAAGCCCAGTTGCACCGCAGTCGGATAGCAGCCGGGATTGGCGACGAGGCGAGCATGTCTGATCTGCTCGCGATTCATTTCCGGCAGACCATAGACCGCCTCGGCGACGAGATCAGGCGCGGCATGGGTCATGCCATACCACTTCTCCCAGACGGCGACGTCCTTGATTCTGAAATCGGCGGCGAGGTCGATGACGCGCACGCCGGCATCGAGCAGGCCGCGGGCTTGTTGCATTGCTACGCCATTCGGGGTTGCGAAGAAGACGACATGGCAGTCCTTGAGCGGCGCGCTCAACGGATCGCTGAATTCCAGATCGATCCGTCCGCGCAGGCTCGGGAACATGTCGGCAACTGCGCTTCCGGCTTCGGCCCGGGAGGTGATGGCCGTCAATTCCACCTGCGGGTGCTGCGCCAAGAGGCGCAAGAGTTCGACACCCGTGTAGCCCGTGCCGCCGACAATACCTACTTTGATCATCGCGTACTCCAGAAAAATACCCCTGTTACCGACCGGCGCGCCAGCTCGATCGGGGAACGAGTATCATAACCCGACAACGGCAAGGGACAAAAAAAGCCGCCCGCAGGCGGCCTCTCAAAAAAGCCGCCTGGAGGCGGCCTCTCAAAAAAAAAGCCGCCCGGAGGCGGCTTCTGTTGCCAAACGCAGTCGTCAACGCTTCGAGAACTGCTTGCGACGGCGTGCCTTGTGCAAGCCGACTTTCTTGCGTTCGACCTCTCGCGCATCGCGCGTCACGAAACCAGCCTGCGATAGGACCGGCTTGAGTGCAGCGTCGTATTCGATCAGGGCGCGCGTAATGCCATGACGCACGGCGCCTGCCTGGCCGGATTCGCCACCGCCCGTGACATTCACCATGATGTCGAAGGTGCCGAGATGTTGGGTCAGCTCGAGAGGCTGGCGCACGATCATCCGACCGGTTTCGCGGGAAAAGAATTCATCTACCGGCTTGCCATTGACGACGATCTTGCCGCTGCCGTTTTTCATGAACACACGCGCGACGGCGGTCTTGCGGCGACCGGTGCCATAGTAGTAATTGACCGACATAGTAGGGGCCCCGTCAGATTTCCAGAGTCTTGGGCTGCTGCGCCGCATGCGGATGCTCGGCGCCAGCATAGCACTTCATCTTCTTCAGCATTGCGTAGCCGAGCGGGCCTTTCGGCAGCATGCCCTTGACGGCTTTTTCGAGAACACGAGCCGGAAAGCGTTGCTGGAGCTTGATGAAATTGGTTTCATAGATGCCACCGGGAAAGCCGGAGTGGCGGAAATATTTCTTGTCCTGGGCCTTGTTGCCGGTCACGCGCAGCTTATCGACATTCACGACGACGATGTAATCGCCGGTATCGACATGGGGAGTGTATTCGGTTTTGTGCTTGCCGCGCAGACGGCGGGCGATTTCGGAGGCCAAACGGCCGAGCACCTTGTCCGTGGCATCGACGACGAACCAATCGCGCTTGACTTCATGCGGTTTGGCGGAAAAAGTTTTCATGGTGAGTCCTTGCTACCTGATTCAAACGGCCGGTGAGCACGGCCGTGTGGTTTGACATGGGGGGCCAATCAAACCGGCCGCCATGCGGAAAGCCGCGCATGGTAACGCAAACGCGCGGAAAAAGTCAAATGCTTTCCACGTGCCGTCTTGCCAGCGCCGATTCTCGTCAATGGCAAGCCAAAATCCGCGCCGACGGCTACAATCGCAGCCTACATGATTCTGACGATCATGGCCGAGACATCACCCAGCGGATGAAACCGGCGGACCGCTCGGCTCATGTTTCGCGTCTGGGGTGGCCGTATGGGCGGGGCGCGGGTCACCCACGACGCGCTGCGCCCGAACTGCCCGGACATGCGTACGCCCGATTCGCGCCCTTCGCCCACGGCCGCCGGCATGATGCTGGCGTGTCCCGTCCCGTCGGTTTCATTCCATAGGCCATGAGTTGGAGGAGGTCCGAGATGTTGGAATGCACAATACATTGGCAGCCACGTGGCATGAGTTTCGTCGCGGAAACCGGTTCCGGCCATATGGTGGCGATGGATGGCGCCCCCGAGGCCGGCGGCCAAAACCTGGCGCCACGGCCCATGGAGCTGTTGCTGGCCGGCACGGGCGGGTGCACCGCCTTCGACGTGGTGTCGATCTTGAAAAAATCGCGCCAGGACGTCACCGATTGCGCCGTGCGGATCACGGCCGAGCGCGCCGAACAGGATCCCAAGGTTTTTACGCGCATCGACCTGCATTTCATCGTCAAGGGCCGCGGCTTGAAGCCAGAGGCGGTCGAGCGCGCCGTCAAGCTCTCGGCCGAAAAATACTGCTCGGCCTCGATCATGCTGGGCAAGACGGCCCGGATGCATCACAGCTGGGAAATCATCGAGGCTTGATCAAATCCAGTAGGCGGTCGTCGTCATCACCTTGGCGGCCAGCTTCATCGCCCCTTTGGCGAAGCGCGGCAGCTCGGCCGCGCCGAGACTGATCGCCATGCGCGCGTGCGCGATCTCGTCGGCCTTCATCTGGTCGACGATCGCCTGCGAACGCCGGTCGGCGGGCGGCAAGCGCTGCAGATGCCCATCGAGGTGTGCTTCGACTTGGCGCTCGGTCTCGGCGACGAAGCCGAGACTGATCGGATCGCCCAGTCGGCCAGCGATCGCGCCGATCGTCCAGGCTCCCGCATACCAGAGCGGATTGAGAAGGCTCTTGCGACCGCCGAGTTCCTCGATGCGCCGCTCGGTCCAGTTCAGGTGTTCGGTTTCTTCCCAAGCGGCTCGCTCGAGCGCCTCACGCACAGCGCTGCTCGCCGCGGTGAAGGCCTGGCCGGCATACAGCGCTTGGGCGCACACTTCGCCGACGTGATTGATGCGCATCAGCGCCGCGGCATGACGACGCTCGGCTTCGGTCAATTCCGGCTCGGAGAGGGATTCGCCGGGCAACGGTCGCTTCGTTGGCGCCTTGACGAACAGGGTGCGCAACGCCTGGTCGAGTTGCAGGATGACGGGATCGAACAGGCTCATTTCAAAACCTCAATTCACGCTGGGATGTTTGCCCAACCGCAAGGCATCGCGTCCCTCCTCGGGTGTGGCGATGGGATTGCCGATCGGGCAGAAGAAATCATGCCAGAGCGCTGCGTGGTGACGGTAAGTCGGGTTGTTCCGGATCGGCCGCCATTCGCTCCGGCGTACCGGCCTCCATGTACCGTCGGCATGACCCGTAGCGTAGATTTTGTATTCTCTGGTGCTGCAGCGCATGCCTTCGAAGGTGACGTTGTCGATGCCTCCTTGCGTGCGCACGACGAGCGTATAGCGCACCACGCCATCCTTGCCGACGGCGAGGCTCGCCGTATCGATGAAGTAGCGGTGCGGCGTCGTGGCGCTGACATAAAACTCGTGCAGATTCGCATCGGATGGAGACGCTGGCAGTTGCGGCACCTCTTCTTCCCATTTGGGTGCGTCGGGATCCTCGTCGGCAAACAGCGCAGCAAACGCGACACCGGCCCGGAGCAGCGCCAAGAGGATTGCGAAGAGACGCTTCATCGCTCTTCGACCACCGTCGTAGCGAGATGGGCCTGTCTTTGCGGCCACCCCGAGGCGGGAGTCGGAACGCGAAACACCAGGTGCGCCAGTTCGGTCAAGGCCCGTTCATAGACGCCACGCTTGAATTCGATCACCGTCTCGAGCGGCACCCAATACTCACTCCAGCGCCAGGCATCGAACTCCGGCTTGCTCGTTGCGCGCAGGCAGATGTCACTGTCGCGACCGATCAGCCGCAACAGGAACCAAATCTGCTTCTGTCCCTTGTAGGTGCCACGCCATTCGCGGCGCACCCAATGCCGTGGAACGTCGTATCGCAGCCAATCGCGCGTGCGGCCGAGGACGCGGACATGTTCCGGGCGCAGGCCCACCTCTTCATAGAGTTCGCGGAACATCGCCTCTTCGGGCGTCTCCCCTCTTTTGATTCCGCCTTGTGGAAATTGCCAGGAATGTTCGCGAATCCGCTTGCCCCAGAAGACCTCTTGCCGATGATTGGTCAGGATGATGCCGACGTTCGGGCGATAACCTTCCCGATCGAGCATGGTGAAACCTCAAACCGTTCGTCTGGATGGGATTGTTCCACATTCCTCGGATCGAGGAAAGCGGCCCGCGCGGGTAAAATCCGCAGTCCGTTGTCAGATCGAGGAAATTCCGCCATGCGCGCCAGTCGGTTCTTCATCAACACCCTGAAGGAAGCCCCCGCCGATGCAGAAGTCGTCTCGCACAAGCTGATGATCCGCGCCGGCATGATCAAGAAGCTCGCCGGCGGCATCTATACCTACATGCCGATGGGATTGAGGGTGATCCGCAAGATCGAGGCGATCATTCGCGAGGAAATGAACCGCGCCGGCGCGATCGAGCTGTTGATGCCGATCGTGCAGCCCGCCGAGCTGTGGCAGGAAACCGGACGCTGGGAAAAAATGGGACCGGAACTATTGCGCGTGAAGGATCGCCACGACCGCGATTTCGTCATCCAGCCGACTTCCGAGGAAGTCATCACCGACATCGCACGAAGCGAGATTCATAGCTACCGCCAACTGCCGAAGAACTTCTACCACATCCAGACCAAGTTCCGCGACGAGCGCCGGCCACGTTTCGGGGTGATGCGCGGCCGTGAATTCACGATGAAGGACGCTTACTCTTTCGACCGCGATGCTGTCGGCGCGGCAAAGAGTTATCAGGCGATGTACGACGCCTACGTGAGGATTTTCGAACGACTCGGTCTGAAATTTCGTGCCGTACGTGCCGACACTGGCGCCATCGGCGGCTCGCTGTCACACGAGTTCCAGGTGATCGCCGACACCGGCGAGGACGTGTTGGTGTATTGTCCGGATTCCGATTACGCCGCGAACATCGAACTGGCCGAAGCGTTGCCCGCCAGTGCCGTCCGGCCAGCGCCGACCTTGGCCATGAAAAAGGTGGCGACGCCCGAAACCACGCGGTGCGAAGACGTCGCCAAGCTGCTCGGCGTGCCGATCGAGCAGACCGTGAAGTCGATCGTGCTGGCCGTCGATACGCCGCTGGGGCCAGAGATTTGGCTGTTGCTGGTGCGGGGCGACCACGAACTCAACGAAGTCAAGGCCGGCAAGATCCCGGGTCTGGATCAAGGCTTCCGTTTCGCCACGGAAGCCGAAATCATCGATCATTTCGGCTGCCCGCCGGGCTATCTGGGGCCGCTCGATACCCCCAAACCCGTCAGGATCGTCGCCGATCGCACCGTCGCGAACATGGCCGACTTCATCTCCGGCGCCAACGAAATCGGCTTCCACATCCAGGGCATCAACTGGGGGCGCGACCTGCCGGAGCCTGACATCGTCGCCGACATCCGCAATGTCGTCGAAGGTGATCCATCGCCCGATGGCAAAGGCCGGCTCGCGATCCAGCGCGGCATAGAAGTCGGCCACGTCTTCTACCTTGGCACGAAATATTCGGCGGCGATGAACTGCACCTATCTCGATGAAACCGGCAAACCGCAGCTGATGGAGATGGGCTGCTACGGCATCGGCGTGACCCGGCTGGCCGGCGCGGCGATCGAGCAAAATCACGACGACAAGGGCATCATCTGGCCAGATGCCATTGCACCCTTTACCGTCGTCATCTGTCCGGTCGGCTGGGGCAAGTCGGAAGCCGTGCGCCAGGCCGCCCTCGACCTCTACGAAAAGCTGATCGTCTCGGGTATCGACGTGATCCTCGACGACCGCGACGAACGGCCCGGCGTGATGTTCGCCGACTGGGAACTGATCGGCGTGCCGCATCGCGTCACGCTTGGCGAGCGCAGCCTCAAGGAAGGCTTGGCCGAGTATCAGCACCGTCGCGACACTGCGGCGACCAAGATTTTGCTTGCGGAAATCGCGGCGTTCGTGCGCGGCAAGGTATGCGCCCAACGTTCTTGATTTTGCTGACCTGCCTGGCAACGCATGCCCAGGCCGGCGCCCAGAAATACGAGCCGCTGGCCGCCAGCGTGCAGGCCGCGCTGCATGCCGCCGTCTCCGATCTTGCAGCACCGGAGCCACGTTTCGAGAGCATCGAGGAAAAAATCGCCTGGCTCACTGAAATGTCACGCCGGCTCGAAAGGCGCATGCCCGACCGCCAAGCTCGGCTCGAATTCCTCAAGACCGTGCGTTATGAGGCTCAGCGCGCCGGGCTCGATCCACAGCTCGTGCTCGGCTTGATCGAGGTGGAGAGCGGATTTCGCAAATATGCCGTCTCCACGGCCGGCGCGCGCGGCTACATGCAGGTGATGCCATTCTGGGTCGGGCTGATCGGCAATCCGGAACACAACTTGTTTCACCTGCGCACCAATCTGCGCTACGGCTGCACGATCCTGCGCCATTATCTCGACCTCGAGAAAGGCGATCTTTTTCGCGCGCTCGGCCGCTACAACGGCAGCCTCGGCCGGCCGGAATATCCGAACATGGTGCGCGCGGCATGGGAGAAACGCTGGAACTGGGGCCCGCGCATCATTCAGGCGCGGCAGTAGTGCCGTCTCGCCAGCGCCGAGTCTAGCGTGAAAAAACGGCGAATGAAGGATGAAACGGACGGGCCAGCGGGCGATTTGGGAGTGGGCGTCGGCAGCCGTAGGTAAAGGGTGCGGGCATGCCGCCCACTTGTCCGAGCATGGCGAGTTGTGGGCGGCCTGCACCCGAGCCGAACGGTTGCCCCGCCCGCGACCCATGAGCCGTTCGGCCCGCCCGTTTCATCTTCTGGGGCGGTATTTCAACCATGATCGTTAGCGCGGCATGCCGGGCAGCCCGCCCCGCCCCATCAACCCCTTGGCGGCCCGCAGCATCTTCGCCATGCCGCCTTTGGAAAACTGCTTCATCATCTTCTGCATCTGCTCGAACTGGTTGAGCAGACGGTTGACCTCCTGCACCGGCACGCCGGCGCCGGCAGCGATGCGGCGCTTGCGGCTGGCCTTGATGATCTCGGGCTTCGCGCGCTCGGCCGGCGTCATCGCATCGATGATGCCGACGATGCGGCGGATTGCCTTGTCCTCGACCGCGCCGCCGGCCTGCTGGGCCAGCGCACCGAACTGCGCCGGCAATCTGTCGAGCAGCGCCTGCATGCCGCCCATGCTGCGCATCTGAGCGATCTGCGCCTTGAAGTCATTGAGGTCGAAGCCCTTGCCGGACTTCATTTTCTTGACGAATGCCTGCGCCTTTTCCTGATCGACGTTGCGGTGCGCTTCTTCGACCAGGCCGAGGATGTCGCCCATGCCGAGGATGCGGCTGGCCATGCGTTCGGGATGGAATTCCTCCAGCCCGTTGAGTTTTTCGCCGACACCGGCGAACTTGAGCGGTTTTCCGGTGACGTAGCGCACCGACAGCGCCGCGCCGCCGCGCGCATCGCCATCGAGCTTGGTGAGGATCACCCCGGTGAGCGGCAGCGCCTCGTTGAAGGCCTTCGCAGTATTCACCGCATCCTGGCCCTGCATCGCATCGACGACGAACAACGTCTCGATCGGCTTGAGCTGGTCGTGCAGTGAGCGAATCTCTGCCATCATCGCTTCATCGATGGCCAGCCGGCCAGCGGTGTCGACGAACAACACGTCGTAGAAATGGCGCTTCGCATGATCGACCGCCGCAGCCGCAATATCGACCGGTTTCTCACCTGGATGCGAGGGAAAGAAGTCGATGCCGGCCTGCGCGCAAACGGTTTTCAATTGTTCGATGGCTGCCGGACGATAGACGTCGCAGGAGACCGCCAGCACTTTCTTCTTCCGCCGCTCCTTGAGCCACTTGCCCAGCTTGGCCGTCGTCGTCGTCTTGCCGGCACCTTGTAGGCCGGCCATCAAGATGATCGCCGGCGGCTGGCAAGCCAGATCGAGCTCTGCCTTCGCGCCCCCCATCAGCTCGGTCAGCTCGCGATACACCACGCCGACGAGCGCCTGGCCCGGGGTGAGCGAGCCGATGACTTCCTGCCCCAGCGCCCTCTCCTTGACGCGCGCGATGAATTCCTTGACGACCGGCAGGGCGACATCTGCCTCGAGGAGCGCCATGCGCACCTCGCGCAACATCTCGGCGATGTTGTCTTCGGTCAGGCGTGCCTGGCCGCGCAGCGTCTTGACGACGCGGGCCAGGCGCTGGGTCAAATTATCGAGCATGGGCTTGGTGTAGACTGCCTATATGCTGCCGATTCTACTGCATCCCCCCGTCTTGCACCTCTTGGCTGCGCTGTCGTATCTCGGTCTGGCGCTTCATTTCTGGCGCACGCGCTGGCGCGGTGCGGTGCTCGACCAGCCGGTCAAGGGCCTGGCGGCGTGGGAACGAACCTGGCTGCTCGTCGCGCTGGTGCTGCATGGCGCGACGCTGGGAATCGAAGTTCACCCTGGCGACGAGTCGACGCGTTTCGGCTTTGCCGTCGCCCTGTCGCTGATGATGTGGCTGGCCGTGGCCTTCTATTGGATAGAGAGTTTCTACGCACGCATGGAAGGCCTGCAGATGCTGGGGCTGCCGTTGGCCGCCGGATGCGTCGTGCTGCCGCTCCTGATACCCAGCCAGCACGTCCTCGCCAATGCCGGATCATTGGCATTCCGCTTTCATCTGTTGCTGGCGATGCTCGCCTACAGCCTGTTTACGTTGGCCGCATTGCATGCCGTTTTGATGGCGGTCACGGAAAAACGTCTGCATCGCGGCCGCATGACACCGCTGTTCGCCGGCCTGCCGCCGCTGTTGACGATGGAAAAGCTGCTGTTTAGGCTGATCCACATCGCCTTCTTCCTGCTCACGCTCACGCTGGCCTCGGGCATCCTGTTTTCCGAGCAGATCTTCGGCAAGGCGCTGCCGTTCAATCACAAGACGGTCTTCGCGCTCTTGTCGTGGCTCATTTTCGCCTGGCTGCTCGCCGGCCGTCATTTTCGTGGCTGGCGCGGCAAAGTCGCGTTGCGCTGGACGCTGGCGGGCTTCGTCACGCTGCTGCTCGCCTACGTCGGTAGCCGTTTCGTGCTGGAAGTCGTGCTAGGTCGTCCCGGCTGATGGACGAATATCCGCTCTCGGCGTTGTCGATAGCGCTCGTGGTGCTGCTGGTACTGTCGGGCTTTTTCTCGATGTCCGAAACCAGCATGATGGCGGCCAACCGTTACCGGCTGCGACATCTCGCCCGCCAGGGCCATCGCGGCGCGCAACTGGCGATGCGCTTATTGACCAGCACCGACAAGATGCTGGGCATGATCCTGCTCGGCAACAATCTCGTAAACGCGGCAGCGGCCACGCTCGTTTCGGTGATCGCCATCGAGCTCTTCGGCGAGGAAGAATGGGCGCTCGCCGCCGGGACTTTGCT
>JBKBOI010000028.1:0-14476 GCA_046294935.1 Rhodocyclaceae bacterium
CTCGCCAAGGTGGCCGCCCGCTTCAAACTCTCGGAAAGACGCTTGCGGCAAATCAACGGCATCACGTCGCGCGTCAAGATCAAACCCGGATTTACCGTGCTCGTGCCGCGCCCAGGCAGCCAGGCGGCGGAAGCCGTCGCCCACGCACTACCCGAACCTTCTCCCATGCCGCAGGAGAAATCGCCGCATGCAGGCAGAAACAAGGTCGCGGCAAAAGCCAAGTCGAAGCCCCGCCCGACGACGGCAAGCAAGCCAAGCGCCCAGCAGGCGGCAGTGCCGGCGTCCAGAGCCAAGGCCGTTGTCGGGAAGAAGAAAAAACCTCAATCCGGGAAGTAGCAGCGCACCCAGTGCGTCGCCGAAATCACGGAGGTCGCAGGATAGGTTGCATGACAACGCGCCGTCGCGCGCGGGCAACGCGGATGGAAATGGCATCCGCGGGGAGGGTTCGCCGGCGATGGTGGATCGCCGGGCACCAGCAGCCGATCGCCTCGGGCGCCAGTCAACCTTGGCACGGCCGCCAGCAGCGCCTGCGTATAGGGATGACGGGGGTTGCCCAATACTTCCTCGGCCGTGCCCTGCTCGACGATGCGTCCCAGATACATGACGGCCACCTCGTGGGCGAGGAACTCGACGGCCGCGATGTTGTGGGTGATGAAGAGATAAGCCAATCCCAGCCGCGCCTGCAGATCGAGCAACAGGTTGAGGATCTGTGCCTGCACCGAGACGTCCAGCGCGGAAGTCGGCTCATCGCAGATCAGCAGCTTGGGCTGCACCGCCAAGGCGCGCGCGATCGCGATGCGCTGGCGCTGCCCGCCGGAGAATTCGTGCGGATGGCGTCCGGCCATTTCCGGCGCCAGCCCCACCTGGCGCAGCAAGGCGGGCACATCGACGTCCGGCCGCCCTTCGCGGACGATCGCATCGATGGTGAGCCGTGGATCGAGTGAGCCGAAAGGGTCCTGGAACACCATCTGCATCGCGTGCGGCGCCAGACCATCCAAAACTCGCCCCGCGAGCTTCACCGTTCCGCTCGTGACCGGCTGCAGGCCGAGGATCGCCTTGCCGACCGTGGTCTTGCCACAGCCCGATTCTCCCACCAGCGCGAGCGTGCGGCCCGCAGCGACGGACAGATCGATACCATCGACCGCCCGCACCCAGCCGACAGTGCGTTGCAGCACGCCCCGGCGGATCGGGAAGCGCACCTCGATGCCTCGCGCTTCGAGCAATGGTGCGCCGTTGGCCACTGCCTGGTCTTCGCCGCGCAAGCGTGCCGTCTCGCCAGCGCCGATTTTCGTCGGCTCCAGATGACAGCGCACGCGGTGCCCGGCCGCCACTTCCCGCCATGGTGGCGCAACCTGCCTGCACACCGGCATGACGGCGGCGCAACGCGGGGCGAAACGGCAGCCGACGAGACGCTCGCCGGGCAAGGGCACATTGCCGGGGATCGTCGCCAGACGCGCGCGCCTTGCCGCATTTTCTGGCAAGGCAGCAAACAAGCGTTGCGCATAGGGATGCGCAGGCGCAGCGAAGAAAGCGGCACGCGGCGCGATCTCCACCAGCTCACCGGCATACATCACGGCGACGCGATCGGCCATCCTGGCCACGACGCCCAGATCGTGCGTGATCAGAAGCATCGCCATGCCGCGCTCGGCCGAGAGCTTCGCCAGCAGATCGAGCACCTGCGCCTGAATCGTCACGTCGAGCGCCGTGGTCGGCTCGTCGGCGATCAACAGTTCTGGCTCGCCGGCCAAGGCCATCGCGATCATCGCGCGCTGCTTCATGCCGCCCGACATCTGGAACGGATATTCGCCGGCACGCCGCGCCGGATCCGGGATGCCCACCGCGGCAAGCAGCTCCACGACCCGCTGCGTCTGCGCCGAACCACCATGCAGGCGCAGCGCTTCCCCGATCTGGCTGCCAATGGTCATCACCGGATTCAGGCTGGTCGATGGCTCCTGGAAGATCATGCCGATCCTGCCGCCACGCACTTCGCGCATGCGGAATTCGGGCAAGGCGAAGAGATCCGTACCCCCCAGATGCACGCTGCCGGCGGCGATGCGCGCCGCCTCGGGTAGCAGACGCATGAGCGCCAATGCCGTCAGCGACTTGCCACATCCGGATTCACCGACCAATGCAAAGGTTTCACCCGCGGCGATCTCGAAAGAGACACGCTCGACCGGCCGCGCCGCCCCGATGGCCACCGTCAGATCGCGCACGGTCAGCAGCGTCATCGCACCATCCGGGGATCGAAAGCATCGCGCACCACGTCGGCGAACAGGTTCGCCGCCAGCACCAGCGCGAACATGAAGACGAAGGCAGAGGTCAACGACCACCAGACCATCGGCTCGCGCGCGAGCTCCATGCGCGCGGTGTTGATCATCGTGCCGAAGCTGATCGTGTTCGGATCGACGCCGATGCCGACATAGGAGAGCACCGCCTCGGCGAGCACCAAGCCGGAAAAATCCATCACGATCGCGATCAAGACGATGTGCATCACGTTGGGCAGGATGTGGCGCATCAGGATGCGCAGATTCGAAACCCCCAGCGCGCGTGCCGCCTGCACGTATTCGAGCTCGCGCAGCTTGAGCGTCTCGCCGCGCAGTAGGCGACACAGACCCGTCCAGCTGGTCATCCCCAGGATTGCGCACAAGGCGAGTAGGCGCGCATCGGCGCGGGAGGCTGCAGTGGCGAACCAGTCGGGATGGGTGTCGATCACCACCTGCATCATCAGCACCGCGGCGGCGACGAGCAAGACGCCCGGAATCGAATTCAGCGTCGTATAAAGATACTGGATCACGTCGTCGACCCAGCCGCCGGCATAGCCTGCGACGATGCCGAGGAAGATCGCCGCCGGCAGCATGATCATGGTGGTGAGCGTGCCGATCAGAAGGCCCGTGCGGATGCTCTTCAGCGTCAGATACAGCACGTCCTGCCCGACCTTGTCGGTGCCGAGCACATGATAGCCCTGCGCCAGCAGCGCCACAGGCGCGGCGACGAGACAGAGAACGAGGAGCGTGCCGAATACGCCATCCCATGCC
The DNA here is from genome assembly GCA_046294935.1 of Rhodocyclaceae bacterium. Classification (GTDB taxonomy): domain Bacteria; phylum Pseudomonadota; class Gammaproteobacteria; order Burkholderiales; family Rhodocyclaceae; genus Sulfuricystis. The sequence goes on from JBKBOI010000028.1 coordinate 3,036, forward strand.
AGATGGGAGAAGGCGCGGCGCAGCGGCGCACCGAGCAGCCACAGGATGAGCCAGGCGATCAGACCGATGCCCAGGCCCTGGACGGTCCGCAGCGCGATGTCTTCGTCATGGCGGGCGAGATCCTCGCCCAGATGCGCGCCGCCGTGTTGCAGACGGGGAAAGTCGCGTCCCTCGCCCTCGATCGTCTCCTTGGCGAAAGAGTGCGTGGCGAGCGGTGCCGAATAGGTCTTCTCGGTGCGGGTGCGCAAGCCAGCGAGCAGGGCATCGAGCGCTGAGCGCACTTCCACCGCATAGTTTTTGCCCTCGCCCGGCAGGCGTTCGCGGTAATGCAGCGAATCGAGCAGTGCCACCGCGGCGAAGGCGACGAGCAGCGTCGCCGCCGCCATCGCGACGCGGCTTTGTCCGACGCGCCGCCAGCCCGCCCGCAGGTGCTCGACCCGGCGCGCCCAGAGGCCACTCAGGATCGCCGCCACGAAGAGCAGGAAGAACAGCGCATCCGACCAAAGCAGCACGAACTTCATTGCAGGCGGATCCTCGGGTCGGCAATCGTGTAGGAAATGTCGGTCAACAGCAAACCGAGGATATAGAGCACCGAGCCGATGAACACCATCGCGCGCACGACGGCGAAGTCCTGCGCGTTGATCGCCTCGATCGTGTAGCTGCCCAGACCCGGGATACCGAAGAACGCCTCGATCAGGAGACTTCCCATGAACAGTGACGGGATCAAGACCACCGCGCCGGTGAGGATCGGGATCAAGGCATTGCGCAGCACATGCCGGAACAGCACGAGCCGCTCGGAAAGTCCTTTGGCGCGGGCGGTGCGCACATAGTCCTTGCCCGCCTCTTCGAGGAAGATCGTGCGATACCAGCGCGTCGAGGCGCCCAACCCGGATAGCACGCTGATGATCACCGGCAGCACGACGAACTTCGTCGCCGAAAGCCCTGTGGCATAGCCGGAAATCGGCACCAGATGCCAGACCTTGGAGACCAGCCACTGGCCGCCGATGATGTAAAACAGGCTGGAGACCGACATCATCGCCACACACAGCACGACGCCGGCGAAATCGAGATAGGTGGCGCGGAAATACACCAACAGGAGGGCAAAGGAAATCGCCGCGAACAGTCCGAGCACGAACACCGGCACGGCGACCGCAAGACTCGGTCCCATGCGCAGGCGGATTTCGCGCGCGATGTCGCGGCCATCATCGGCGCGGCCGAAGTCGAAGACGAACATGCGCGCCGATTTGGTGAAGAAGATCGTGCGCGTGAGCTTCTCCACCCCGGCTGCGTGTTCGTTCCAGAACAGCGGCAAGTCATAGCCGCGCTCGGCCTTCCATTTTTCGATCGCCTCCGGCGTCACACGCTTGACGCCCAGCTGCATGCGCGCCATGTCGTCCGGCGTGTTGACGATGAAGAACAGCGCGAAGGTGATGACATTGACGCCGATCAGGATCGGCACGGCATAGAGCAGGCGGCGGATCAGGTAGGCGAGCATCGAAAGCGACTATAAAACATCGCTGACGATTTTGGCATCGCAATCACAGCCCCAGCCTACGCCGATCCAGCGCAGCCGCAGGCGCCGCGGCAGCCACCGGATGAAGCCCCGTGGTGCGACGATCAAGCCGCAGACATAGCGCTCGCCCTGCCAGGTGAGCGCTGGACAGCAGCCTTCGCGGTGACGCAGCAACGCGCGCGAAAGCGGACAGGCAGACAGCACACAACAGACGCCGCAGCCATTGCAAGGGGCGCCAAAAGCGGGTTTCTCCGGCGCGGCGGCATGGAGGCGGATTTCTTTCATTCGAGCCGGAACTCCACGGGCAGCAGCACCTGACGGCGGTCGGCAGGCAGACGTCCGATGCGAGTAGCCGCCTTGCACGCCGCTTCATCGAGCAGCGCATGGCCGGAGGAACTCGCCACCTCGATGCGTGCGACCCGCCCAGCCTCGTCGAGTGTCAGCAACAGCACGACCCTGCCTTCGAGACCCCGGGCGATCGCTTCGCGTGGATAGAACTCCTCGCGCGTCAGCGCGGCCAGCGCCGACTGCAGCGCTCTTCCCTGCAACGGGCGCGGTGATTCGCGGGCGGCAAGACCCGGCGCTGAAGGCGCGCGCGGCGGAGGAGGAACCGCCGTTGACGCAGATGTGTCGGCCGCGAGCGTCGCCGGCTCGGCACGCAAGGGCAGCGGCGGCTCATCGACGGCCGTGGCCAGCACGTCCGTCCGCGCCAAAGGCGGCAAGCGCACTGCCAGAACGACCGGTGCAGGAGCCTGCTCGCCGTGGAACCACCACACCTCGGGCAGCAACAGGACGAGCGCATGCAGGGCGAGGCTGGCGACGAACGCCAGAACGAAACGCTTCTTCACCATCGCCGCATGCTACCGCAGCGAAGTAAACTCTCCGGCATGAAAAAGACGTTGCTGCCGCTTCTGCCGGCACTCGTGCTCGGCGCACCAGTCCAGGCCGAACTCCCTGACGCTACGCGGTTTTCCGTCGTGCTCGAGCTGGGCGACGTCAAACAAGCCGCAGCCTGGCTCGACGAAGGACTGGATCCCGATTTCGAAGGGCAGTTGATCGGCACCGGCCTGATGATCGGTGCCTGGGAAGGGAACATCCCGCTGATGGAACTGTTCCTCGCCCGCGGTGCCGACATCGACCGCCGCAACCGCTTCGGCGAAACCGCGCTGATGCTCGCCGCGTGGAAAAACCAAGGGGAGGCGGTGCGCTGGCTGCTCGATCACGGCGCCCGCCCCAATCCGACCAACGCGCGCGCCTGGACGGCCTTGCACTATGCCACCTTCGCCGGCCATGCCAATGTGGTCGAAGACCTGCTCGCCGCCGGCGCCGACGTCAACGCGCGATCGACCAACGGCTCGACGGTGGTGATGATGGCCGCTCGCGAAGGCCATGAGGCGATCGCGCGACGCCTGCTCGCGGCAGGCGCGGATCCAACAGCGAAAAACGATTACGGCGACGATGCAGTCGCCTGGGCAATGCGGCAGGGCAACTACGAGATCGCCAAGGCTTTCACCAGCGTCGAGAACTTCGCCGCCCTGGCGCGCCAGACCGCGGAAAATCCCCTTCCCCCGCCGCAACGCTCGTTGCAGGCACCGGACCGCGTCGATGAGCTGTTGCGCAAGGCGCGTTTAGCCGAGATGGAAGGCAAACGTGACGAGGCGCTGCTGGCCTACCAGCGGGCCTGGTCGGAGCTGAAGACCCGGCAGGAACCGCAAAAAGTCGGCGCTGGCAACACGGCACAGAAGGGCAAGAGCAAGGCGCCGAAGCCTCCCCAGGCACTGGTGATCCGCGCCAAGCGCAGCGCGCCGGAACGGCAATCACTTTCCGTCGTCGGCGCTGACGCGGAAGAAACGGATGTCGACTTGCTGCTCGAACGGGCGCATGCTGCCGAAGCCGCCGGAGATCGGCAGGAGGCGCTGCGGCTGTTCCGCCAGGTCGCGGCACGACTGAAGCCACGGTAGTCAGTATTTGATCCGGGCGTAGTAAGTCTTCTCGGCCGCGGCGCGCGCCTGGCCGAGGGTATGGATGCCCATGTCGGCCAACAACGGCAGCATGCGCAGGAACACTTCCGCCGTGACGATCGCGTCGCCCAGGGCGGTGTGCCGCCCGATGATCGTGATGCCCAGCCGCTCGGCGATCGCTTCGAGCTTGTGCGATTCCTGGTTCGGGTGAATCACCGCCGAAAGCAGCAGCGTGTCGAGCACCGGCTGCGTGAAGCGTATACCGAGCTTTTCTTCCTTCATTTGCAGGAAGCGCATGTCGAAGGCGGCATTGTGGGCCACCAGCACGGTGCCCTCGCAAAACGCATGGAACTGCGGCAGCACGGTGGCGATGGTCGGCTGACCGCGCACCATCTCCTCGGTGATGCCATGGATCGGGATGCCCTCGGGCCGCAGCGGGCGCTGCGGATCGATGATCTGGTCGATGTTTTCGTGGCGCAGCAACCGGCCATTGACGATGCGCACGGCGCCGATCTGGATGATCTCGTCGCCGGCGGAAGGCTCGAGACCCGTGGTTTCGGTGTCGAACACCGTATAGGTCAACGCGGCAAGCGGCGTGTCGTCGCTGGCGCGATCTTCCCCGGCGCGATGGAACAGATCGAAATCGTAGAACTCCGGCCGGCTCTCGATCTGCACCAGCGGCACGCCCTCCCCACCTTCCTGCGCCACGGCGACCGGGATGTCGATACGGAAGAAAGACTGCTGGATCGCTCCATCCCGGCCACAGGTCAACTGGCCGCCGTGGCGGTCGGTGACGTCGCGCAGGGTCAGCGGCGTGGTCTCGCCGGCGATCGTCATCGGCTCGAGCTGCCAGCCGAGCAGGGTCTCGGTGGACACCGCGGTGCCCGCCCAACGCAGCTCGAGCTGCACCATGCGGCCGGAGCGGGCCAGGCGCAGGCGCACCAGCCGGACAGCGAAACTCTCGTCGAGTTTCGCCGCCAGGAAGGTCATCGCCTGGGTGAGGGAATAACTGTCGACACGCACCCACAGATCACTCGCCACCTCGTCGATCTTCGCCGTCAGCCCGAGCCGCTTTTCGATCCGCCGGCCGACCGCCGTCATCAGATCCACGGCCAGCATGTCCTCGAGCGGCCAACGGCCGGCCAGTGTGCTCGCATATTCCTGGGCCGACTGGTTGAGCCGGACGGTGAGAATCTGGATTTCGTCCTGGATCGCATCGGCGATGGCCCACACTTCTTCGGCCTCGCTCGCACTGCGCAAGCCCTGCAGGCTGGCGCGAATCCCTGCCAAGGCAGCGCGTGTATCGTCGGCCAGCGCCTGCACGGTGCGATCGCATTGCGCGCCGCTCTCGAGCATCTTGGTGATGTTCTCCATCACCAATACATAGCCGGCGATGCTGCGCGGCACGGAAGCATCGTCCCCATCCCTGCCCGAGAGCACCGGTGCCATCTGCACGCGGATCAACTGGCCAGCGCGCGTCGTCGTGACGAAGTGGGCGAGCGGCCGGCTACCGGCGCGCTCCAGCCGGTGCTGCAGCGATTCCAGCGCATGGCCGATCAGCGAATGATCGAAAACCCCGTAGATCGAGCGCCCCAGACCGATCACGCCGCCGCCCGCATGGGCATCGGGCACCAGCGCGCGCACCTGCAGACGGGCATGATTATTGTAGAGCAGGATGCGGCCGTCGAGATTGCAGACCAGCACCGGCATCGGCAGATCGGCGACCAGCGCGGCAAGGCGGTTCTTTTCCTCCTCGACCGCCGCCTTGGCCATGGCGATGCGTGATTCGACATCGGCCTGCAACCTATCTCGGGCATCGGCCAGCGCATTCGCGGCCTCGGCGAGCTCCCGGACTTCCGGCGGGCCATCCGGCGCGATGCGGAAGGCCCGGTTGGCATCGACCATCAGGCGGATCTTCTCCGCCAGCGCCGAGATGCCACGCACATACTGCTTGAAAGCCAGCCGCAACCCTTGCACACCGAGCAGCAGCGCGATCATCCAGAGCATCACACCGATCGGCAGCCAGCGGTCGAGCATGACCAGAAACGCCGCGCGCTCGGCCCCCTTGAGCTCCTGCAGGGCGATGGCAAGCGTCAACACGGCTGGCGCCGTCATCAGCAACAGCAGAATGACGACGGTCACAACGAAGCGGGCTCTTGCGCTCATCGACGCTTGCGTGCCTCGGCTGAAGAAATTGAGGATGGTGCCGACAGTCCGACTCGAACGGACGACCTACCGCTTACAAGGCGGTTGCTCTACCGACTGAGCTATGCCGGCACACGCAATCCAGGCGCATTATAAACAGAGGGTGTCGCGTATCCTAAAATGTCACTTTCGGTCGTTTGCCATTCCGCATGCAAGCTGCTCCATCGCACCGCGAAATCGCCCTGCATCTGCTAGCGCTGTGCGATTCGTCCGCACTGGTCGAAAAACTGCGCAGCAGTTGGCAGAGGGAAGGGCCGACGCCGGAATTCACCGCCGTGGCCGGCTTGCCGACGTTGCGCTCGATGCTGCGCACACAGTCCTGGGATGCGGTGCTGCATTGCCTCAATCATGCCGGCTGCACGCCTGCCGCCGCACTGAAGACGCTGCGCGACCGCGGCCTGGAAACCCCACTGATCGTCGTCGCCGATCCCGCCGATCAGCGCATGGCGATGAAGGCGCTGCGCGGCGGCGTGCATGACGTCGTCTTCACCGATCGGCTCGAGCGCCTGCCCGCCGCCGTCGAGCGTGAGGTCCGCGAAGCGAGCCAGCGCGCCGATCATCGCGCTGCGCTCGAGATGTTGCACGACAGCGAAGCGCGCTTCCGGGCGCTGGCCAGCAACTTGCCCGGCCTGGTCTTCATTCTGCAACGCGATGCCGCGGGCAGCTTCCGTTTCCTCTACGTCAGCGAAGGCAGCCTCCGGCTGCTCGGCATCGCCCCGCACGAGCTGCGCGGCAGTGCGGATCGATTCTTCACCTGCTTGCCAACGGCAGACCGCCAGGCGCTGATCGCCGCGCTCGAAGATTCCGCCCGGTCCGGCACCTCGTTGATCTGGGAAGGACGTCTGAAAGACGGCGAACGGTGGATCGACATGCGCTCGCTGCCCCATCGGGCCGATGACGGAACGGTAACGTGGACCGGCATTGCGACGGACGTCTCGCGCACCAAGCACACCGAGGCCGCCCTGCGCGAATCGCGCGCGCAGCTTTCCGCACTCTCTTTCCACCTCGAGGCCGCCAAGGAAGAGGAGCGCGAACGCATCGCTCGCGACATCCATGACGAGCTGGGCAGCATCCTCGTGCGCCTGAAGATCGAGGCCGCGCTCTTGGCCAGCAAATTGCCTGTCGAGCTTACCGACAAGGCGCGCTCGATCGAGAAACTGCTCGATCAGGCGATGGGCACCGCCAGTCGCGTCGCCCGTCAGCTGCGGCCCGGCATCTTGAAGGAATTCGGACTGGCCGCCGCGATCGAATGCCAGGCCGAGGACTTCGCGCACAGCACCGGCATCACCTGCCGCGCCCAGTGCGACGAGGGCATCGAGGCCGATGGCGAAACTTCGCTGGCATTGTTCCGCATCGCCCAGGAAGCGCTGACCAACATCGCCAAGCATGCGCATGCCTCGCTGGTCGTCGTGCGCTTGAGACGCGAAAACGGTAATATCGTGCTCGAGATTCGCGACAACGGCCGCGGCATCGATGAGCGCGACCTCGACAAGCCAAAGTCCTTCGGCTTGCGCGGCATCCGCGAGCGGGTGCAGAGTCTCGACGGCAGCTTCCACATCGCCAGCGCGGAACAGGGTGGCACGCTGTTGATCCTGAAAGTGCCGGAGCGACGCGGCGATGCCGTCGCCGCAGGCGAATCCGAACCCGTCATCCAGCCGGATCTGTTCTGAAATGGCAGAAAAAATTCGTGTCTTGATCGCCGACGACCACGCCATCGTGCGGCAGGGCTTCAAACAGATCTTTTCCGAAACCGAGGATCTCGTCGTCGCCGGCGAGGCCGACGATGGCGTCGACGCGCTGCAGATCGCCCGGCAATACGAATGGGATGTGTTCCTGCTCGACATCTCGATGCCCAACCGCAATGGCATCGACACCTTGAAACAGCTCAAGCGCGAGTTTCCCAAGCAGCCGGTGCTGATCCTCAGCATGCATCCCGAGGAGCAATACGCCTTGCGGGCGCTCAAAGCCGGCGCCTCCGGCTATCTGACCAAGCAAAGCGCGCCGGACCAGCTCGTCACGGCGATTCGGCAAGTCGCCAAAGGCAAGAAATACGTCAGCCCTGGAGTGGCCCAGCAGCTCGCCGAAGCCATCGCCGACGACACGGAAAAACTGCCGCACGAACGCATCACCGACCGCGAATACCAGGTGCTGGTGATGATCGCCCAGGGCAAGCCGCTCACCCAGATCGCCGAGGAATTGAACCTGGGCGTGGCCACGGTCAGCACCTACCGTGCGCGCCTGCTGGAAAAAATGGGGCTGAAGAGCACTGCCGAGTTGATCCACTACGGGCTGCGGCACGGGCTCGTCGACTGACCCACCTCCCTTGGCAGCCATGACGCCCTTCGAGATCGCCCGCGAAACCCTCAAGAGGCTCGCGCAGCAACGCATCACGCCGACACCCGACAACTACCGGGCGCTCTATCACGAAATCGCCGGCACCACCACCCAGGAGCCGTTCCCGGAAAAATCCCTCAGGACGCTGCTTTCCGGCCTACCGCGCACGACACCGGAACAGCTGCGCTTCGCGCACCAGATCGAAAAGGCGATCGCGGACAACGACTGGGAAACCATGCGGGCAGCCTTGGCCGATCTGCTCGCCAAGTCAGCGGAAGAACCGCCCAACTGGTCCGGACTGATCCGCGAATTGCTGCTGCGGCTGGAAATGCGCCAGGCCGACCTCACCCCGGCACGCAAGCGCGAAGCGCTCGAACACGTGCTATCCGCCACCTCGTCACCCAAGCTGCTGTATGGCCGTCTGCAGGGGCTGCTGAAGAACTGGTCGCAGGCCAGCGCGCTCGAAGCCGCCACCGGTGGCGCGCAGACCGCTATTGGAGCGTCTAGTGCCGTCCCGCCAGAGCCGATTTCGTCCGGTGCATCCGCCGCGGCTCCCGGCAAAGGCACCATGGACCTGCTCGAACTGCTCGCCCAGCTTCTCGAGACGACGATCGCGCTGGTCATCGACGGCAATGTCGAACTGACCGATCAGGCGCGCCAGCTGGCGAATGCGGCGCGCAACGTCCGCGGCAGTGATGATGTCGCGAGCCTGGTCGCCAAGCTGAAGCGCTTTGCCTACCGGCTGCATTTCGTCGCCGAGGATCAGAGCGAGATTCGCGCCTCGCTGCTCCATCTGCTGCATCTGGTCATCGACAACATCCGCGAACTGGTGCTCGACGACCAGTGGCTGCACGGTCAGATCGCGACGGTGCTCGATCTGGTCTCCCAGCCACTCGATCTGCGCCGCCTCGACGAAGTCGAGCGCCGCATGAAGGAGGTCATCTACAAGCAGAGCGCGCTGAAGAAGAGCCTCACCGAGGCGCAGGAACAGCTCAAGGCGATGCTCGCCACCTTCGTCGATCGGCTGGCCGACTTTTCCGCCTCGACCGGCAGCTATCACGACAAGCTCGAGCGCTGCGCCGAAAGGATCGGTCAGGCCAGCGACATCGCCGAGCTGACCCAGGTGCTCGATGAAGTGATGAGCGCCACCCGCGCGGTGCAGCTCGATGCCCGACGCACGCACGACGAGCTGCAGCAGATGCGCCAACGGGTCACGGCGGCCGAGCAGGAAGTGCAACGCCTGCAGCAGGAGCTCGCCCAGGCCAGCGAACTGGTACGCCACGACCCGCTCACCGGCGCCCTCAATCGCAAAGGCATGGATGAAGCCATTGAGACCGAAGTCTCGCGCTCCCGGCGTCACGGCAGCAGGCTCTGCCTCGCCTTGCTCGACATCGACAATTTCAAGAAGCTGAACGACAGCCTGGGCCATGCCGCCGGCGATGCCGCCCTCGTGCACCTGGCCAAGGTCGTCGAAGAAACCATCCGTCCGGAAGACACACTGGCGCGCTACGGCGGCGAGGAATTCGTTATCCTGCTGCCCAACACCGCGCTGGAGGATGCCGTCACAGCGATGACGCGCGTCCAGCGCGAGCTGACGCGGCGCTTCTTCCTGCACGACAATCAAAAGGTGCTGATCACCTTCAGCTGCGGCGTCGCCGAACTCGGCGCCGACGAGACGGCACAGGAGGCTTTGGAGCGCGCCGACCAGGCGATGTATCTGGCCAAACGCGCCGGCAAGAACCGCGTGATGGCAGGCTGAACCCGCCAGCCATGAAGAAAAGATGCAAATGCTTATTGACGTGGCTAGCCGGTTTCTTGCATAATATCGCTTTCGGCGCGGGGTGGAGCAGTCTGGCAGCTCGTCGGGCTCATAACCCGAAGGTCGCAAGTTCAAATCTTGCCCCCGCAACCAGTTCCCAAGGCAAGGCCAATCACCTCCGGGTGATTGGCCTTGTTGCTTTGCCGTCCGATTTCACGCCCCAGCAGCAACCGGCAACGTATTCAGGAGAGCACTTCGATGATGGATATCGCCCAGATCGCGCTGACACGCCATACCTGCAAGGCATACGACCCTTCCCGCAAGATTCCTGCCGAGCAGGTCGAGCAAATCGAGACATTGCTGCGCTTCGCCCCCTCTTCGGTGAATTCCCAGCCTTGGCATTTCATCATCGCCGAAAGCAGCGCCGCCAAGGCGAACATCGCCAAGGCAACGGATTACCCGGCCTTCTCGGCCAATGGCCAGAAAATCCTCAACGCCTCGCATGTGGTGGTATTCTGCGCCCACACGACGCTGGATGACGGTCACCTCGTCGAGGTCACCGAACAGGAAGACCGCGACGGCCGCTTCCCCACCAGCGAGGCCAAGTCCGCGGCGCTGAAAAGCCGTCGTTTTTACGCTGGCCTCCACCGCTTCGACCTGAAGGACACCCAGCACTGGATGGAAAAGCAGGTTTATCTGGCGCTGGGCACCTTGCTTCTGGGCGCTGCGGCATTGGGCATCGACGCCACGCCGATCGAAGGCTTCGACAGCCGTATCCTCAACGACGTGCTCGGCTTGCGGGAAAAAGGGCTCACCAGCGTCGTCCTCGCCGCGCTCGGCTATCGCAGTACGGAAGACTTCAATGCCAATCTGCCCAAGTCGCGCTTGCCTGCGGTGGCGGTGATTTCCGAGATTTGAAGATCATCTGCGCCGTCGGCGCCAGGGATATTCCTCGACCTGTGCGTCGGCGATGCGGTAGCCCGCCGCGCCCTCAGGGGTGACGGCTGCAACGGTCATCAGCATGCCGGTGACATAGACGGGAAAGATCGCCACTTCCGCCGGCACGGGTTGCTTCGGCAGCACATGGATGATCTGGTTGGCTGGTGGCGGTGGCGTGTGGATGCAGGCACCGAAGTAGGGCACCAACAGGAATTCGCTCACTCCACCGTCGTTGCGTTCCAATGTGACGACGAAGCCGGCGATGCGCACCCGCTTGCCGTCGAGCGCTTTCACCACCGGTGCCTGATCGAGATCACGGCGTAGCTTTTCGAGCAGCGCATTGGCCTGCGGGTCGTTGTCCGACAGCGCGGCGAGATCGACGCCCTCCAGCGCCTTTTTCGGATTCCAGCCAGCCGGCATCAGCGCTTCCCATTCGAGGTCGACGACTCCCGCCGGCGCAGACTGGCCGACCGGTGCAGAGAGGGTCTCGCCGATGCGGAACTCACTTTGCGCAAAAGCGATGCCCGAAAGCATTACGGCGAGGCCGCAGCCCCGCCGTAATGCCGTCAGCCACTCAGCGCGGCAGCTCTTCGAAGACATTGGTCCAGACGTTGAGCACCTGCGAGCCACCCGGCGCATTGCCGGTCTTGATCTCTTTCACCACCGACAGCGTCTGCATGTCGATCTTGTGCAGGTTGCCATCGCCGGCATTCGACAGATAGCCATAGCG
>JBKBOI010000029.1:0-14450 GCA_046294935.1 Rhodocyclaceae bacterium
GCGGCGATCGCCGCCGCCTGGGCGTCGAGTACCAGCACATAGACGTCGGCCTGCGGGCCGGAGAAGCGGCCATTCACCGGCAACGTGCGCGTGATGTCGCTGGCGTAGCCGTCGAGCTCGCAGCCCGCATCGATCAGTAGCAGATCGCCATCCTTGAGAATCTGGTCGTTGCCGACGTAGTGCAAGATGCAGGCATTCGCGCCACCCGCGACGATCGGCGGATAGGCAGGCGCCTGGCTGCCCTGACGCCGGAATTCGTGCAGGAACTCGGCCTCCACCTCATATTCATATTTACCCGGCGCCACGAAGCGCAGCGCGCGTCGATGCGCGGCGCCGGCGATTTGCGCGGCACGTCGCATCAGCGCGATCTCGTGATCGTCCTTGACGAGACGCATCTCGTCGAGCCAGGCGCGCACGTCGTGGATCACGGTGGGCGCGCGCTTGCCGGCGCGCGTTTGCGCACGCACTGCGTTGAGCGCCTTGGCGATGCGCGCATCCCACTCGGCATCGTGACCGAACGCATACCACAGCGTCGGCTGGTCTGCCAGCAGTTCCGGGAGTCTCGCGTCGAATTCGCCGACAGGATGAGCGGCGTCGAAGCCGAAGATCTCGCGTGCCGCGTCGGGCCCGTAACGGAAGCCGTCCCAGATCTCCTTGTCGGCATTCTTTTCCCGGCAGAACAGGATCGCCTGCAATTGCGGCTCGGCGACCAGCACGAGGATCGCTTCTGGCTCGGGAAAGCCGGTCAGATAGTGAAAGTAGCTGTCGGCACGGTAGGGATGAGCCGTGTCGCGGTTGCGCATCCGCTCCGGCGCGGTCGGGATGACCGCAACGCCTCCTCCTGCCGCCTGCATCTTGGCAAGCAGGGCTTGGCGCCGTCGCCCAAACGGGGTGGTATCGAGCGTATCCATACTCAGCCGTCGGACGGGGAGAGTTTCTCCAGCAGCTTCAGCGCAGCGATCGAATCCTCTTCGCCCATGCCGCTGCCGACGATGGCGTTGAACAGTTGCGCGGTGGCGGCGGATGCCGGCAGCATCAGGCCGAGGCGGTGCGCCTCTTCCATGACGATGCGCAGATCCTTCTGGTGCATCCAGGCCTTGAAACCGGGCTTGAAGTTGCGCTCCAGCATGCGCTGGCCGTGGTTTTCGAGGATGCGGGAATAGGCGAAGCCACCCAGTAAGGCTTCACGTACCTTGGCGGCGTCGACGCCGCTCTTGCGCGCGAAGTTGAAGGCTTCGGCTACCGCCAGGACGCCGACACCGGTGAGGATCTGATTGCAGGCCTTGGCGACCTGGCCTGCGCCGATGTCGCCGATCAGCGTGATCGACTTGCCCATCTGCTCGAACAGCGGCTTCACCTTCTCGAATACCGCTGGCTTGCCACCGACCATGAAGGTGAGGTTCGCCGCGATCGCGCCGGCTTCTCCGCCCGATACCGGCGCATCGAGGAAGTCGATGCCCTTCGCTTCCAGCGCCGCGCCGATTGCGCGCGCGGCATTGGGGCTGATGGTGCTCATGTCGACGACGATCAGCCCGGGCCGCGCCCCCTCGATGATGCCATTCTCGCCAAGCACGACCTCGCGCACGTCGGGCGCGTCGGCGACCATCGTGAAGACGATTTCGGCATGGCGGGCCACTGCGGCGGCCGAGACGTGCGTCCGGGCAGCGACTTCCCGGAAGGGTTCCAGCGCCACAGGGCGGCGTGCCCACAAATGCAAGCGGTGGCCGGCGCGCGCCAGATGTAGCGCCATGGGACGGCCCATGAGGCCAAGACCGATGAAGCCGATATTCATCGCGAATCCCTCAGCAACCATGCCGTAGCTCGATGTCGAGCGCGGTCAGGCGTTCCGGCGTGCCGACATCGACCCAGCGGCCGCGATGGAGTTCGCCGCTGACCTGACCGGCGGCGATGGCATCGAGGAGCAATGGCGCCAGCGGGGCGCGGCTGCCGCGGGGGATGTCGACGAACAGTTCGGGTCGGTAGATGCCGATGCCGCTGAAGGTCAGCCGCGGTGCCGCGCCGCCAGCGCCGACTTTCATCCCGTCGAAGGCGAAGTCGCCGTGAGGATGATGGGGCGGGTTGTCGACCAGCACGAGGTGAGCGAGCCGCTCCTCACCCAGCGCCGTCCGGGCGCGCGAAAAATCCCAGTCGCAGAAGATGTCGCCATTGACGACGAGAAACGGGGCATGGCCCAAAAGCGGCAGCGCGTTGGCGATGCCGCCGGCCGTCTCCAGCGCGCCAGCGGGCTCGGCGGAGTAGTGGATCGTCACGTTCCAGGCATCGCCATCGCCGAGCAAGGCTTCGATTTCGTCGCCGAGATGGGCGTGGTTGATGACGATCTCATGGAAACCGGCACGTGCCAGCCGTTCGAGATGCCAGACGATCAATGGCTTGCCCGCCACCGGCAGCAAGGGTTTCGGCATCCGGTCGGTCAGTGGCCGCATGCGTTCGCCGCGCCCGGCGGCAAGAATCATCGCTTTCAAAATGTATACCCCAACTGGATTTGTCGGTTTTCGAGCTTGTCGAGCAGGCGCAAAAGCGGCGCCAGCCGTGCGTAGCGTTCGCAGGTGCGACGCAGATGGCGCATCACCAGCGGCATGTTCTCGAGATAAGCCCCCTTGCCGTCGCGGTGTTTCAGGCGCGCGAAGATGCCGAGCACCTTCAGATGCCGCTGCACCCCCATCCATTCATAGTCGCGGAAGAACTCACCGAAATCGTCGCGCACCGGCAGCCCGGTCTTCTTCGCCTTTTCCCAGTAGCGCGCCAGCCAATCGATGGTCTGCTCCTCGGGCCATTCGACATAGGCGTCCTTGAAGAGTGAAACCAGGTCGTAGGTGATCGGACCAAAGACCGCATCCTGGAAATCGATCACGCCGGGGCGGCCGTTCGTGACCATCAGATTGCGCGAATGATAGTCGCGATGCACGAACACGGAAGGTTCGGCCAGATTGACGGCGAGGATCACGTCGAACACGGCACGAAGCGCATTCCGCTCGTTGGCATCGAGGTCGACGGCGAGATGCCGCGCGAGATACCAGTCGGGAAATAGATCGAGCTCGCGTTCGAGCAGCGCGCGGTCATAGGCGGGCAATACCCCGGGACGGCTCGCGCGCTGGATGTCGATCAGGGTGTCGAGCGCCGCGCGGTAGAGGGAATCGGCATCCGCGCCCGCTTCGAGCGCGGAAAGATAGGTGGTCGAACCCAAGTCCGTGATGAGCAGGAAACCGCGTTCGAGATCCTGCGCCAATACTTCCGGCACCTGGACACCCGCCGCGGCGAAGAGCCGCTGCACCTGTAGCCAAGGGCGCACGTCCTCATGCAGAGGCGGCGCATCCATGACGATGTGGGTTTCGCCGTCGGCGAAGCTGACACGGAGATAGCGGCGGAAACTGGCATCGGCGGAGGCGGGCGCCAACTCGAATGCCCGGCCGGGAAACCGCTTTGCAAGCCACTGCCTTATCTTTCCGATCCGCTCCACGCAATCCTTTCCGCCCCAAGTAGAATGGCAGGATTCTAACATCGACATGAATGACGCCCGGTAGCGCATCGGGGCGTGAAAATACAACCAACGATCGCATGACGCTTACGGCTGGATTCGTTCGGGCGGGCTGGGCCCTCGGTGGACTGGCGCTCGCACTTGCCGAAATGCCCGCGCAGGCCGCCACCGGCTTGCCGCCGTTGCGCGTCGACCCGGCGCTGCTGGGCGGCGCGCCGCTCGAATCCGTGGCGCCGCGCGCCAGTCCTTCCGCATCGGCCCAGAGCACGCCTGCTGCGCCGATGGGCGCGCAGCCTGCCGTCCCGCCGACTCCACGACCCGCTCCCGAGCGCACAGGAGAGACCCGCGCGATGGGCGCGCGCGCGCCGATGGCTGTCGCCCCCGCCCAGACCCTTACCGCGCCGCGCCTTTCGACGACGCCCTTTGGCCACACCGACAAG
Organism: Rhodocyclaceae bacterium; assembly: GCA_046294935.1. Classification (GTDB taxonomy): domain Bacteria; phylum Pseudomonadota; class Gammaproteobacteria; order Burkholderiales; family Rhodocyclaceae; genus Sulfuricystis. The sequence goes on from JBKBOI010000029.1 coordinate 3,937, forward strand.
GCGTCCTGGCCTACCACCGTCACCGCCGACAAGATCGAGGGTGTCAACGAGCAGGAAGTGGTGGCCGAGGGCAATGTGCTGGTCGAACGGGGCGGCGATACGCTCGCGGCCGAGCGCATCGTCTATCGGCAGCCCATTGACGAGATCGAAGCCACCGGCAATGTGCGGCTCGCCTCGCCCGACACGACGATGACCGGCCCGCGGCTGCGCATGCGTCTCGAAGAGAGCACCGGCGAGTTCGCGAAGCCGGAATACACGATTCGCCATCGGCGCCCGCCGGTGCCTGAGCCGGCGCTGACGTTGCTGGGACTGCCGGCGATGGATGAGGGCGGCAACGTCCTGGCGCAGACCGGGCGCATGCTCGAGCGCCCGCCGGTGACGGGCAGCGGCAGCGCGGAAAGGCTCGAATTCCGCGGCAAGGACCAATACCGGCTGCGCGATGCCACTTTCAGCACCTGCGCGCCGGGCGAGCGCGACTGGGAAATCCATGTCGATGAGCTGGACCTCGACTACACGCGGGAGGAAGGCACCGGTCGCCATGCCACGGTACGCTTCAAGGACGTGCCGCTACTCTATCTGCCCTGGATGAATTTTTCGCTCAACGACCAGAGGAAGAGTGGTTTTCTGCCACCGACGGTGGGGTCGACCAGCAAAAGCGGCCTGGAAGTGACCGCGCCGTGGTACTGGAACATCGCGCCCAACATGGATGCGACGCTCACGCCGCGCCTGATGACGCGCCGCGGCGTGCAACTCAATGGCGAATTCCGTTATCTGCTCGACACCGAGGCCAATCGCACGCAGGCAGGCATGCCCGACAAGGGGCAGGTGCGCATCGAGTATCTGCCGGGCGACCGTTTGGCCAACCGCGACCGCTACGGTTACGCGCTGATCCACACCCAGAATCTCGGCCGCGGCCTTTCCGCTTCGCTGAACCTGAACGGCGTTTCCGACGACGACTATTTCAGCGACTTGTCGACGCGTGTCGCGCAGGTATCGCAAGGCAACCTGCTGCGTCAAGGAGTACTGAGCTATGCGGGCCCGTGGTATGCCGCCTCATTGAATCTGCAGGGCTTCCAGACCCTGCAGAATCTGACCAAGCCCTATCAGCGGCTGCCCCAGCTCACCGCCAGCGCCTTCCGTTACGACCTGCCCTTCGGCCTCGCGTTCAACATCAATGCCGAGTATGTGAATTTCGACCATCCGACCCATCTGCTCGGCAAGCGCACCATCGTCTATCCGCAGTTGTCGTTGCCGCTGGCGACCGCGGCGCTCTTCCTGACGCCGAAGCTCGGCGTCCATGTGACCCATTACAAGCTCGATGGACTCGACCGTCCGGCGGCCGCGGCCTGGAGCGCCGTGCCGGCCAGCCAGAACCGCGCCGTGCCGATCCTGAGCCTCGATGGCGGCGCCATCCTGGAGCGCGACACCGGCTGGTTCGGCAGGACGCTGCTGCAGACGCTCGAGCCGCGCGCCTACTACGTGTTCGTGCCCAAGCGCGACCAGAGGCGAATCCCGGTATTCGACAGCGGTCTGGCCGACTTCAGCTTCGCCCAGATGTTTTCCGAGAACCGCTATGCCGGCGGCGACCGCATCGGCGATGCCAACGAGCTGACGCTGGCCGTCACTTCGCGGCTGATCGATCCCGGAAGCGGCGCCGACTTGCTGCGCGCGACGGTCGGCACGCGCCACTACTTCACCGACCAGTTCGTGACGCTGCCGGACGAGCCGGCGCGTACCGCGCGCAGGGCGGACATCCTCGCCACGCTCGCCGGCCGAGTCTGGCCGCGCACCTATGCCGACATCGGCTGGCAATACAATCCACGCGATGGGCGCACCGAGCGTCTGACCTTGGGCGGGCGCTACCGTCCCGAAGCGGGCAAGGTGCTCAACATCGCTTACCGTTACAAACGCGACTTGCTCGGCCAGATCGACGTCTCGGCGCAATGGCCGCTCGCCGGCGGCTGGCATGGCGTGGGACGCTACAATTACTCGACGAAGGAGCGGCGCGTCATCGAAACCATCGGCGGTCTCGAATACGCTGCCGGCTGCTGGATCGGCCGCTTCGTCGTGCAGCGCCTGGCGACGATCGCCGATCGCCCGACCACGGCGCTGTTCTTCCAGCTCGAACTGAACGACTTCTCGCGCATCGGCTCGAACCCGCTGCAACTCTTGCGCCGCAGCATTCCGGGCTATGGCGTGATCAACCAGCCGACCGCCGATCCGGTGTTCGCGGAGAACTGAATCACGGATATGAGACTCGCATCACTGCTCGCCCTGCTCGCGCTGCTGCCTGCGCTGGCCATCGCCCAGCCGCGCCAGCCGATCACCATCGATCGCGTCGTCGCCGTCGTCAATGACGAGGCGATCACTCTCAATGAATTGCGCGAGCGTCTGAATGCCGTGGTGCGGCAGCTGCGTGCGCGCGGCACGCCCTTGCCGCCGCCGGAGGTGCTCGAAAAGCAGGTCCTCGAACGCCTGATCGTCGATCGGCTGCAACTGCAGTTCGCCAGGGAAACCGGCCTGCGCATCATGGATGCCGAGCTCGATGCCGCTTTGCGCCGCATCGCCGAGAACAACCGTCTGTCGCTTGCCGAGTTTCGCGCTGCGTTGGAAAAGGATGGCATCGACTGGCAGCGCTTCCGCGAGGACATCCGTGCCGAGATGATCATCGCGCGCCTGCGCGAGCGCGAGGTCGACAGCCGCATCGCCATCTCCGACGGCGAGATCGACAATTATCTTGCCCATCCCGAACAAGCCAACCAAAGCGCGCTCGTCACTCTCGGCCACATCATCATCCGCGTGCCCGAGCAGGTCGATGCGGTGCGTCTGGCGCAGCTGCGAGGCCGTGCCGAGGAAGCGCTCGCGCGCTTGAAGGCCGGAGAGGATTTCGGTCGGGTCGCGGCCAGCTATTCCGAAGCGCCGGATGCGCTGGCCGGCGGCGTGCTCGATCCGCGCCCTCTGGACCGACTGCCGACGCTGTATGCCGAGGCCGTCGCCAAGCTCCAGCCCGGCGAAGTCAGTGGCATCCTGAGGAGTCCTGCGGGCTTTCACATCGTCAAGCTGATCGAGCGCAAGGGCGGCAGCGTCGACGACGGCTTGATCCGCCAGACCCATGCGCGCCACATCTTGATCAAGGTCAATGAGCTCACCTCCTCCGAGGAGGCGCGCCACAAGCTGGTGGGTCTCAAGGAACGGCTCGACCATGGCGCCGATTTCGCCGAGTTGGCGCGTCTTCATTCGCAGGATATCTCCGCTGCCAAGGGGGGCGATCTCGGCTGGCTCTATCCTGGCGATACCGTGCCGGAATTCGAGCGCGCGATGGATGCGCTGAAAGTCGGCGAGATCAGTCAGCCGGTGCGATCGCCGTTCGGCTGGCATCTGATCCAGGTGCTCGAACGCAAGGAAGCCGCGGCCAATGACGAGCGCAAGCGCATCCAGGCGCGCCTGGCATTGCGCGAACGCAAGGCCATTGATGCCTATGAAGACTGGCTCCGCCAACTGCGCGACCGCGCCTATGTCGAATACCGGCTTGAAGACAGATAGACCAGTCATCGCCATCACGAGCGGCGAACCCGCCGGCATCGGGCCGGACATCTGCCTGGCGCTGGCCGACCGTGCATTCGACGCGCATCTTGTCGTGCTCGGCGATCGCGACCTTCTCGCGCAGCGCGCGCGGCAGCTCGGCCGCTCGATCGATGCGCTCGACATCCGCCACATTCCGCTCGGAAAGTCGGCGCTGGCGGGACGGCTCGATCCAGCCAACGCGCGTTACGTGCTCGACCTCATCGACACCGCGCTCGCCGGCTGCCAGTCCGGCGAATTCGCCGCGATGGTCACCGCGCCGGTGCATAAGGGCGTCATCAACGATGCCGGCATTGCCTTCACCGGTCATACCGAATATCTCGCCGAAAAGACGCATACGCCGCGCGTCGTGATGATGCTCGCCGGCGGCGGCTTGCGCGTCGCGCTGGCGACGACGCATCTGCCGCTCAAAGACGTGCCCGCCGCGATCACGCGAGAATCACTCGAAGCCACGCTGCGCATCCTGCATGCCGACCTCATCGGCAAATTCGGCATCGCCGAGCCGCGCATCCTGGTGGCTGGCCTCAATCCGCATGCCGGCGAGGGCGGCCATCTGGGGCGCGAGGAAATCGAAGTGATCGTGCCGGTGCTCGAAAGGCTGCGCGGCGAAGGGATGGCGCTGATCGGCCCGCTGCCGGCCGATACGCTTTTTACCCACGGCGTGCTGGCCGGTTCCGACGCGCAGCTGGCGATGTATCACGATCAGGGGCTGGCGGTGCTCAAATATGCTGCCTTCGAGACTGGCATCAACGTGACGTTGGGCTTGCCGATCATCCGTACCTCGGTCGATCATGGCACGGCGCTGGCTCTCGCCGGCACCGGCAGGGCCTCGCCCACCAGCCTGTTCGCGGCGGTCGAGACCGCCGTCGGAATGTGCCGGCGTCGTCCATGAAAGCGCATCCGCCGAGAAAGCGCTTCGGGCAGCACTTCCTCGTTTCGCCGGGCATCATCCGCAAGATCGTCGCGGCGATCGACCCCCATCCGACGGATACCGTCGTCGAGATCGGGCCGGGGCTGGGGGCGCTGACCGCGCCGCTTCTGGAGAAGCTCGACCATCTGCATGTCATCGAGATCGACCGCGATCTGATCGCGCGGCTGCAAGAGCGTTTTCCTCGCGAACGCCTGACGATCCATGCCGGCGATGCGCTGCAGTTCGACTTCGGCGCGCTGAAAAGGGAAGGGCCGCTCGAGATCGTCGGCAACCTGCCTTACAACATCTCGAGCCCGCTGCTGTTCCATCTCGCGCGCTTCGCCGACACAGTGGCCGAAATGCATTTCATGCTGCAAAAAGAGGTCGTAGACCGCATGGTGGCCGCACCAGGCTCGTCCGCCTATGGACGGTTGTCGGTGATGCTGCAATACCGTTTCCAGATGGAACGGCTGTTCCTCGTTCCGCCCGGCGCCTTCGACCCGCCGCCGAAAGTCGATTCGGCCGTGGTGCGCATGATCCCGAAAAAACTCGGCGCTGGCGAGACGGCACACGATGAGGCCCTGTTCGGCCGGCTGGTCGCGGCAGCCTTCTCCCAGCGGCGCAAGATGTTGAGGAATACGCTGAAGGAATTCGGCGGCGAGGCGCTGCTTGCGGCACGAGGCATCGATCCGACGGTGCGCGCCGAAACGCTCGCCGTCATCGATTACGTGCGTCTCGCCAACACGCTGGCCCGGCAATGAAAAACGCCCGGGAGGAGGCGAAACCCCCGGGCGTTTCGATCGACGCGACTCAGTCCGCCTGCTTGCGCAGGAAGGCGGGAATTTCGATGTCGGTGAGCCCGATGCTCGACATGTCCTTGGCGCGGCTGTCGCGGTTGCCGCGCGGGTTGGGCGTGAAGAAATCGTCGAGACTGCCGGCGGGCGCGGAGCTTCCGGCGATGTCCATCACGCCGCTGGTCGGCCGACCCATCATCGGCGTCGGCGGCAGGTCGTAGGTGCCGGTGCGCTGGCCGCGCCCTTCGCCATAGACGAGCTTGGGCTGTGCCTTGGCCTTCGTGCCCAAGCCGGTGGCGACGATGGTCACGCGCAGCTGGTCTTCCATCGCGTCGTCGAACACCGCGCCGCAGATCACCGTGGCTTCCGGCGCCGTGTAGTTGTGGATGGTGGCCATCACTTCCTGATATTCCTTGAGGCCGAGCGATGAGCTGGCGGTGATGTTGACCAGCACGCCCTTGGCGCCGGAGAGTTCGATGCCTTCGAGCAGGGGGCTCGCCACCGCGGCTTCGGCGGCCAGGCGCGCGCGATCGACGCCGGCGGCGGTGGCGGAACCCATCATCGCCTTGCCCATCTCGCTCATCACCGTGCGCACGTCCTCGAAGTCGACGTTGATCAGGCCGGGCACGTTGATGATTTCCGAAATGCCGCCGACGGCATTCTTCAGCACGTCATCGGCGGCCTTGAACGCGTCCAGCATATTGACGTCGTCACCCAGAACCTCGAGCAGCTTTTCGTTGAGGATCACGATCAGCGAATCGACGTGCTGGGAAAGCTCGCTGACACCTTCTTCGGCGACCTTGCCGCGGCGGCCTTCGAAGGCGAATGGCTTGGTCACCACCGCGACGGTGAGGACGCCGAGTTCGCGCGCCACTTCGGCGATCACCGGAGCCGCGCCGGTGCCGGTGCCGCCCCCCATGCCGGCGGTGATGAAGCACATGTGCGCGCCGGAAAGCATCTCGGCGATCCGCTCGCGCTCCTTGCGGGCGAGTTCGCGCGCGCGCTCCGGCTTGCCGCCTGCGCCGAGTCCGGGGCCGAGCTGCAGCTTGACGCCGGCCGACGAGGCTTTCAGCGCCTGCGCGTCGGTGTTGACGCAGATGAATTCCACGCCGCCGACACCTTCCCGGATCATGTGTTCGACGGCATTGCCGCCGGCGCCGCCGACGCCGATCACCTTGATGATGGTGTCGTTTGCGTCCCTGTCGATGATTTCGAACATTTCGCCTCTCCTGTCGTTGCCAATGCGTTGAAAAAATCACAGATTGCGGGCAAACCAGGCGCGCATGCGCCCGAATACCTGCCCGAGACTCAAAGGGGGTTCCTTACTGCCGCGTTGCCGTTGCGCCAGACCTTCCAATAGCAGTCCCATCGCGGTGGCATAGCGGGGATTGCGCACGAAATCGGCCAGCGGGCCGTAATAGTCCGGGATGCCGACCTTCACCGTGTTGTGGAAGATTTCCTCGCCGAGCTCGACCATGCCAGGCATCAGCGCGCTGCCACCGGTGAGCACCATGCCGGCGCGTAGCAGCCGCGCATAGCCGCTTTTGACCAGCTCCTCGTGCACCTTCTGGAAGATCTCCTCGACGCGCGGCTGGATGAAACCGGCCAGCGTCGCGCGCGAAAGCCGCGTCGCCGGCCGGTCGCCGACCCCCGGCACTTCGAGCATCTCCTCCGGGTCGGCGAGCTGGGCGAGCGCCACGCCGTAGCGCAGCTTGATTTCTTCGGCATCCTGGGTCGAGGTACGCAACGCGATCGAGATGTCGCTGGTGATCTGATCGCCGGCGATCGGGATCACCGCGGTATGGCGTATCGCCCCCTGGCTGAAGATCGCGACATCGGTGGTGCCGCCGCCGATGTCGACCAGGCAGACGCCGACGTCCTTCTCGTCGTCGGTGAGCACCGCGTTGCCCGAAGCGAGGGGTTGCAGCACCAGATCGATGACTTCGAGACCGCAGCGGCGCACGCACTTGACGATGTTCTGCACTGCGGTGACCGCGCCGGTGACCAGATGCACCTTGACCTCGAGGCGGCGCGCATCCATGCCGATCGGATCCTTGACGCCATCTTGGCCGTCGACGATGAACTCCTGCACCAGAGTATGCAGGATCTGATCGTCGGCCGAGATCGGCGTCGCGTTCGCCGCCTCGATCGCGCGCGCGATGTCGTATTGCGTGACCTCGCGATCCTTCACCACGGTCATGCCGTTGGAATCCTTGCTCTTGATGTGGGCGCCGGCGATGCCGGTATACACCTCCTTGATCTTGCAGCCGGCAACCATTTGCGCTTCGGCGATCGCCTTGGAAATGTTGTTCACGGTCGCCTCGATATTGACGACCATGCCTTTTCTCAGGCCGCGCGACTCCTGCGTGTCCTGCGTGCCAATGCCGAGGACGGAAAGTCGCCCCTCGGCATCCACTTCGGCGACGATGGCGACGATCTTCGAGGTGCCGATGTCCAGCCCGACGATCAGGTCGCGGTTCTTGTCCTTGCTCATGACTTCTGTCTTGCCAAATCTGCCTTGGGCGGCTGCGCCGGCTGCGCGACGCCGCCGAGCACGAAACCATTGGGATAGCGCATGTCCGCACTCTGGAAACCGCCGAAATGCGCCTGGATGCTCGGATAGTGCTCGACGAAACGCGCCAGCCGTGCGCCAAGCGGCAGGCGTTCCTCGTCGCGTCCCAGTTCGATCACGACGCCGTCGTCGAGCTTCAGGCGCCAGGCGAGACGCGGTGAGAGTGAGAGCGCGGCGACATGCCGGCCCAGCGGCGCGACCTGACGGTCGAAGGCGGCCAGGCGCGCAAGGATTTCATGCGCCGCCTCCGGCGGGCCGCTCAGCACCGGCAGCGAGGATGCATCTTCGGGCGGATCGGCCTCGAACACTTCGCCGTGCCGGTTGACCAGCGCCGCCTCGCCGTTCAGGTGGCGCCACTGCGCGACCGCCTCGTGCTCTTCGAGCGTGACTGCGAGTGCGTCCGGCCATTGCCGGCGCACGAAGGCCCTGCGCACCCAGGGGAGCGACTCGATGCCTGAGCGCACCGTGGCGAGATCGACGGTGAAGAAGTTGCCGCTGATCGCAGTGCGCAACGCATGGGCGATCTGTGCCGCGGAGACGTGCTGCGGCGGCGCTGCGAGCACCACTTCGCGCAACGGGAACAGCGGCATGCGCTGCAGGGCGGTGAGCGCCGCCCAGCCCACGCCGACGATGCCCAGCGCGAACAGAACGTCGGCGATCAGATCCAGCAGCGCTGGTTGATGCCATAAAGCCCCGCCCCCCTTCACCCCCCTCGCGGGGGGTTCTTTCGTGCTCGCGCCGCATGCGCGGCGCTCGTAAATGAGGGCGTCTACCGTGGCGCGCGCGTCGCGGTTCGTGCCTTGCGGCACGTATCGCGCCGGCTCGGGGCGGCCCATCGCCGGCGCTGCCGGGCTGGCAGTGCTAGCCCCGCCCCCCTTCGTTCCCCTCGCCACCATGCCATCCACCTCAGTCATGACGCGCCTGGGCCAGGATCTTCGACACCAGTGTCCCGAAGTCGATGCCGGCCGCGCCGGCCGCCATCGGCACCAGCGAGTGGCTGGTCATGCCCGGCGCGGTGTTCATCTCGAGTAGCGTGATGCGGCCATCGGGGCGCAGGATCAGGTCGGCGCGACCCCAGCCGCGGCAGCCCAGCGCATCGAATGCGGCCAGCACCGTGCGGGCGATTTCCGCCTCCTTCGCGGCATCTAGCCCTGCTGGGCAGTGATAGCGGACGGCATCGGTGAAGTATTTGTTCTGGTAGTCATAGCGGCCTTCCGGGGCATCGATTTCGACCAGCGGCAACACCCGGCGGCCGAGCACGGCGGCGGTCAGCTCGATGCCGGCGACGAATTCCTCGGCCATCACCTCTGCGCGGCGGCCATCGGGCAAGGTCTGTGCAGTGGCGAAGGCGGCGGCGAATTCTTCCACGCGCATCACCTTCGTGACACCGATCGAGGAGCCTTCGCGCACCGGCTTGACGATCAGCGGCAGGCCGAGCTCGGCGATGACGGCCGGCCCCTCGGCCGCGTCGGTGACGAGGCGCGAGCGCGGCACGGGTAGGCCAAGCGCGCGCCAGATCAGCGTCGTGCGCCGCTTGTCCATCGCCAGCGCCGAGGCCAACACGCCGCTGCCGGTGTAGGGAATCTTCATCAGGTCGAGCGCGGCCTGCACGGTGCCATCCTCGCCGGCGCCGCCGTGCAGCGCGATGAAGACGCGTTCGGGACGACGCTCGGCGAGCGTCCAGATCGGCCGTTCGGCGGGATCGAAGGCATAGGCGTCGCTGCCGGCCAAGAGCAACGCATCGAGCACCGCCTTGCCCGAGATCAGCGAGATCTCGCGTTCGGCGGAATCGCCACCCATCAATACCGCAACCTTGCCAAACTCTGCCGTCATCAGCGCTTTGCCCCGAGAATGCGCACCTCGCGCACCAGTGTCACTCCGAATCTTTCCTGCACTTCGGCCTGAATGCGGCCGATCAAGCTTTCTATCGCGGAAGCGCTGGCCACGCCCCCCGGATTAACGATGAAATTCGCATGCTTTTCGGACACCCTCGCGCCGCCGATCTCCAACCCCTTTAGGCCGGCCGCCTCGATCAGCCGCGCGGCGTGATCATTCGGGGGATTCCTGAACACCGAGCCGGCATTCGGCAATTGCAAAGGTTGTGTTGCGACACGCCGCGCGAGAAGCTCGCGGATGCGCGCGCGCGCCACCGCCGCATCGCCGGGGGGGAAGCGTAGCCAGGCGGCGACGAAGATTTCGTCGCAGGCATGCTTGAGGCCGCAATGGCGATAGCCGATCGAAAAATCCGTCGGTGCGCGCTCGATCAACGCACCCTGCCGGTTCAGCATCAAGACGCGCTCGACGAACTGCCAGATTTCGCTGCCGTAACAGCCGGCGTTCATCGCCAAGGCGCCGCCGATCGTGCCGGGGATGCCGGCGAGGAACTCGGCGCCGGCGAAGCCGTGTGTTGCAGCGAAGCGCGCCAGTTTCGGCGCGGCCACGCCGGCTTCGACGTAGATCGCGCCGTCCGCTTCCAGGCGCAGCTCCTTCAGCGCGCCGTGAGTGAAGATCGCCGTGCCGTCGAAGCCGCCGTCACGGATCAACAGGTTCGAACCGAGACCCACCATCAGCAGTGGCTCGTCCGAGCGCAAGCCGGCCATGAAAGTGGCCAGTTCATCGAGATCATGCGGAAAGCAAGCCTTGGCCACCGGCCCGC
>JBKBOI010000030.1:0-14435 GCA_046294935.1 Rhodocyclaceae bacterium
GTGCCACGTCGCCAGCGCCGAGTTTCAGAAGTAGCTGCCGCGCCATCACGTTGTTCGAGAACTTGTTGATGTCGCGCACCAACTCGTGAAGCGGCGGCGATTCGCTGACGGCGAGGAGCCGGGCGCTGGCAGGGGTGATGTCCTCCCTCCAGCGACCGGAAAATTCTCCGCCCAGTTCCTGCCACAGGCGAGTGAACACGCCCGCCAACAACGCACCATTCGGCAAGCCGGCCAGATTCCATCGCTTCTCGCCGCAGCTCTTCGGGTAATCGCCGGTCAGGACGAGCTCGCCCGGATTGAAACGCGCGGTGAGCGCCTCACGCCACTCGCCCGAGCAGCGTTGGGCATCGACGGCGCGCAGCCGGTTGATGATCCTGAAATCCGCCGGTAGGGGTTCGGCGAGCACGCGTACCCCGCCGTTTTCCGGGATCAGCGTCAAGGTGATGGCCGCGAAGTTGAACAGCAGCGCATCCGGGCCGACGTTGTAGGGTCGCTGTGGCTTGCCGTCGAAGGCGGCCGGATCGTGCTCGAGCGGCGCGAAGGCGGTGCGGTCGAGTACCAGATCGCCGCGAATCTCCTTGAGGCCGCGCCCGCGCAATTCGCGCAACAGCAGCCAAAGGCGATCGTGGGTCAGCTTCGGGTCGCCGTCGCCGCGCAGGTAGATATCGCCCTCTAGGATGCCGCTGGCAACGGGGGCTACGGCCAGCGCCTCGGTGCGGAAAGTGAACGCCGGCCCGAGCAGCTCGAGCGCGGCGCTGGTGGTGACGAGCTTCATCAGTGAGGCAGGGTTCATCGCCGCCTCGGCGCGATGCTGCACGAGCGTTTGGCCGCCCTCTGCCGGCGCGACGACGCGGGCGACGGCCTGGGGCGGTATCGCGGCCGCTTCGAGCGAGCGTTGCACCGGCGGCGGCAAGGGGCCGTCGCCGGCGCAAACTGGCCGGATGAGGCCAAGCAAAACGCAGAACACGAGACACACGCGCATCGGATCAGATCACCAGCGCGCGGCGCCGCGCCTCGATGGCTTCGATCGCCTCATGAGCCTCGCGGCGTTCGAAGCGGACGCACATCAATACCCAGCGGCGCCGATCGCTGGAGCACAGTTCGACGAATCGGATCGTTTCCGCCCGCGTCGTCCGGTCGGACGTGGGGACGAGGATGCCGAGGCGGTCGATGCGAAAGCGCGCGGGCTCGAGCCTGAGCCGAGTGTCGGCAGTCTCGAAAAAGCCGTTGAGACGATCGAGCACCGCGTCAGGCATGAGGGCTTGCTCGATGGCCTCGATGCGCGCCTGAAGCTCCGAACATCGGGCCGAGATGCAGGAAGTTCCGGCGGCGCGATGCACCGCCTTCTCGAGCGCCAGATGCTCACGCAAAGCGAACAGCTCCTGGCGTTGCTGCTCGATCTCGCCTGCCATCTCTTCCAGCAGACCGGCATAAAAGCGCTCGGCCAGACGCCGATGCAGGGTGTCGAGATCGGACGCCGGCTCGCTTATTTGGTGATCGCTGAAGTCGAGCGTGGTCTGCGCCTCGTCCTGCTTGAGGATCTCCCCATCCAGGCGGGCGCCGAATCCCTTGCGCAGACGCAATCGCATGCGCAGCAACGCGAAAACCGGCTCGTCGGGGCTGGCCGGCTGCGCCTCGAGATATTCGCGTAACGGCCGGCAAGACGCCAAGGTGGTGGCGATGTCCTCGGCGCTGCCGAACAAGGCGTGTATCAGGGCATCGCTGGCAAATGCGGCCCGGCTGATCACGAAAGGGCCTGGGACGGCGAGCGCGAGACGTTCGCAATAATCGTAGGCGCTCTGCACCCCTGCCGCGAGCTTGTCTTCGTAATCCTGCAGCAGGCGGATGCGGATGTCGACCGTTTTCACGGTCGCTTCGATGCGTTGCCGTAATCGGTCATCCAGTGGGCGCGCTGGCTTGAATGCGCGTGCCAACCATCGGAGGAAACCCATTTTTCGATTATCGCCGCAAAAAAATCTGCCGCAAGGCTTGAAAACCCGCATGGCCGTCACTATTATCAGCACTCGTCGGCCACGAGTGCTAACAGCCCGTGGCCCGTTTCCATCGCAAACCCCTTGAAGCGCCGCTCGCGCGGCTTTGTTCAGAAGGAGAAACTTGATGAAAATCCGTCCCTTGCATGATCGTGTGATCGTCAAGCGCATCGAAGCGGAACGCACCACCGCCTCGGGCATCGTGATTCCCGATACCGCCGGCGAGAAGCCGGATCAGGGCGAGGTGCTTGCCGTCGGCAACGGCAAGATCCTGGACGATGGCAAGGTGCGTCCGATGGCCGTGAAGGTCGGCGACCGCGTGCTGTTCGGCAAATATGCCGGCCAGACCGTCAAGGTCGAAGGCGAGGAGCTGCTCGTGATGCGCGAAGAAGACATCATGGGCATCATCGAGGCTTGATTCACCGATTCCGAAATCACTGGAGATTGAACGATGACTGCTAAAGAAGTTCTGTTTGGCGATTCCGCTCGTGCCCGCATGGTGCGCGGCGTCAACATCCTGGCCGACGCCGTCAAGGTCACCCTCGGTCCGAAGGGCCGCAATGTCGTGCTCGAACGCTCGTTTGGCGCACCGACCGTCACCAAGGACGGTGTCTCGGTTGCCAAGGAAATCGAGCTGAAGGACAAGTTCGAGAACATGGGCGCGCAGATGGTCAAGGAGGTTGCCTCCAAGACCTCCGATATCGCCGGTGACGGCACCACCACCGCGACCGTGCTGGCACAATCGATCGTGCGCGAAGGCATGAAGTACGTCGCCGCGGGCATGAACCCGATGGATCTGAAGCGCGGCATCGACAAAGCCGTCGCGGCCGTCGTCGAGGAGCTGAAGAAGATTTCCAAGCCCTGCACCACCTCGAAGGAAATCGCCCAGGTCGGCGCCATTTCCGCCAACTCCGACGCCGACGTCGGCCAGATCATCGCCGATGCGATGGACAAGGTCGGCAAGGAAGGCGTGATCACCGTCGAGGACGGCAAGTCGCTGCAAAACGAATTGGAAGTCGTCGAGGGCATGCAGTTCGACCGTGGCTATCTGTCGCCCTATTTCATCAACAACCCCGACAAGCAGATCGCCGTTCTCGAGAACCCCTACATCCTGCTGCATGACAAGAAGATCTCCAACATCCGCGACCTGCTGCCGGTGCTCGAACAAGTCGCCAAGGCCAGCCGTCCGCTGCTGATCGTCGCCGAGGACGTCGAAGGCGAAGCGCTCGCCACCTTGGTGGTCAACAACCTGCGCGGCATCCTCAAGTCCGTCGCCGTCAAGGCGCCTGGCTTCGGCGACCGCCGCAAGGCCATGCTCGAAGACATCGCCATCCTCACCGGCGGCACCGTGATCGCCGAGGAAGTCGGTCTGACGCTCGAGAAGGCGACTCTCAAGGACCTCGGTCAGGCCAAGCGCGTCGAAGTCGCCAAGGAAAACACCACGATCATCGACGGCGCGGGTTCCGAAGAGGCGATCAAGGCGCGCGTGGCGCAAATCCGCGTGCAGATCGAGGAAGCCACCAGCGACTACGACAAGGAGAAGCTGCAAGAGCGCGTGGCGAAGCTCGCCGGTGGCGTGGCGGTGATCAAGGTCGGCGCCGCCACCGAAGTCGAGATGAAGGAGAAGAAGGCCCGTGTCGAAGACGCGCTGCATGCCACCCGCGCGGCCGTGGAAGAAGGCATCGTCCCCGGCGGTGGTGTTGCGCTGCTGCGCGCTCGCGCCGCGGTCAATGTCAAGGGCGATAACCACGATCAGGATGCCGGTATCAAGATCGTGATGCGCGCCCTCGAGCAGCCGATCCGCGAGATCGTCGCCAACGCCGGTGACGAGCCCTCGGTGGTCGTCAACAAGGTCGTCGAAGGCCAAGGCAACTTCGGCTACAACGCTGCGACCGGCGAATATGGCGACATGGTGGCGATGGGCGTGCTGGACCCGACCAAGGTCACGCGCACCGCGCTGCAAAATGCCGCGTCGGTGGCCGGCCTGATGCTCACCACCGACTGCATGGTCGCCGAACTCGTCGAAGAGAAGCCGGCGGCGCCTGCCGGCGGCGGCATGGGTGGCATGGGCGGCATGGACATGATGTGATCGCCGAGCGATCGCATCGTGTCGGGAACCGGGGAAACTTTGGTTTCCCCTCCCTGTAACCCTTTCCTTCCGTCGAGCGCCCCGCACGGGAAACCCTGCGGGGCGTTTCGTTTTCGCCGGGCAGTATGAAATTCGGCGCTGGCGAGACGGCACGAAACGGGTCATTTGCCCTTCGCGGCGTCCTTTTTGGGCGCGAATAGGTGCGCCTGCCGGCTCAGGATGAAATCGAAGATGATCTTCAGCCACAGCGTCGAGCCGGCGATGGCCGTCCAGGCGTCGTATTCCAGCACTCCAGCGACGATGCCGACGATCACGAAGATCAGGATCGCGGCGCCGACCAGGTTGATCAGCAGCGCCCAGGGCGCGTATTTTTCCGGGTTTGGGGGCGGTTCCCCGCGTTTGAGCGCCACCTCGGAAAAGTCGCGTTTGATCGCGATGCGCCAGGCGCGCCGCAGCCAATAGTAGGTGATGGGAAAGAGCGCCAAAAACAGCAACCATGTCATGGCGACGCCGATATCGAAAACCATCGATGCGGTCTCCAAACGAAAAGCCCCGCCAGTGTAACGCGGCGGGGCTGACGGACGGCCCGGGCATCCGGGCCGCGGTTTTCACTGCTCAGTGAGCGTGCGAGCCATCCACGAGTCTCGAGCCACGCGGGATGCGCACGTTCTCGACCATGTGCTGGATGTGCTCTGGCGGCTCCTTGGTGAGCTTGTCGACAACGAAGGCGACGATGAAATTGATCACCGCGCCGACGCCGCCGAAGGCTTCCGGCGTGATGCCGAAGAAGCTGTTGGCGCCGCCGATCAAATCCAGATACTCGGTGCCCTTGATGAAGAAGATGCCCTTGTGCGCGAACACATAGAACAACGTCACCAGCAGACCCGCGAGCATCCCGGCCATCGCGCCCTCCTTGTTCATCTTCTTCGAGAAGATGCCCATCATGATCGCCGGGAACAGCGACGAGGCCGCGATGCCGAAGGCCAGCGCCACGGTGCCGGCGGCGAAGCCGGGCGGGTTCAAGCCGAGGTAGCCGGCGACCACGATCGAACAGGCCATCGCGATCTTGCCGGCGATCAATTCGCCCTTCTCGCTGATGTCCGGCTTGAAGACGTTCTTCACCAGGTCGTGGGAAATGGCGGAAGAGATCGCCATCAGCAGGCCGGCGGCGGTCGATAGCGCAGCGGCGAGACCGCCGGCGGCGACCAGCGCGATCACCCAATTGGGCAGGAGCGCGATTTCCGGGTTGGCCAGCACGATGATGTCGGCATTGACCGTCAGCTCGTTGCCCTTCCAGCCGGCAGCGTCGAACTTGGCTTTCGCGACTTCGTTCTTGGTCTTGTCGTTGTAGTACTGGATGCGGCCATCGCCGTTCTTGTCTTCGAACTTGAGCAGGCCGGTCTTTTCCCAGCGCTTCATCCAGTCGGGCCGTTCTTCGTAGCGCAGGCTGGATTCGGGGGCGTAGGGGTCGAGGTTGGTCTCGATGGCATCCGGATTCACCTTGAGGCCACCCGCTGGGTCGGATTGCACGCCGACGGCGCGGTTGACGGTGCCATGCAGGTTGAGCTTGGCCATGCCGGCAACCGCGGGCGCCGTGGTATAGAGCAAGGCGATGAAGACCAGCGCCCAACCCGCGGACGAGCGTGCGGCGGCGACGGTCGGCACGGTGAAGAAACGCATGATCACGTGCGGCAGACCGGCAGTGCCGACCATCAGCGAGAACGTGTAGACGAACATGTTCAGCGTCGAGCCGGCGGTAGTGGTCGTGTATTTGCCGAAACCGAGATCGGTGACGACCTGATCGAGACGGGTCAGCAGGGCGACGTCGGTGCCGTCGAGATCCGCGCCCAGGCCCAGCTGCGGGATCGGCACGCCGGTGAGGGCGATCGAGATAAACACGGCCGGGATGATGTAAGCGAAGATCAGAACGATGTATTGCGCCACCTGGGTATAGGTGATGCCCTTCATGCCGCCGAACACTGCATAAGTGAACACGATCGCCATGCCGACGTAGATCCCGGTGTCGCTGGAGACGCCGAGGAAACGCGAGAAGGCGACGCCGACGCCCGTCATCTGGCCGATGATGTAGGTCAGCGAAGCGACCAGCAGGCAGATCACCGCCAGCGTCGAGGCGCCCTGCGAGTAGAAACGGTCGCCGATGAACTGCGGCACGGTGAACTTGCCGAACTTGCGCAGATAAGGCGCGAGCAGACAGGCGAGCAGCACATAACCGCCGGTCCAGCCCATCAGGAACAGACCGCCGCCATAACCCATATTGGCGATCAGGCCGGCCATCGAGATGAACGAGGCGGCCGACATCCAGTCGGCTGCGGTGGCCATGCCGTTCAATACCGGGTGCACGCCGCCGCCGGCTGCGTAATACTCACTGGTGGAGCCGGCGCGTGACCAGATGGCGATGCCGATGTACAGCGCGAAGGTGGCGCCGACGACGAGATAAATGGTGGTTTGCAGATCCATGGCGTGGCGCTCCTCAGTCTTCGTGAACGTCGAATTCGCGGTCGATGTCGCCCATCTTCTTCGCATACCAGAAGATCAGCGCGACGAAGATATACATCGAGCCCTGATGAGCGAACCAGAAGCCGAGCGGATAGCCACCCAGATGGAAGGCGTTGAGCGCATCGGCGAACAGGATGCCGGCACCGAAGGAACATAGGAACCAGATCGTCAGAACCTTGGCGATCAATCCCAAGGTCGCTTTCCAGTAGCCTTGCGCGTCGTGTTTGTATTGCATCGAATCCTCCTGAGAATGGGTATTGGAGCCAAAGCCCGGCTTTGACCGTGGGGATTGTGCGGCGGCAAACTTACTCGACGCTTACGGTTCGAAGGCTCATGCCAAGTGCATGGCAAGGCGGCGCTGGCAAGCGAATCCCGTTGCCGCGTGCCGACCCCTGGCGGAAAGTCGGCGCTGGCAAAACGGCACTTCGGAGGAAATCAAAGCCGGTAGTCGAGCTGGATGCGGCTTTGCAGCTTCTTTGCCTGCTTGAGCGCTTCCTTGAGGACGAAGCGGTCGAGCTCGTTGAGCCTTTCCGGATCGACGCGATTCTTCAGGCCCGCCGAGGTGCCCTCCTGTTGAACGCGCAACCGCAGCTGCTGCAGGAAGTAGAAGCCTTCGATGATGGCATCGGTGTCGTCGCGGCCGACCTTGCCCAGCTCGGCGGCGGCGCGCAGCCGTTCGGCGGTATTGGTGGCGCTGATGCCATTGGCCAGGGCGAGGATGCGCGCGGCATCGACGAACAGACGGGTGCCGCTCGCCTTCAGGTCGATGGTGTTGGGGAAATCCTTGTTGTCGTCGAAGCTGAAATCGCGGATCATGCCCAGCGGCGGCCGCACGCGCAGTGCGTTCTCGGCCATGAAGCGCAAGAACAGCGTGGCCCCCGGAATGTGCTGGCGCAGCCATTCGCTGAGCGCCTCGGTGAGCTCTTCTTTGCCATAGATCGGCCGGAAATCGAAATAGATCGTCGCATCCAGCAGGGCTTGCGGCGTCGACGAGCGCAGCCAGCTGGCAAAGCGCGCCTGCCATTCCTCGACCGACAGGCACAGCTTGGGGTTGCTGGCCATGACATTGCCTTTGCAGAGTGGAAAGCCGAGCTTGTCGAGACGCAGGTTCACCTCACGGGCGAAGGGCAGGAAAGCCTGGCGCGCGGTCTCGGCCTGATCGGCGGAGGCGGCGAAGATGATGCCATTGTCCTGATCGGTGGACAGCGTCTGCTCATAGCGTCCTTCCGAACCGAAGGCGAGCCAGGCCCAGGGCATCTTTGGTAGCTGGAATTCCTCCTGCGTGATCTCGATCAGACGCGCCGTCAAATGGTCGTTGAGCGACGAGATCATCTGCGTCAGCGCCTCTGCCTTGCCGCCTTCGGCCAACGTGCGCACCGCCAGCCGGCGGATGTCCTCGGCAGCGGCGATGAGGCCATCGAGATCGCGCGCGCTGCGGATGGCGCCGGAAATCGCCTTGCCGCCACCGCTTTGCAGCTCATAGATGTCTTCCTGCGAGACGACGCCTTTCAACTTGCCGGCGGCATCGACGACGATGACGTGGTGAATGCCGTGGCGCGCCATCACCAGCGCGGCCTGATATGCCGTCGCGCGCCAGTTGAGCATCATGAGGCCCGAATCGCTCATGACGGAAGTCACCAGCTGATCGAGATCGCACGATCTGGCGGCGACCTTGTGCAACAAATCACGCAAGGTGAAGATGCCGATGGGGCGCTGGCTTTCCGGCTCGACGACGATGATCGAACCGATGCGATGCTCGGACATCAGCAGCACGGCATCGCGCAACGTGCTTTCCGGGGTAACGGTGATCGGCGCGCGCTCGATCAGCGCCGCCAGTGGGCTATGCAGGGTGGGGCGGAAAGACATGGGCGGAAACGGGACGAAGGGTTGGAAGCCAATGTTTTGTTGCGTTGCAATAGCGGCGTATGATAACGCCACGCAGCAACGAAGGCATGACCGACCGCCGTATGAGGATACTCCTCGCCGAAGATGATCCGATGATCGCCGATGGGCTGGTGCGGGCCCTGCGCAAATCATGCTACGCGGTCGATCACGTCAGCGATGGCCTGGAAGCGGATACCGCTTTGGTTTCGCAGGCTTACGATCTGCTGATCCTCGATCTGGGGCTGCCCAGGCTGCCGGGCATCGAGGTGCTCAAACGGCTGCGGGCGCGCAAGAATCCCCTGCCGGTGCTGATCCTGACTGCGCAGGACGGTCTGGATGACCGGGTGCGCGGTCTCGACGCGGGCGCAGACGACTACCTGACCAAGCCTTTTGCCCTGCCCGAACTCGAAGCCCGGGTGCGGGCGCTGTCGCGCCGCGGCACGGCGCAGACGAAACAGATCGAATTCGGCTGCCTCAGCTATGACCAAAGCGAACGGGTGGCGCGCTGCGACGGCCGAGTGCTCGACCTGTCGGCGCGCGAGCTCGCGCTGCTCGAAATCCTCCTCTTGCGCAATGGCCGGATCGTCAGCAAGGAGCAGCTGGTCGATCATCTCTGCGGCTGGGGCGAAGAAGTCAGCACCAACGCGATCGAGGTCTATGTCCACCGTCTGCGCAAGAAGCTGGAACCGGAGGGCATCCACATCGCCACCGTGCGCGGCCTGGGCTATTGTCTCGACAAACCGCGAAACGGAGAAACCGTTGGCGGCAGCTGACAAGCCGACGCACAAGCGGCGGCGTCCCTCGGTTTTCAGCGATCCACACCCCACCCCGAATTCGCTGTTCGGGGAGATCCTCGACTGGATGCTCGCGCCTTTGCTGTTGGTCTGGCCGATCTCGATCGCCGCGACGCATCACGTCGCCGACCGGATCGCCGATCAGGTCTATGACCATGTCCTGGCCGAACATGTCGTGCGCTTCGTCCAGACGGCGCGCGTGACCCCGGACGGCGTGAGCGTCACGCTGCCCGTCGAATCTCTCGATCCCGACGCGCAGGAAGAAAACGATCGGCTGTATTTCCAGCTGGCCGTGGCGGAAGGAGAGATCATCCAGGGCGCCGACATACCGCCATTGCGCGGCGGCGATGAGATCACGCCGGGCAAGGTTCATTTCCGCAATGGCAACCTGCATGGCGAGCCGATCCGCATCGCCTACCAGTTGCTGCCCTCGCCATCCGACGCACGGCCATTGCTGTTTCAGGCCGCCGAGACGCGCAAGCAGCGCAAGGCGCTTTCCTCGCGCATCATCTCCGGCGTGTTGCTTCCCCAGTTCGCCATCATCCCGCTGGCGGCGCTACTCGTCTGGTTTGGCCTGACACGCGGGCTGCAACCGATCAGCCGGTTGCGCGAGCGCATCCTCGAGCGGCGGCCGGACGATCTGTCGCCGATCGATCTGCAAACCGTGCCGGAGGAATTACAACCGATCGTCGCGGCGTTCAATGACATGATGGTGCGCCTCAAGCGCAACCTCGAATCCCAGCAACGCTTCATCTCGGCCGCCGCCCATCAGCTCAAGACGCCTTTGACCGGCCTGAAAACCCAGATCGATCTGGCCCTGCGCGAAGACGACCCCCGACACATGCGTGGATACATCGAACGTCTGGCGCTGGGCATCGATCGCGCTTCTCGGCTGACCTATCAGTTGTTGCAGCTGGCGCGCGTCGAAGCCAGTCATGAACACCTCATGCAGAAGAAAGAGGAAGTCGACATCGGCGCGCTGTCCCGCGAGGTCACCATGAATTGCGCGCCTTTGGCGCTGGCAAAGAACATCGATATCGGCTTCGAGGCATCGGGCACGCCCGCGAACGTCATGGGGGTGACTTTCCTGCTGCGTGAAATGATCGAAAACCTCGTCGACAATGCGATCAAATACACGCCGATGGGTGGGGTGGTGACGGTGCGCGTCCATTCACGGGATGGCTGCGTGGTCGAAGTCGAGGATACCGGGCCGGGCATCGATCCGGCCGAACGCGAAAGGATCTTCGACCGCTTTTATCGGGTGCTGGGCTCGTCGGCCGAAGGAAGCGGGCTGGGGCTCGCCATCGTCCAGGAGATCGCCCAGCTTCACGCCGCCAGTGTGAGCGTGGAAGAAGGGCAACGAGGTGGCAGCCGTTTCCGGGTGGTCTTCCCCGCGGCTTGACGTTCATCCGCCATCCGGTTTTCTCTCTGCCGACTCGACGATCGTGCGAGGGCGTCACGGTATCCGTCTGGTTCCCGGAAGACATGAAGCCTTGCCACGAGATTTGTGCGGCGCATCAATCAGTTGCCTGAGCTTGTAAGGTTCTTGTCAGCATTTTTCCCGACCATGTGATGGCGCCGGAGAGAGTGGAGCGGTCGCACGCATGGTGAGTCCGCGCAGACGGGCCGTCATGGAGCAAAACCAGAGCCGGATGAGGTGCTGGCAAGAACCAAGCAACGTCAATCGAGGAGGTTAAACAATGCAACTGACCGAAAAGCATCGGGAGTATTGGCAGAGAAATCTGAGGATCACCTCGATCCTCCTTGCCATCTGGTTCGTCGTGACCTTCGTGGTCTCGTGGTTCGCCCGCGAACTCAACGCCATCGAGATCATCGGCCCGGTGGGCTTTTACATGGGAGCACAAGGCTCGCTGATCGTCTATGTGCTGATCATCTGGTACTACGCTCGCTACATGAACAAGCTGGACCAGGAATACGGCGTGCATGAAGGGGAGGATGACTGATGGCAACCGCAGCCCAAAGCAACAAGGCCTTCTTCAATCAGCTCAAGCGCTATTACTCTTTCTACACGGGGGGATTCATCGCCTTCGTGATCTTCGTCGGCATCCTCGAGATGATGGGCGTGCCGAACAAGATTCTCGGCTACATGTTCCTGTTCGCGACGATCCTGCTCTATGCGGGCATCGGTTTCATGTCGAAGACAGCCGAGGTGTCGGAGTATTACGTCGCCGGCCGGCGTGTTCCAGCGCTTTTCAACGGCATGGCGACCGGCGCCGACTGGATGTCCGCTGCCTCCTTCATCGGCATGGCGGGCACGCTCTATGCCACTGGCTATGACGGCCTGGCATTCGTGATGGGCTGGACTGGCGGCTACTGCCTGGTGGCGCTGTTCCTCGCTCCTTATTTGCGCAAGTTCGGCCAATTCACGATTCCGGACTTCCTCGGCGCCCGTTATGGCGGCAACATTCCACGCCTGATCGGCGTGATCGCGGCGATCATCTGCTCCTTCACCTACGTGATCGCGCAGATCTACGGCGTGGGCCTGATCACCAGCCGCTTCACCGGCCTCGAGTTCGGCATCGGCGTGTTCGTCGGCCTGGCCGGCATCCTGGTCTGCTCCTTCCTCGGCGGCATGAAAGCGGTGACCTGGACGCAGGTGGCGCAATACATCATCCTGATCGTCGCCTACATGATCCCGGTCGTCTGGCTGTCGGTGAAGCACACGGGCATTCCGATTCCTCAGATCGCTGCCTATACCACGGCGTTGCCCAAGGTGACCGCGCTCGAGAAGGAGTTCAACAATAAGGAAACGCCAAAAGGCGCGGCCGAAGAATCGGTGCGGGCGATCTTTCGCGAAAAGGCGGCCGATGCCGATGCCAAGCTCAAGGCCTTGGAGGCGGGTGGCGCGGCTTATCTCGCCGAGGAAAAGGCCAAGCTCGAAGCCAAGCTCAACGAGCTGAAGGCGGCGAACGCCGATCCGAAGGCGATCGAGGCCGCGGAAAAAGCGCTGAAGGACTTCCCTGCCGACCCGGCGGCGGCCAAGGCGGCCTGGACCAAGGCGAAGACGGGTGCGGCGGCCAAGGCGGCTCCCGTGAAGGCGCATGCCGAGCCATTTGCCGCCAAGGACGAAGCGGCGCGCATGGTGGCGAAGAAGAACTTCCTGGCGCTGATCTTCTGCCTGATGGTGGGCACCGCCGCGCTGCCCCACATCCTGATGCGTTACTACACCACGCCGTCCGTCAAGGAAGCGCGCATCTCGGTGTTCTGGTCGCTGTTCTTCATCTTCCTGCTCTACTTCACCGCCCCGGCGCTGGCCGTGCTGGTCAAATACGAGATCTACCACAACCTCGTCGGCTCGGCCTTCTCGGCGCTGCCGGCCTGGGTCTCGAACTGGGCCGCGGTGGACAAGACGCTGATGGCGATCACCGATATCAACAAGGATGGCATCGTGCAACTGGCCGAAATCACCATCGGCAACGACCTCGTCGTGCTGGCCACGCCGGAAATCGCTGGCCTGCCCTATGTGATCTCGGGTCTCGTCGCCGCAGGGGGTCTCGCCGCGGCGCTCTCCACTGCCGACGGCCTGCTACTGACCATCGCCAACGCGCTCTCGCACGACCTCTACTACAAGATGATCGACCCGCATGCGCCGACGGTTCGCCGACTCGCGGTATCGAAGGGCCTGCTGCTGGTAGTGGCCGTGATTGCCGCCTATGTCACCAGCCTGAAACCGGGCGACATCCTGTTCCTCGTCGGCGCGGCCTTCTCGCTGGCAGCCTCGGCGTTCTTTCCTGCCTTGGTGCTGGGCGTGTTCTGGAAGCGCGCCAACCAAATGGGGGCGATCATCGGCATGCTCGCTGGTCTGGGCATCTGCATGTACTACATGTACATCACCTACCCGTTCTTTGGC
The DNA here is from genome assembly GCA_046294935.1 of Rhodocyclaceae bacterium. GTDB lineage: Bacteria > Pseudomonadota > Gammaproteobacteria > Burkholderiales > Rhodocyclaceae > Sulfuricystis. The sequence goes on from JBKBOI010000030.1 coordinate 13,147, forward strand.
GTCAATGCGCCGAAGTGGTGGGACATCAACCCGATCTCGGCCGGCATCTTCGGCATCCCCGTCGGCTTCATCGGCGTGATCGTCGGTTCGCTGATTTCGCCAGCGCCCAGCAAGGATATCCAGGAACTGGTCGACCACGTGCGTTATCCGAACCTGGAAGGCGACATCGACACCCGCGCCGCCTGATACGGACGCCGGGGGAGGAGGGGGCGCGAGCCCCAAGCAGTGCAAACCGGCCCATGCCATCCCGGCTGGGCCGGTTTTTATTACATCCTGAGACTGGGCGTGCCGTTCTGCCAGCGCCGAATTCAGAAAGGCAATTCGGGGATGAGCTTCATCAAGTCGGCCCGCTCGGTATCCTGTACCAGCTTTTTCGCGCGTTTGGGATCGAAAGCGACCAACTGTTCGACGACCTTCGTCACTTCCTCGGGGCGGTGGGCATGATGCAATGCCATCCCCCACTGATAGAATGCTTCGCCATTCAGCGGCTGCAATCGTGCCGCCTCTGCCAGCGCGGCAGCGGCCGCCTCGTGCTCTCCGAGCCGGGCATGGGCCAGCCCCATGCCATACCAGGCACGGTCCTGACCAGGCTTCAGACGCACCGCTTCCTTGAACGCAACGATCGCGGAAGCGGCCTTGCCGGCGTGCTCGCGCACGAAACCGAGATTGAACCAGCCATCGGCATCTCCTGGAACGAGCTCGAGCACTTTTTCGAGCCAGGACTCGGCGACATCCCAGCGTTTCCTTTCCGCGGCAATGGCAGCAAGATGCCGGGCGGACTGGGCATCGCGCGGATCGGCTGCGAATGCCTTTGCATAAGCCTCATACGCGACGTCTGTCTTGCCGAGGAAATGAAACAACCAGCCGCGGGCATAATGGCGCCAGTGATCGTAATTCATCATCGATGAAGTCGAAAACAAAGACCAAAGACCAAAGACCAAAGACCAAACATATCATGAGTCACCCAGTGCTGTTCGTCATAGGAATCTTGCGTGCGCTCGTCGAAGTCGCGTTGTTTTTTCTCATCGGCCAAGGCGTGCTCGCCCTGCTGGCTGGCCGCCGTCGGCACGACAACGGCGTCTATAAGCTCTTCGTTCTCATCACGCGCCCGGTACTGAGACTCGTGCGTTTCATAGCTCCGCCGCAGATCATCGATCGGCATCTGCCGATCGTCGCCTTCTTCGTCCTGTTCTGGTGCTGGATCGGCCTGGCGTGGCTCAAGCGCACCTACTGCGAGGCGCACATGCTGCAATGCTTCTGAGCCGATTCGTCCACCGCGCGATGGCTGC
>JBKBOI010000031.1:0-14108 GCA_046294935.1 Rhodocyclaceae bacterium
CCAGCCGATTGAGGTCGATCGGTTGCAATTTGGGCGGCGGCAGTCGCGCATAGTCGCGGAAGTCATTGACCATCGCCTTCATCGCCTCGACCTGATCGACGATGGTTTTCGTCGCCCGCGCCAGCACCGCGGCATCCTCCGGCGCGAGCTTGCCGGAGAGCTTCATCTGCAGACGTTCGGCCGAGAGCTGGATCGGGGTGAGCGGATTCTTGATCTCATGGGCGAGCCGCCGCGCCACTTCGCCCCAGACGGCGGCACGTTGCGCGGCATCGCGCTGATCGCGCGCTTCGCGCAACTGCTGAGTCATCTCGTTGAAGGAGCGGGTCAGGACGCCCAGCTCGTCGTCGGTCTCCAGCACCGCGCGCGGCGTCAGATCGCCGGCGGCGACCGCGCGCGTGCCTTCGGCGAGCATCAACAGCGGCTTGGCCAGCCGGCCGGCGAGAAAGAACGCCAGCGCGATCGCGGCAAACAACGCGAGAAGCAGCGCAAAGGTCAGCGTCAGGGTGTACAGGCGCTTGAGGCCGGCGCGGCCGAGCTGCAGCTCATGGTAATCGCGCTGCGCCGCCTCGACGAGCGCGGCGTTTTGCGCGATCGCGGCCGGCACCGGCTGCTCGATCTGCAGGATCAGCGGTTCGGCTTCGAGGCGGTAGGAACTGACGGGGATCAGGGCACGCACGACGAAACCACCCGCGGCATCGCCTTCGACCCGCGCGCTGCCCGAGCCCAGTCGCGCCTGGCGCAATTGCGCCAGATCGGGCAATGCCGGCAGCAGCCCTTCCAGTTCGCCATCGCTGCTGCTGGCGATCAGGCGTCCGCCCACCGTCATCAACGCGGCAGACTTCACGCCAGTCTGCTCGCGCAGGCGATTGAGCAGCACCGCACCCGGCGCCGGTGCTTCGGCGAGATCGAAGGCCATCGAACGACCCTTGGCGAGCAGGTCGGCCTGCATCGTCTCGAACACGCTGCGCGCCAGATCGAGCCCGCCGTCGAGCGCCGCCTCGATGCGCACGTCGAACCACGAATCGATGCTCTTCACGGCGAACTGCATCGACACCGCATACACCAGCACGCCGGGCAGCACCGCCATCATCGCCAGCATCGTCAGCAGGCGCGACTTGAGCCGCGCGCCGAACACGCCCTGCCGGTAATCACGCCACAGGCGGCGCAATTGAGTGACGACGAGACCGAACAGCAGCAGCGCCGCCAGCGCGTTCAGGATGATCAACAGCGGAATGTGGCGGGACAAAAGCGCCGTGTCGGCGGAAGCCTGCGCCAGCAGCAGCACGAGCATGCCGCCCAGGGCCGCAGCGAGTGCCAGGGCGAGGATCATTGTGACTCCGGTTGGAGCACGAATTGCCAGGTCAGCGTTCTGGCTCCGACCTGCCAATCGCTATTGGCGAGCGCATCGATCTGCAATGGCTTGGGCAACTGGCTCTGGTCGAGCGACAGACGAACGGCTGCAACGAGCGTCTCGCCCACTGGCAGGACGCCGCTGTCGGCGACATGCAGCCGGCGCACGTGGCCAAGCGCCTTCAGCGCCGCTTCGAGCGTGTCGAAGTTCTGGTAAAGGCCACCGACGGCCAGGCGATATTGGCGGGTGAGCGCCTGATGGCTCAAGCGGTAGTCGACGACGCGGCCGGCCAGGTGCTCGTCGATCCAATACCAGCGTTTGCGTTTGATCTGCACCTCGAAGCGGAAATGGAGCGGCACGCCCTTGCCCACGGCTTCGAGAAAGCGCGCGCCGAGATCGATGTCGAAGGATGCATTCACTGCCCAGCCGTGCTCGTCGGCAACGATCTCGGCTCCGTTGGGCTGGATGCTCCCCGCCCAGGCCATTCCCGCCCACGACAGGGCGAGACACAGCGCGAGCAGCTTTTCAGGCACGTTTTTCCAGCAGAGCATAAAAAAAGCCGTCATGTGAGGCGCAGGGAAGAAGTTGCCATTCCGGAAGATCCCCGCCCGTCGGCAGGCGGCGCGCATCCGGATGACGCGCGACGAAAGCGCGCACCTGCTCACCGTTTTCCGCCGGAAACACCGAACAGGTGCAGTAAAGCATTTTGCCACCCGGCGCCAGCAGCGGCCACAAGGCGTCGAGGATCGCCGCCTGGGTCCGTGCGAATGTCGCCACATCGCCCTTGCGCCGCAACCATTTGATGTCGGGATGACGGCGCACGACCCCGGAAGCCGAGCAGGGCACGTCGGCCAGGATGCGGTGATAGGGCCGGCCATCCCACCAGCATTGCGGCTGGCGGGCATCGCCAATCACGATGTGTGCGCTCAGCTTCAGCCGAGCGAGGTTTTCCTCGATGCGACGGGCGCGCCACTCATCCGCTTCCAGCGCGGTCAGCTCGAGTTCATGCCGTTCGAGCAGATGGGCGGTCTTGCCGCCGGGCGCCGCGCAGGCATCGAGCACGCGCATGCCGTCGTGCGCATCGATTAGCCGCGCCGCCTGCTGGGCGCCCCAGTCCTGCACCGAGACGCAGCCCTCCTGAAAGCCGGGGAGGCGCTCGACCGGCACGGGAGCTTCGAGCAGGATCGCCGTCTCGTCGAGCGCCTGTCCCGGGCAGCCCACCTCGGCCAGGCGGGCGAGAAATTCGGCGCTGGTGGCACGGCACCGCGCGTTCAGGCGCAGCGTCATCGGCGGATGGTGGTTGCCGGCGGCGGCGATTTCCTGCCAGCGGTCGGGATAGGCCGCGCGCAGCAGCGCGAGCCACCAGCGCGGATGGCGTGAAGAAGCCACCTCATCGGCATCGGCGGCGGCGAGGAGTTCTTCGCGCCGGCGCAGAAAGTTGCGCAGCACGGCGTTCGTCAGCCCCTTGAACGGCTTGGCGGCGGCCTCGACGGCCTGATCGACGAGGGTGTGCGCCTCCTTTGGCCGACGTTCGAGCCGCGCCAATGCAGTGAGTAGCAGCGCACGCGCCTTCGCCTCCTTCAGCGGCCGCGCAAGGAGCCTTGCCAGCAGGAAATCGCCGCGGCCGAAGTCGCGCAGCGCGGTGTAGGCGAGATCGCGCGCGGCGGGCCGCAGCAGCTCCGGCAGCGCGGCGAGCACGGCCTCCGGCGTGCGGCCGACGAGCACCTCCGCCACCGCGCTCGCGGCGGCGGCGAGCGCGCGAGAAAGCGGCGGATTGCGGACGGGAAGGGCGGGGGCGGGGCACATGAGCGGTGAATGGAGCGAATGGTAAGCCATCGAATCCGTGATTCGGTGTTAAATGCCGCTCCATGAGCCCTCCCGCCCTCAACCCCCTCCCCTTCCCTGGCCGCCTGACCATCGTCGGCTGGGGCGCGATCGCCCAGGGCGTCCTCCCGTTGCTGTTCCGTCATTTCGCTCTGCGGCCCGAGCAGATCGCGATCGTCACCGCCGATGCCGAAGGCCTGCAGGAAGCGCTGGATCATGGCATTTCGCATACGATCCTGCCGCTGACGCGCGAGAATTACCGGCAGGTGCTCACCCCGCTGGTCGGGTGCGGTGATTTCCTGCTGAATCTGTCGATCAACGTCTCCAGTGTGGCGCTGATCGAGTTCTGCCGCGAACGGGGCGCGCTCTATCTCGATGCCTGCATCGAGCCTTGGGCGGGCGGCTATACCGATCCGGCGCTCTCGCCGTCTGAGCGTTCGAACTACGCGCTGCGCGAAGCGGCGAAGGCGCTACATCGTCCCGGCGCGCCGACGGCGGTGCTCACCCACGGCGCCAATCCCGGCTGGGTGTCGCACTTCGTCAAGCAGGCGCTCTTGGACATCGCCCGCGACTGCGGCCGCGACGCGACCGCGCCGACCGACCGGCTGGGCTGGGCGAGGCTGGCGCAAGCGCTCGGCGTCAAGGTCATCCACATCGCCGAACGCGACTGGCAGGTAGCGAGTCCCCGCAAACGTCCCGGCGAATTCGTCAATACCTGGTCGGTCGAGGGATTCGTCGGCGAGGGCTGCCAGCCCGCGGAACTGGGCTGGGGCAGCCACGAGCGTCATTTTCCAGCGGATGGCCACCGTCATGGTTTCGGCTGCGAAGCGGCGATCTGGTTGGAGCGCCCCGGGGCGGCGACGCGCGTGCGCAGTTGGACGCCAATGGCCGGCCCGATGCACGGCTTTTTGATCACGCATGGCGAGGCGATCTCGATTGCCGACTATCTGACCGTCGGCGCCGGGCCGACCCCGGAATATCGTCCCACCGTGCATTACGCCTATCACCCCTGCGACGATGCGGTGCTCTCGATCCATGAGCTCGCCGGCCGCGAGTGGCGGCTACAGCAAGACAAACGCATCGTGCGCGAAGAGATCATCGAGGGCGTCGACGAGCTGGGCGTGTTGCTGATGGGCCATCCGAAAGGCGCCTATTGGCTGGGCTCGCGCCTTTCCCACGAGGCGGCGAAGCGGCTCGTGCCATATAACTCGGCGACGGGGCTGCAGGTCACCGCCGGCGTGATGGCCGGGATGAGTTGGGCGATCCAAAACCCCGCGATGGGTGTGGTCGACCCCGACGAGCTGCCCTTCGACGAGATGATCGCGCTGTGCCGGCCCTATCTGGGCGAAGTCGTCGGCGTCTATTCCGACTGGACGCCGCTCAAAGACCGCGCCGACTTCTTTCCCGAGGACATCGATACCGCTGATCCCTGGCAGTTCAAGAACTTCCGTGTGGGTTGAAGCACTGGCCGGCGGCGAGCGGAAAGCCGCGCAGGAAGTCGGCGGCGGGAAGACGCCGGCCGCCGGGTTTTTGCAGCTCGGTGAGCTTAAGCGCGCCCTCCCCGCAAGCGACGACGATGCCATCCGGCCAGATGGCGAGGATCTCGCCGGGCGCTCCCTTGCCTGCCGCCAGTTCGGCATGCCAAAGCTTCAGCGTCGTGCCGGCGAGCTCTGCCGTGCAACCAGGAAAGGGATCGAAGGCGCGCAAGCGCCGCTCGATGACATCGGCCGGCTGCGACCAGTCGATCGCCGCTTCCGCCTTGTCGATCTTCGCCGCATAGGTGACACCCTCGACCGGCTGGGGTTGCGCAACGAGCGTATCGAGCCGCTGCAAGGCTTCGACGATCGAGCGTCCGCCCAATTCGGCGAGTTTGTCATGCAGGCTGCCTGCCGTCTCGTCAGCGCCGATCGCGATGGCTTTTTGGAGCAGCATCGGCCCCGTGTCCAGCCCGGCATCCATCCGCATGATCGTGATGCCCGTCTCGCGATCCCCTGCCTCGATCGCACGTTGGATCGGCGCCGCACCGCGCCAGCGCGGCAGCAGCGAGGCGTGGATGTTCAGGCAACCCCGCTTCGGGATGTCGAGCACCGCCTGCGGCAGGATCAGGCCATAGGCCGCGACCACCAGCACGTCGGGCGCGGCGGCAATGAGTGGCGCATGGGCGGCTGGATCGCGCAAGCTTACCGGCTGATGCACGGCAATGCCGTGGGCGAGCGCGACTTCCTTCACCGGGCTCATGACACGCTTGTGCCCGCGCCCTGCCGGCCGGTCGGGCTGGGTGAGGACGAGCAGGACTTCGAAGCCGGCGGCAATCAGCGAGCGCAGCGCGACGGCGGCGAATCCGGGTGTTCCGGCAAACGCGACTCTCACGCCGTGATCCTGGCCTGTTTCGCCAGTTTCGCCTTGATGCGAGAAAGCTTGAGCCGCGAGAGATATTCGACGAACACCTTGCCGTCGAGATGATCGATTTCGTGCTGCAGGCAGACCGCCAGCAGGCCGTCCGCTTCGAGACAGAAAGGCTCGCCCTGGAGATCGAGCGCGCGCACCTGGATGCGCGCGCTCCTTTTGACCGTCTCGTAGATGCCGGGCACCGACAGGCAGCCTTCCTCGCCGATGTGCTCACCCTCGCGGGCGATGATTTCCGGATTGATGAACACCATCGGCTTCGATTTGTCCTCGGAGACGTCGAGCACCAGCACCCGCTTGTGCACATTCACCTGGGTCGCGGCAAGACCGATGCCGGGCGCTTCGTACATCGTCTCGAACATGTCGGCGACGAGTTTTTCGATGTCCGCATCGACGGCCTCGACCGGCTTGGCCACCGTATGCAGCCTGGGATCGGGGTAACGCAGTATCGGCAATAAGGCCATGTTTCAATCCTCGCCCGGATCGCCGGGCGTCAAAACTGTTGATGCGTGCGGAATTTGCGGGCAGAATCCGGATCATGCTCGGAGGTCTGATGATGCGTCACATTATATTCGCGCTGATTTTTGGTTTTTCAACCGCCACTGCGCTGGCCCAGAGCGCGCCTTCGCCTGCGCCGATCGAGCTCGCGCCCGATGCGCCCGATCGCCATATCGTCGTGCCGGGCGATACCCTGTGGGGCATCGCGGCGAAATTCCTCAAGGACCCGTTCCGCTGGCCCGAACTTTGGAAGATGAACGCCGAGCAGGTCAAAAACCCGCACCGCATCTATCCAGGGCAGGTGCTGATCCTCGATCGTTCCGGCGCACAACCGCGCCTGGTGCTCGGTACCGTCAAGCTCAGCCCGGAAGTGCGCGCCGAGGCACTGCCGCAGGAGATTCCCGCGATTCCGGCCGGCGTGATCGAACCCTTCCTGTCGCAGCCACTGGTGATCAACCCGGGTGATTTCGACACGGCGCCGCGTCTCGTCGCCACGCAGGAAAACCGCGTTTTCACCGGCGCCGGCGACAAGGTCTATGCCACCCCCAACGCCGACCCGACCATCAAACGCTGGCATGTCTTCCGCCCTGGCCGGCCGTTGGTGGATCCCGACAGCAAGGAAGTGCTGGGCATCGAAGCGGTGTATCTCGGCAGCGCACGCCCCGCTGGCGAGTCCGGCGATGTGCTGCCGCTCGAGCTGACCAGCGTCAAACAGGAAATCGGCCGCGGCGACTATCTCGTCCCGGCCGATCGACCGCAGGTCATGAGCTACGCTCCCCATGCGCCCACCCAGGACATCCGCGGGCGCGTGATCCAGATCTATGGTGGCGTCGGTGAAGCCGCCGTGAATTCGATCGTGTCGCTGTCGCGCGGCAAGCAAGACGGCCTGGAAGTCGGCCATGTCGTCGCCATCCATCGCGCCGGCCCGGTGGTCACCAACCGCTTCGAGGATGACAAGGTGCAGGCCCACCTGCTGCCCGACGAGCGGATCGGCCTTGCATTCGTCTTCCGCGTCTTCGACCGCGTCTCCTATGCACTGATCACCGCCGCGAACCGGCCGGTGATGGAAGGCGACCGCTTCGGCAAGCCTTGATCGGATCCCCCGCCCCGGCATGGATGCGGCGGATTTCGCCGACTGGCTGCGCCTGACGATGATCCCGGGCTTGGGCGGCGAGGGTCAGCGCCGCCTGCTGCAGGCATTCGGCACTCCGGCGGCGGTTTTTTCCGCCTCGCTCGGCTCGCTCGCCAAGCTGCTCGGCAACGCACTCGCCGAGCGCGTCCTCCATCATGAGGCCGCAGCAGAGGTGGCGGCGGCGCTCGCCTGGGCGAACCAGCCCGGCAATCGGATCCTGACGCTGGCCGACATCGACTATCCGCAAGCGCTACTGAACGCACCCGATCCGCCGCTGCTCCTGTACGTGAAAGGGCGCATCGAGCTCCTCAACCGCCCTGCCTTCGCGATCGTGGGTTCTCGCAATGCCACGAAACAAGGGGAGGCGAACGCCCAGGCCTTTGCCCAGACGCTCGCCGCCGCCGGGCTCACCATCGTCAGCGGAATGGCGGCAGGTTGTGACGCCGCGGCTCACCGCGGCGCCTTGCAGGAAGCCGCTTCCACGATCGCCGTCATCGGCACCGGCTGCGACCGCATCTACCCGGCCCGCAACGAAGCCCTCGCCCGCGCGATCGCCGAGAAAGGCTGCATCGTCAGCGAATTTCCGCTCGGCACGCCGCCGCTTCCCAACAACTTCCCGCGCCGCAACCGCATCATCGCGGGCTTGAGTCGCGGCTGCCTGGTCGTCGAGGCGACGAAGCAAAGCGGTTCTTTGATCACCGCACGGCTCGCCGCGGAGGCCGGACGTGAGGTGTTCGCGATTCCCGGTTCGATCCATTCGCCGCAGTCGAAAGGCTGCCATGCGCTGATCAAGCAGGGCGCGAAACTCGTCGAATCGGCGCAGGACATCCTCGAAGAGCTGCGTTGGGAGCAGATCACCGCGCCCGCCAGACCAGAGGAAGGAAGGACCGAGGACGACCCGATTCTCGCTGCCCTGGGCGGCGATCCCTGCGATCTCGACACACTGGTCTCACGCACCGGCCTTTCCGCCGATGTGTTGCTGGCGCAGCTTCTCACCCTCGAGATGTCCGGCCGCGTCGCCCAGTTGCCGGGCGGACGCTACCAGCGCCTGAACTGATCCGGCTTGCCAGCCGGATCAAAGCCCGCTTATGATGCCGGCCCCATGAGCAAGCAATTGATCATCGCCGAAAAACCCTCCGTCGCCCAGGACATCGCCCGGGCGCTGGGTGGCTTCAGCCGCGAAGGCGATTATTACGAGAGCGAACGGTATGTGCTCTCCTCTGCGATCGGCCATCTGCTGGAACTCGCGGTGCCCGAGGAATACGAAGTCAAACGCGGCAAATGGAGCTTCGCCCACCTGCCGGTGATCCCACCGCGCTTCGCGCTGCAGCCGATCGAGAAGACCGCGGAGCGCCTGAAGCTGCTCGTGCGCCTGGCCAAGCGCAAGGACATCGATGCGCTGATCAACGCCTGTGATGCGGGACGCGAAGGCGAGCTGATCTTCCGCTACATCGTCCAGTACGCGAAGATCGACAAGCCGATTTGGCGGCTGTGGCTGCAATCGATGACCCCGCAGGCAATCAAGGAGGGCTTCGCGCATCTGCGAACCGACGAGGAAATGCTGCCCTTGGCGGATGCGGCGCGTTGCCGCTCGGAAGCCGACTGGCTGATCGGCATCAATGGCACGCGGGCGATGACCGCATTCAATTCCCAGGAAGGTGGCTTTCACAAGACCACCGTCGGCCGCGTGCAAACGCCGACACTGGCGATCCTCGTCGAGCGCGAGAAGGCGATTCGCGCGCATCGGCCCCGCGACTACTGGGAGGTCGAGGCCGAGTTCCAGGCGGTGGCCGGCACCTATCGCGGCAAGTGGTTCGACGAGAAGTTCAAGAAAGGCGATGACGAACACGCCCGCGCCGAACGGCTGTGGGATCTCGGGCAGGCCGAAGCGCTGCGCAAGAAATGCCTTGGCAAGCCCGGAGAAGTCACGGAAGAAACAACGCCGAAGCGTGAGCCCTGCCCTCTGCTCTACGACCTCACCAGTCTTCAGCGCGACGCCAACGCCCGCTTCGGCTTTTCGGCGAGGAACACGCTGGCGCTGGCCCAGGCGCTGTATGAAAAGCACAAGGTGCTCACTTATCCACGCACCGACAGCCGCTATCTGCCCGAAGACATGATCGGCACCGTCAAGGACACCCTGCGGGCGCTGACCGATTCGCCATTGGGCCAGCACGCTAGAGAAGTGCTCGAAAGCGGCTGGGTGCATCCTTCGCGCCGCATCTTCAACGACGCCAAGGTTTCCGACCACTTCGCGATCATTCCCACCGGCACATTGCCGAAGCACCTGTCCGAACCCGAGCAGAAGCTCTTCGAATTGGTGCTCAAACGCTTCATCGCCATCTTTTTTCCGGCTGCCGAATACCTGGTCACGACCCGCATCACGCGCGTCGAAGGCGAGCCGTTCAAGACCGTCGGCAAGGTGCTGGTCACGCCCGGATGGCTCGCCGTCTATGGCAAGGAAGCCGTTGGCGCCGACGAAGAGAACCCGAACCTGCCGCCTTTGCAGAAGAACGAGCGCGTGTGGACCAACGATGTCGAGATCGTGGCGAACCAGACCAAGCCGCCGCCACGCTTCAATGAAGCCACGCTGCTTTCCGCGATGGAAGGCGCGGGCAAGCTGGTCGAGGACGAGGAACTCAGGGAGGCGATGGCCGAGCGGGGGCTGGGCACGCCGGCCACGCGCGCGGCGATCATCGAGGGTTTGATCCAGGAAGAATACGTGCATCGCCAGGGACGCGAATTGCAGCCGACCGCAAAAGCCTTCAACCTGCTGTTCGCGCTCGAACAGCTCAAGGTCGACGAGATCCGCTCACCGGAACTGACCGGCCTGTGGGAATGGAAACTGCGCGAAATGGAGCATGGCCGCTTGAAGCGCGAGGCCTTCATGTCGCACATCGTCGAGCAGACGCGCGAGATGGTCGAGCGCATCAAGACCGGCGAGTTGCACGACGCCGATTTTGGCACGCTCGAGACTCCCTGTCCCAAGTGCGGCGGCAAGATCCACGAGACCTACCGCTACTTCAAGTGCGACCGGTGCGACTTCAAGCTATGGAAAGTGCTCGCCGGCCGCCAGTGGGAAGCCGAAGAGATGGACGAACTTTTGTCGAAGGGCCAGATCGGCCCGCTTTCCGGTTTTCGCAGCAAGATGGGGCGCGCCTTTTCCGCCATCATCCGTCTCGATGAGGATTTCGCGCCGAAATTCGACTTCGGCAACGAGGAAGACGCGCCAAAGGAAGCCGACTTCAGCGGCCAGGAGCCCTTGGGCACCTGCCCGAAATGCGGTGGGCGGGTATTCGAGCAACCAATGGCCTATGTCTGCGAAAAAGCCGTCGGCGCCGCGAAAACCTGTGATTTCCGTGTAGGCTCGGTGATCCTGCAGCAGGAAATCTCCCGCGCCGAGATGCAGAAACTGTTGGCCACCGGGCGCACCTCGTTACTCAAAGGCTTCGTCTCGAACCGCACGAAGAAGAAGTTCTCCGCTTACCTCGTACGTGGCCCGGATGGCAAGATCGGCTTCGAATTCGAGCAGCGGGCGACGAAGGCGGCGAAGGAGAGCACGAAAGTCGGCGCTGGCGAGACGGCACCCGTGGCGAAAAAGTCCGCGGCGAGGAAAGCCCGATGACCTCCGGCTTTGCCGAGGCTGTGTTGGCAGAGATCCTGCGGCTCGACGTCTTGCCGCGGCTGATCGGACTCGAGCCATCGCCTGCCGACCGCAACGAGGCGCTAGCGCTGGCGACCGACCTCGTGGCCAGCGGCTACGACAAGAACCTGCCGCCGATCCTGCGCGCCTGCGCCTTCCTTCCCTTCCTGCACGGCGACACGCCGCTGGATCTCGAACGCGCCGCCGCGCTATTCGCCGGCCTGCGGCGCGAGAGCGGCGACGACCTCTTCGCCGCCGCGTATGACTATGCGCGGCGCAAGGGTGACACCGTCCAACTGCGGTTTTTGAATGATCGAGAAACCACCCCTACGGATGAAACCGGCAAGCAGGCCGGCGATTCGTGAGCGGATGTCGCCAGCCACCGGCGAAGGCCGAGCCTGTGCCGCCCACCCGTTCGCGCGAAGCGAGTCGTGTGCATCCCATGGCCAAGCCGAACCGATGCCCCAGCCGCGAACCATGAGCAAAGACGGCCCGCCGGTTTAGTCTCCCATGAAAACCCTCGTTCCACGGTAACCTGCATGTCATGGATCCGTATCCGCTGTTCCAGGCACTGATTCTCGGCATCGTCGAAGGCCTGACCGAATTCCTGCCGATCTCCAGCACCGGTCACCTCATCCTGGCGGGAGACCTCCTGGGTTTCAATGACGAGCGCGGCAAGCTATTCGAGATCGTCATCCAGTCCGGCGCGATCCTCGCCGTGGTCTGGGAATACCGCCGACGCTTCGGCCAGGTGCTCGCCGGCCTGCCGGGCGATCCGGTCGCGAGACGTTTCGTCATCAACCTCGCCATCGCCTTCCTGCCGCTCGCCCTCCTCGGCCTGTCGTTCGGTAAGGCAATCAAGGCGACGCTGTTCGCCCCGATTCCGGTCGCGCTCGCCTTCATCGTCGGCGCCTTCATCATCCTTTGGGCAGAAAAGCGTCGCCACACGATCACGATCCACTCGGTGGATGAGATCGGCCCGTGGGATGCGCTGAAGCTGGGATTGGCCCAGGCTTGCGCGCTGATCCCCGGCACCTCGCGCTCGGGCGCGACCATCATCGGCGGATTGTTCTTTGGCCTGTCACGGAAGGTAGCCACCGAGTTTTCGTTCTTCCTCGCCGTGCCGACCCTGGGCGCCGCAACCATCTATCAGCTCTGGAAGGAGCGTCATCTGCTCATCTGGGACGATCTCGGACTGTGGGTCGTCGGCTTCGTCGCCTCGTTCGTCTCGGCTTTCTCGTGCGTGCGCTGGCTGCTGCGCTACATCAGTCACCACGACTTCACGGTCTTCGCCTGGTACCGGATCGTCTTCGGCGTCGTCGTGATCCTGACCTGGCAATGGGGAGTCGTCGATTGGACCAGCCCATGAACGTCCTCTTCGAAGAGGATGGCGCCTTCAAGACCGGCACCATCGTCGCCGACCACGACACCTCCCTCCAGGTCGATACCGCTGCCGGCCGCCGCGTCAAGCTGAAAGCCGCCAACGTGCTGCTGCGTTTTCGAGAGCCCACACCTGCCGAGCTGCTTGCACAAGCCGAAGAGCAGATGGCCGACATCGATACCGAATTCCTTTGGGAAGTCGCGCCGGAGGGCGAATTCGGCTTTGTCGAGATGGCCGCCGAGTATGTCGGCCATGCGCCCAGCCCGGTCGAGGCCTGCGCGGTGCTGTTGCGGCTGCACTCGGCGCCGATCTATTTCCACCGCAAGGGCAAGGGCCGCTTCAGGAGGGCGCCGCCGGAAATCCTCCAAGCGGCGCTCGCCGGGCTGGAAAAGAAGCGCCAGCAGGCGCTGGCGATCGAACGCATGGCCGCAGAATTGCAGGCCGGGCAGCTGCCGGCCGAGTTCAAGCCCCTGCTGCCCGAACTCCTCTACGCGCCCGACCGCAACAAACCGGAAACCAAGGCACTCGAGGCCGCCTGCGCGGCGACCCACGAATCCGCCGAGCGATTGCTTGCCCGCTGCGGGGCGATCCGCGACACACACGACTATCACCTGGGCCGCTTCCTGTTCGAGCATTTCCGCACCGGCACTGGCTTTCCGCCGTATGCGGCGGCCGCCGATCCGGCCGATCTGCCGCAGGCCGAAATCGAGGCATTCTCGATCGACGATGCGCACACCACCGAGATCGACGATGCCTTCTCGGTCGATTTCCGCGCCGACGGCGGCATGATAGTCGGCATCCACATCGCCGCGCCCGGCCTTGCCTTTGGCCCCGAGAGCGACCTTGGCCGCATCGCGCGCAAGCGGCTGTCGACCGTCTATATGCCGGGCAGGAAGATCACGATGCTGCCCGAGGGTGTCATCGATGCGCATACGCTCGCCGCCGGACGGATCGTCCCGGCGCTCTCGCTCTATCTCGACATCGCGCCCGATCTGCGCATCCTCGGGCACGAGACGAGGATCGAGCGTGTGCCGGTGGTGGCGAACCTGCGCCATCACGACATCGAGCCGCTGTTCAACGCAGAAACCCTCGCTGCGGGCAAGGTGCCGGAATTCCCCTTCCGCGCCGAACTCGTCCGCCTGTGGGAACTGGCCGTGGTGCTGGAAGCCGCTCGCGGCAAAGCTGGGCAGACGAATCGCAAGGACTATGCCTTCCGCATCGACTGGGATGTCGCCACAGCGCAGGGACGCGGCCGCGTGACGATCGAGGAACGGCCGCGCGGCAGCCCGCTCGATACGCTGGTGGCCGAGCTGATGATCCTCGCCAACGGCACTTGGGGCGCGATGCTCAGGGATGCGAAGATTCCGGGCATGTATCGCGCGCAAACGGCGGGCAAGGCGCGCATGACGACGGTGGCCGCGCCGCACGAGGGCCTGGGCGTCGATTGCTATGCCTGGTGCACCTCGCCGTTGCGCCGCTTCGCCGATCTTGCCAACCAGTGGCAGCTCGTCAGTCTGCTCACCCGCGACAAGCCACCCTACCCGCCGAAATCGGCCGAGCTTTTGGCAGCACTGCGGGATTTCGAGCTCACCTATGCAAGCTACGCCGAATTCCAACGGCGAATGGAGCATTACTGGTGCCTGCGCTGGCTGTTGCAGGAAGGAGTGAGCGAAGTGACCGCCCAAGTCCTCAAGGACAACGTCGTCCGCTGCGAAACCTTGCCTTTGATCCTCAAGGCCAGCGGCATGCCGACGCTGGAACGCGGCACGCGCGTGCGGCTGGCCTTGAGCGAGATCGACCTCCTCGCCGCCGAGGCGAAGGTGACGTTCGTCGAACTGCTCGGTGCCGCCGCGGATGCGATCGAGGAGGAAGCAGG
>JBKBOI010000032.1:0-13741 GCA_046294935.1 Rhodocyclaceae bacterium
CCGGTTTCATCTAGAGGGGTGGTTTCCCGACCATGATCGTCGAGTTGACTGCGAACCTCACTGGTTGGTTGAGGGTAGCGCCCCAGATGACGTTGACGTTAACGTCAACGCAAGTCAGAATCGCTGCGTCGCGTTAATCTGGTGATCCGCCAGGAGACTTCCGCCATGTCCGATCCCGCTCTCGCCGCCAAGCTCGCTCCCTACAAGCCGAAGCACAAGGTGCGCTTCGTCACCGCCGCCGCGCTGTTCGACGGTCACGATGCCGCGATCAACATCATGCGCCGCATCCTGCAGGCGACCGGTGTCGAGGTGATCCACCTCGGTCACAACCGCTCGGTGCAGGAGATCGTCAATGCGGCGCTGCAGGAAGACGTGCAGGGTATCGCCGTCACCTCCTACCAGGGCGGGCATGTCGAATTCTTCAAATACATGATCGACCTGCTGCGGCGAAACGGTGGCGGCGGGATCAAGGTCTTCGGCGGCGGTGGCGGGGTGATCGTGCCGCATGAAATCGAGGAGCTGCAGGCCTACGGCGTGACGCGTATCTACTCGCCAGAAGACGGCGCGCGCATGGGCCTGCAGGGCATGATCAACGATGTCGTGGCAAGAAGCGATTTCGCCCTCGTCGGGGGGGTGACGCTCGACGAACTGAAAAGCGGCGATCGCCGCAAGCTCGCACGTGCGATCACGGTGATCGAAAACGACCCTGACGGGCCGCTGGCCCAGGCGGTGATCGGCGCTGCCGTCCCGGCAGTGCCGGTCTTGGGGATCACCGGCACCGGCGGTGCGGGCAAGTCGAGTCTGACCGACGAGCTGATCCGCCGTTTCCGGCTCGATCAGGAAGACAGGCTGAAGATCGCGATCATCTCGATCGATCCGTCGAGGAAACGCACCGGCGGAGCGCTGCTGGGCGATCGCATCCGCATGAACGCGATCGAACACCCGAACATCTTCATGCGCTCGATGGCCACCCGCGAGGCCGGCAGCGAAATCTCGGCGGCGCTGCCGGAAGCGATCAAGGCCTGCAAGCTCGCCGGCTTCGACCTGATCGTCGTCGAGACCTCCGGCATCGGTCAGGGCGATGCGGCGATCGTGCCGCATGTCGATTGCTCGCTGTATGTGATGACGCCGGAATTCGGCGCCGCTTCCCAGCTCGAGAAGATCGATATGCTCGACTTCGCCGATTTCGTCGCCATCAACAAGTTCGACCGCAAGGGGGCGATGGATGCGCTGCGCGACGTGCGCAAGCAATATCAAAGGAACCGCGGCCTGTTCGCCGCGCGCATCGAGGACATGCCGGTCTTCGGCACGCAGGCCGCGCGCTTCAACGACGATGGCGTCACCGCCCTCTACCATGCCATCGCCGCGCATCTCGCCGGCAAGGGGCTGAAGCTCGAGCCCGGCAGACTGCCGCCGGTCGAGACGAAACATTCTTCGCGAAGCCGCGCGATCGTGCCGGCGGCCAGAAGCCGCTATCTCGCCGAGATTGCCGACACCGTGAGGGGCTATCACCGGCATGTCGACGCCCAGGTGAAGCTTGCCCGTGAGCGCCAGAGTTTGCGCATCGCCAAAGAAATCTTGGCCGGTTGCGGCAAGGAAACGAAAGACCTCGATGAATTATTCGCTTGGAAGGAGGGCCAGCTCGACCCGAGGGCCAAGAAGCTGCTGGAGATGTGGCCCGCTACCGTCAAAGCGTATGCCGGCGACGAATATGTCGTGAAGATCCGCGACAGGGAAATCCGCACCAAGCTCACTCACGAGACGCTCTCCGGCACGAAGATCAAAAAGGTCGCGCTGCCGAAATATCAGGACGAAGGCGAGCTGCTCTCCTGGCTGATGAAGGAGAACGTGCCGGGCAGCTTCCCCTATACCGCCGGCGTATTCGCCTTCAAGCGCGAAAACGAAGACCCGACGCGCATGTTCGCCGGCGAGGGTGATGCGTTTCGCACCAACCGCCGCTTCAAGAAGCTCTCCGAAGGCATGCCGGCGAAAAGGCTTTCGACGGCCTTCGATTCGGTGACGCTCTATGGCTGCGATCCCGACGAGCGGCCCGACATCTACGGCAAGATCGGCAACTCGGGCGTGTCGATCGCCACGCTCGACGACATGAAGTCGCTCTATGACGGCTTCGACCTGTGCGATCCGGCCACCTCGGTCTCGATGACCATCAATGGCCCGGCGCCGATCATTTTGGCGATGTTCTTCAACACCGCGATCGACCAGCAGCTCGAAAAGTTCAAGGTGGACAACGGCCGCGAGCCGACCGAGGACGAGACCGAGAAGATCCGCGCATGGGTGCTCTCCACCGTGCGCGGCACGGTGCAGGCCGACATCCTCAAGGAAGACCAGGGCCAGAACACCTGCATTTTCTCGACCGAGTTTGCACTGAAGATGATGGGCGACATCCAGGAATTCTTCGTGCACAACCAGGTGCGAAATTTCTACTCGGTGTCGATCTCCGGCTATCACATCGCTGAAGCGGGGGCGAATCCGATCACACAGCTCGCCTTCACGCTCGCCAACGGCTTCACCTATGTCGAATCGTATCTGGCGCGCGGCATGCACATCGACGACTTCGCGCCCAACCTCAGCTTCTTCTTCAGCAACGGCATGGACGCCGAATACTCGGTGATCGGCCGTGTTGCACGGCGCATCTGGGCGATCGCGATGAAGCACAAGTATGGCGGGAACGAGAGGAGCCAGAAGCTCAAGTATCACGTGCAGACTTCGGGCCGAAGCTTGCACGCGCAGGAGATGGCCTTCAATGACATTCGCACGACGCTGCAGGCGTTGATCGCGATCTACGACAACTGTAACAGCCTGCACACCAACGCCTATGACGAAGCCATTACCACGCCGACCGAAGAGTCGGTGCGTCGCGCGATGGCGATCCAGTTGATCATCAACCGCGAATGGGGCCTGGCGAAGAACGAGAATCCCAACCAGGGCAGCTTCATCATCGAGGAGCTGACCGATCTGGTCGAAGAGGCCGTGCTCGAGGAATTCGAGGCGCTGGCCGATCGCGGCGGCGTTTTGGGCGCGATGGAGACGGGTTATCAGCGCGGCAAGATCCAGGAGGAGTCGCTCTATTACGAACGGAAGAAGCACGATGGCTCGCATCCGATCATCGGCGTGAACACTTTTCGCAATCCGCATGGCGAATCGATTCCTGAAAAACTCGAGCTCGCGCGCTCGACCGAGGAAGAAAAACGGTCGCAGATCCGGCGGCTGCGCGATTTCCAGCGGCGCCATGCCCTCGAGGCTGTGCCGATGCTGCAAAAGCTCAAGCAGACCGTGATCGATGGCGGCAACGTCTTTGCCGTGCTGATGGACGCGGTGCGCGTCTGCTCGCTCGGTCAGATTTCCAGCGCGCTCTACGAAGTGGGCGGTCAATATCGCCGCAGCATGTAAAGAATCGTCAGCGGTTTGCCTTGATGCGTTCGACCACCGAAGATGCGAACTCCAGGGTCGTCGCGGCGCCGCCGAGATCGGAGGTGCGCACGCCATCCACATTGAGTGTCGCGTCGATCGCGCTGCGCAGCCGGTTGCCGAGGTCGAAGCGGCCGACATGGTCGAGCATCATCGCCGCGGCGAGCATCAGTGCGATCGGATTGGCGATGCCCTTGCCAGCGATGTCCGGTGCCGAGCCATGCACGGCCTCGAAGATCGCGGCGTTGTCGCCGATGTTGGCGCCGGGCGCCATGCCCAGACCGCCAACCAGGCCGGCAATCTCGTCGGAGAGGATGTCGCCGAACAGGTTGGTCGTCACGATGACGTCGAATTGCCAGGGGTTCATCACCAGCTTCATCGCGCAGGCATCGACGATGCACTCCTCGAATCCGATCTGGCCCTTGTAGTCGCTTTCATACATCTGGCGCGCTGTTTCGAGGAAGATGCCGGTCAGCGCCTTCATGATGTTGGCCTTATGCACCACGGTGACCTTCTTGCGCCCCTTGCGAATCGCGTAATCGAAGGCGAATTTCAGGATGTGCCGACAGCCCTGGCGTGTATTGATGCCGGTGGCCATGCCCACCGCGTGCGGGTCGTCGTCGATCGGGATGAAGTGCTCGTAGCCCATGTAGAGGCCTTCGTTGTTCTCGCGCACCAGCACCAGATCGATGTTTTCGTAGCGCCCGCCGGGAATCAGCGTCAAGGCCGGACGGACGTTGGCGTAGAGCTTGAATTCCTCGCGCAGGCGCACGTTCGACGAACGGTAGCCGCCGCCGATCGGCGTTTCCAGCGGGCCCTTGAGGGCCAGCTTGGTCTTGCGGATGCTGTTCAGACACTCCGGCGGAAGTGGGTCGCCGACGGCGGCGACACCGGCGGCGCCGGCAACCTGGCGGTCCCAGACGAATGGGGCGCCCAAGGCGTCGAGCGCCATGAGGGTTGCCGCAGTGATTTCCGGACCGATGCCGTCACCAGGGATCAGGGTTGCGGGGATGGGCTTGCTGTTCGCCATGATGTCCTCGTTCTTCCGGGCGCCTCGATAAACCTGCTGCGCGGGCGAGGCTCGCGTTGCGCGGTGTTGGCTTCGGCCGCTCGGCTTCGCCTCGCTTAACGTTCGCTTCGCTCACGTGAGCCTACGCCGAAACTTCGTTTTCGCTCCCTCGCCTATCTAACTGATATGTCTCGGTCGCTGCGCACCAATCGCCTTGCCCTCCACCCGCTCGCGACGGTTTTTCGAGGCACCCTTCCGTGTATCGATCGCATTCTAACGCCAAAGCCAGCCCAATCGGCCACGGCCATCAACCGAAAGTCGGCGCTGGCGGGACGGCACTGCGTGCCGGTAGAATGCTTGCGCACGAGGCATTACATTCCGGGTCGAATGCCCAGGTTTCGGGCTGCCCGAAGATCGAGAAGGGAATCGGCGACATGGCTGGCAAGACGCTCTACGACAAACTTTGGGAATCTCACGTCGTTCGCGAGGAGGAGGACGGCACCTGCCTCATCTATATCGACCGCCACCTGATGCACGAGGTGACCAGCCCCCAGGCCTTCGAAGGTTTGCGCCTCGCCGGCCGCAAGCCTTGGCGGCCGGACAGCGTGGTCGCCACTGCCGACCACAACACGCCGACCGATCACTGGGAGCGCGGCATCGAGGACCCGATCTCGCGTCTGCAGGTCGAAACGCTCGACCAAAACATCAAGGATTTCGGTGCCCTGGTGTATTACCCATTCAAGCATCCGAACCAAGGCATCGTCCATGTCATCGGCCCCGAAAATGGCACCACCCTGCCCGGCATGACGGTCGTCTGCGGCGACAGCCACACCTCGACACATGGTGCCTTTGGCGCGCTGGCGCACGGCATCGGTACTTCGGAAGTCGAGCACGTGCTCGCCACGCAGACGCTGGTGGCAAAGAAGTCCAAACGCATGCTAATCGAGGTGAAAGGGAAAGCCGGTGAGTTCGTCACGGCGAAAGACATCGCGCTGGCCATCATCGGCAAGATCGGTACCGCCGGCGGCACTGGCCATGCGATCGAATTCGCAGGCAATGCCGTGCGCGATCTGTCGATGGAAGGCCGTATGACCCTGTGCAACATGGCGATCGAGGCCGGCGCGCGCGCCGGCCTGGTGGCGCCGGACGAAAAGACCTTCGCCTATCTGAAAGACCGTCCTTTTGCGCCCAAAGGAGAACTGTGGGACAAGGCAATGGCTTACTGGCAGACCCTGCGCTCGGACGCCGAGGCGCGATTCGATGCCGTCGTCGAGATCGATGCGGCGAGCATCGAGCCGCAGGTAACCTGGGGCACTTCGCCCGAGCAAGTGCTTCCCGTCGGCGGCCAGGTGCCGAATCCGGCTGACGAAAAAGACCCGGTCAAACGGGCGAGCATCGAGCGCGCGTTGCGATACATGGGACTGACCCCGGGCACGCCGATCACGCAGATCGCCATCGACAAGGTCTTCATTGGCAGCTGCACCAATTCGCGCATCGAGGACCTGCGTGCCGCCGCCGCGGTGGTGCGCGGCAAGCGCAAGGCCGCCAACGTGAAGCAGGTCTTGGTGGTGCCGGGTTCTGGCCAGGTGCGCCGCCAGGCCGAGGCCGAAGGGCTGGACAAGATCTTCCTCGATGCCGGCTTCGAATGGCGCGAACCCGGCTGCTCGATGTGTCTGGCGATGAACGCCGACCGGCTGGAGCCGGGCGAGCGCTGTGCCTCGACCTCGAACCGCAATTTCGAAGGCCGCCAGGGCGCCGGCGGCCGCACCCACCTCGTCAGTCCGCAGATGGCCGCTGCTGCCGCGATCGCCGGCCATTTCGTCGATATCCGGAGCTTTGCATGAAACCCTTCACTTCTCTCGACGGCCTCGTCTGTCCGCTCGACCGAGCCAACGTCGATACCGACGCGATCATTCCGAAGCAATTTCTGAAGTCGATCAAGCGTTCCGGCTTCGGCCCATATCTGTTCGACGAATGGCGCTACGAGGATGTCGGCCAACCCGACATGGACTGCAGCAAGCGCCCGCTGAAGAAGGATTTCGTCCTCAACCAGCCACGCTATCGGGGCGCGGAAATCCTGCTTGCGCGCGACAATTTCGGCTGCGGCTCTTCCCGCGAACATGCGCCGTGGGCGATCGCCGATTATGGCTTTCGCGTCATCATCGCGCCGTCATTCGCCGACATCTTCTTCAACAACTGCTTCAAGAACGGCATCCTGCCGATCGTCGCATCAGGCGAGACCGTCGATAAGCTGTTTCGCGAGTGCCAGGCAACGCCTGGCTATCGCCTGCGCGTCGATTTGCCATCAC
This sequence comes from Rhodocyclaceae bacterium, assembly GCA_046294935.1. Taxonomy (GTDB): domain Bacteria; phylum Pseudomonadota; class Gammaproteobacteria; order Burkholderiales; family Rhodocyclaceae; genus Sulfuricystis. The sequence continues at coordinate 6,748 of JBKBOI010000032.1, forward strand.
AAACCGTGTGCACTCCTTCCGGCGAATGCTTCGGTTTCGAGATCACCCCGCACCACAAGCATTGCCTGCTCAATGGTCTCGACGAAATCGGTCTGACCTTGCAGTACGCCGACGAGATCCGTGCCTTCGAGGAGAAACACCGCGCCGCCCAGCCTTGGCTGTTCGCCTGAACCGACGGCGAGGTGATTGCTCGCCGCCGCGAACTGGGGCATAGTATGCAAGTCCGCTCATCTATCTGGCTGAAGGGAGGACGGGCATAGAAACATTGTCCAGACATGATTGGCCGGCCGTCCGGACTCAGACCGAGCCCCCGGCCGTCTTGGCCGAACTGGCGGCTGCTGCCGGCGTACGCTTCAACGGTGATGCGCCGTGGGACATCCGCGTCCATGACGAGGACGTATACCGGCAGATCCTGACGCGCGGCCCGCTGGGGTTTGGCGAAGCCTACATGGACGGACTGTGGGATTGCGCACGGCTAGACGAGCTGTTCCATCGCCTGCTCAAACATCGCATCGACGAAAGACTCGGCGGCTGGAACCGTCTGCGCTTGTTCGGCGAAATGCTGCGCCATCGCTTCTTCAATCTGCAGTCGCCGCAGCGCGCCTACCAGGTCGGCGAAGAGCATTACGACATCGGCAACGATGTCTTCACAGCGATGCTCGATCCGACGATGAGCTATTCCTGCGCCTACTGGCAAGACGCCAGCGATCTGGCCACTGCCCAGTTGGCCAAGCTCGATTTGGTTTGCCGCAAGCTCGAGCTCGAGCCGGGCGAGCGCGTGCTGGAGATCGGCTGCGGCTGGGGCGGCTTTGCGCATTACGCGGCGACACATTACGGCGTCGAGGTGTTCGGCATCACCGTGTCGAAGGAGCAGCAGCGGCTCGCCCGCGAGCGCTGTGCCGGCCTGCCCGTAAAGATCGAATTGATGGACTACCGGGAAATCAGCGGCCGGTTCGACAAGATCGTCTCGATCGGCATGTTCGAGCATGTCGGGCCGAAGAACTATGGCACCTACTTCGATCTGGCCCGGCGCGTGCTGGCGCCGGACGGGCTGTTCCTGCTGCATACCATCGGCATCGAGCGGACGACGCGCCATACCGACCCGTGGATCGACAAGTATATCTTCCCGAACGGCAAGCTGCCCTCGGCGGCCGAGATCGCGCGTGCCATCGACGGCCGTTTCATCCTCGAGGACTGGCACAACTTCGGACCGGATTACGACCGCACGCTGATGAGTTGGTGGGACAATTTCAGCCACGCCTGGCCGACGCTGGAGGTGCGCTACGGCGAGCGCTTCTATCGCATGTGGAAATACTATCTGCATAGCTGCGCCGGCTTCTTCCGCTCGCGCCAGGGCCAGTTGTGGCAGATCGTGCTCAGCCTGCCGGAACGCGACAAGGAATATCGCTCGCTTCGCTGACGGCAAGAAATCGGCGCTGGCGGGACGGCACTCCCGCAGTTCTATTTGCGGACGAGCATTACGGCCAGTTCCTCGCGTTCGAGGCGCTGGTTTGCGATGCGGGGATAAGGCGGGTGCGGCCATTCCCATAGCGTTGCCGGAAACAGCGCGCGCATCGCGTTGATGTCGCAATGGTAGGGCGGACCTTCGATGAAACCTTCGGCCGCCGATGGGCGTGGTGCCTGCAAGAACAGCGCCAGCAGCTTGCCACCGGGCCTGAGCCAGGCATGAAGCTGCGCCGCGTAGCGCACCCAGAAGTCGGGATGGAGCGCGCACAGACAGGTCTGCTCGAACACCGCATCGACGGCGGCCGGCGGCTGCCAGTGCAGCACATCGGCATCGATGAGACAGGCCCGGCTGCCGTCTCGCTCCAATAGCCGCCGGCAAAGTGCCAGCGCTTCGGGCGCGAAATCGATGCCGGTGACCGCCAATCGCGCCTTGGCCAGCGCGGCAACCTCCCAGCCCTGGCCGCAGCCGGGCACGATGATCTGCTGGCCGGGGGCAATGACGCCTTCGGCGAGCCACTGCAGGAGTTGCGGATTCGCCTCGCCGCGATCCCAGGGAATGTTGCCGCTGGCGAAGCGCTCGTTCCAGAAGTCGCGTGTCGGACCGGTCATGTTCAACCTCCAGCGAGAATCCGTGGTTTGATGCGCCCGACGACGTGCATCTCGCAGGCGCGGCAGTCGAAGGTCAGCGTCAGCCGCTCGTTGTCATGGATCAGCGTCATCGGTTCGGCGCGCACCTGCCCCTGCACGCCGGGGATGCCTTTGGCCTGATGCGGGCACAGGCTGAAGGCGTGGCGCAGGCAGTGCTTGGTGATCATCAATGAAACCTCGCCGGTTTCCTCGTGGGCTTCGTAGGCCGCGGCGATTGCCGTCACGCCGTGCTTCTCGTAGAAGCGTCGCGCGGCGCTGTTGAAGACGTTGGCGCGATAGGAAAGCGTGGTTTCCGGATAGGGTGTCGGCGGCTCGATGGCAGGCCGGCGCCGTAGACGGTGGTAAGCGTTGCGGCGTGCGGCGGCGAGCGCGGCCACCGCCTCGCGGCGCAGCGCGTTGGCGATGGAACTCGGAACGAACCACGGCTGCGACCATTCGACCCTGAAATCGCGCAAGGCAAAGTCGGTGCTGCCGAGACGGCTCAATTGCGCTCGAACATTTTCTGCTGCGCGCCCGGCTTGCCGTGCCGGCTGCTTGTCGAGCGTCAGCGTCACCGTGGCGGCGATGCCGTCCGTGTCGGTGAGCGTCAATGCCAAGCCGTGCGGGGTTTCGGTCAAGACGGCATCGACGGCGATGCGCCGCTCGGCGGAATCCTTCGCCAGCGCCTGCTCCCAGGCCTGGTCGCGGTTGCGGTTGATGAAGACGCCGGGTTCGAGGCCGGGGAGTCGGCCGGGGGGCTCGTTCGGCCAGACGCGCCAGCGCCCGTGGCCGATCTTCTCCACCCGGTTCGCCTGCGTGCCGACGGCCTGCCGCTTGTGGAGCCAGGAGAGACCGTCGCCGTTGGCGAGCGTCTCTGGCGTCGCGAGATCGAAATAGTCGGGGCCGACTTGCGTCACCTTGCCGATCGGCAGACCGACGAAGGCTGGCGTGTCGAAAGCGGTGATATGCGCCGGATCGGGGTTGCGGCCATGGGTGAAGTAGTCGGTGCTGCCGCGGTGGAAGGTGTTCTCCGGCCGAGGCGTGAATTCGAGCGTGACCCTGCCGCTCGAAGCCGGCGCCAGTTCCGGATGCCGTTCGAAAATGCCGTCGAGCAGGCGCCGATAATGGCCGGTGATGTTCTTGACATAGGCGACGTCCTTGTAGCGGCCTTCGATCTTGAAGCTGCTCACGCCCGCTTTGATCAGCGGCAGCAGGTTCGCGCTCTGATCGTTGTCCTTGAGCGAGAGCAGGTGCTTATCGAAAGCGACGATGCGGCCTGCCTTGTCCAACAGCGTATAGGGCAGACGGCAGGCCTGCGAGCAATCGCCGCGGTTGGCGCTGCGGCCGGTCTGCGCATGGCTGATGTAGCACTGGCCGGAGAAGGCGACGCACAAGGCACCATGCACGAAGTATTCGATCACGATGTCATCGGGTAGCGTGGCGCGCACGGCGGCGATTTCGGCGAGCGACAGTTCGCGCGCCAGCACCAGTTGCGAGAAACCGACATCGGCGAGAAAGCGCGCCTTGGCCGGCGTGCGGATGTCGCACTGCGTCGAAGCGTGCAGATCGATCGGCGGCAGGTCGAGTTCGAGCAGGCCCATGTCCTGCACGATCAGCGCATCGACGCCGGCGTTCCAGCAATCCCAGGCGAGCCGGCGCGCCGCTTCGAGCTCGTCATCGCGCAGGATGGTGTTCAGCGTCACATAGATGCGCGCATGGAAGCGGTGAGCAAATTCGGCCAAAGCCGCGATGTCGGCGATCGGATTGGCGGCCTTCTCGCGCGCGCCGAAGGCCGGACCGCCGATATACACCGCATCGGCGCCATGCAGGATCGCCTGGCGGCCGATCTCGGCGGTGCGGGCGGGAGCGAGTAGTTCGATGCGGCGGGCCATGGAAAAGTCGGCGCTGGCGAGACGGCACGGTTCAGCCGCCGAATCTTCTCAAGCCGTCGAGGTCGAGGATCGTGATGCCGCCGTATTCGACGCGCAAAAAGCCGGCATCCTCGAGCAGTTTCAATGAGCGATTCACGCGCTGACGCGAGACGCCGGCGAGATGCCCGAGTTCTTCCTGCGAGATCGTCAGCGTCATGTTCTGGCCGGGGTAGAGCACCGGGTTGAACATGATCGAGATGCTACGGGCGACGCGCGTGTCGGTGTCGTGTAGGCGCTCGGATTCCAGCAGGCCGATGAACTGGCCGAGACGTTCGTTGATCTGTTCGATGATCGCGTGGTTGAAGGCGATGCTGTGATCGAGCAGCCAGTGGAAGGTTTCGCGCTTCATGCAGGCGACGCGTGTGTCGCGCAGCGCGATCACGTCGTAGCGGCGCGGCTCGGGCTTCAGCAGCGAGCCTTCGCCGAACCAGCCGCCGGTGGGAATGCCGGCATAGGAGGCGGTCTTGCCGGTGACCCAGTCGGACGACATCTTCGCCAGGCCCTCGATGATGCCGAGCCAGCAGGTGACCGGCTCGCCTTGTCGGCAGATGAAGCCGCCGGCGGGAATGTGTCGTTCGATCATGCCTTGGCGCGCCCGTGCGAGCTCCTCGGGCGTGAGATGACGCGCCCAGCGGGACAGGGCGATCGCATCGTCGAGGGTGGGGGCGTCGGAAGCGCGATTGTCAGGCACGCGACAATTGTATGCCGTTCGATGGCTACAATGAATCGCACATAGACCGTGGGCAATGCCTCAACGGCGGTTCCAGGAGATCGAGGATGGAGGCAGTACCGGGCGCCGACGCGCTGGATACTTTTCCCCGCCTGCTGCTGGCGCATGCACGCATGCGCGGCGAACGGCCGGCGATCCGCGAAAAGGATCTTGGCATCTGGCAGAGCTGGACATGGCGGGAAGTGGCACGGGAAACGCGGGCGCTCGCCTGTGGCCTGGCCCAGCTCGGCTTCCGGCGTGGCGATCGCCTCGGCATCATCGGCGACAACCGGCCACGCCTGTATTGGGCCATGTGTGCGGCGCAGATGCTCGGCGGCATTCCGGTGCCGTTGTATCAGGATGCCGTCGCCCAGGAGATGGCCTTCGTGCTGCAGGACGCGAGCGCCCATATCGCGATCGTCGAAGATCAGGAGCAGGTCGACAAGCTGCTGGAAATCGAGACGCAGTGTCCCGAACTTCAGCACATCATCTACGATGATCCGCGCGGCATGCGCCATTACACGCAGCCCTTCCTGCACGGGCTCGACGAAGTGATCGCCGCGGGCAGGATCCATGACACCAATCAGCCGGATTTCCTCGATCGGGAAATCGCGCTCGGTCGACCGGAGGATGTGTCGATCATCCTTTACACTTCCGGCACGACCGGCAAGCCCAAGGGCGTGTGTCAGACGCATGCGTCATTCATCGCCGCCGCGCGCGGTGGCTGCGGCTTCGATGGCCTGAACGAAAGCGACGAGGTGCTCTCCTATCTGCCGATGGCTTGGGTCGGCGATCACCTGTTTTCCTTTGCCCAGGCGCTGGTCGCCGGCTTCACGGTGAACTGCCCCGAATCGGGCGACACGGTGATGAACGACATGCGCGAGATCGGGCCGACCTTCTATTTCGCGCCGCCGCGCGTCTTCGAGAACCTGCTCACCCAGGTGATGATCCGCATGGAGGACGCGGGCCGCCTCAAGCGCGCGATGTTCGATTACTTCATGGCCGTGGCGAAGCGCTGCGGCGCCGACATCCTCGATGGCAAGCCGGTCGGATTGAAGGATCGGCTGCTGTATGCGCTGGGCGAGTGGTCGATCTATGGGCCGTTGCGCAACGTGCTGGGCATGAGCCGGATTCGGGTGGCCTATACCGCTGGCGCGGCGATCGGCCCGGATCTGTTCCGCTTCTACCGCTCGATCGGCATCAACCTGAAACAGCTCTATGGCCAGACCGAGACCTGCGCCTACGTCTGTCTGCAACCCGATCGCCAGATCAAGCTCGATTCGGTCGGTCCTCCGGCGCCGGGGGTCGAGATCAAGATCGCGGAAAACGGGGAAATCCTCGTCAAGGGGCCGATGCTGCTCAAGGAATACTACAAGCGTCCCGACGCGACGGCCGAATCGATCGATGCCGAAGGTTATTTCATGACCGGCGATGCCGGCTTCCTCGACGAAGACGGCCATCTGAAGATCATCGATCGTGCCAAGGATGTCGGCAGGCTCAAGGGCGGCGCGATGTTCGCGCCCAACTACATCGAGAACAAGCTCAAATTCTTTTCCTACATCAAGGAGGCGGTCGCTTTCGGTCACGACCGCGACATGGTCTGTGCCTTCATCAACATCGACATGGGCGCGGTGGGCAACTGGGCCGAGCGGCGGGGCATTCCCTATGCCGGCTACACCGATCTCGCCGGCAAAGCCGAGGTCTATCGGTTGATCCAGGAGTGCGTCGAGCAAGTCAATGCCGAACTGGCGCGCGATGCGATGATGGCAGACACGCAGATCCACCGTTTCCTGATCCTGCACAAGGAGCTCGATCCGGATGACGATGAGCTGACGCGGACGCGCAAAGTGCGGCGCCGCTACATCGCGGAAAAATATGCGGCGCTGATCGACGCGCTCTATGGCGGCAAGACCAGCCAATACATCGAAACCGAGGTCAAGTTCGAAGATGGCCGCAAGGGTAGGGTCGCGGCCGATCTGGCCATCCGCGATGCCAAGGTGTTCCCGGCGGTACATGGGAGGGCGGCCTGATGGCACGACTGATCGGCGACGTGATCCTCGATTTGCGCAATATCTCGCTGTCTTTCGGCGGGGTCAAGGCGCTCACCGACATCTCCTTCGACGTGCGCGAGCACGAGATCCGCGCGATCATCGGCCCGAACGGCGCCGGCAAGAGCTCGATGCTCAATGTCATCAATGGTGTCTATCACCCACAACAGGGCGAGATCATCTTCCGCGGCAAGCATCGCCATGACATGGAT
>JBKBOI010000033.1:0-13730 GCA_046294935.1 Rhodocyclaceae bacterium
GAGGAGCGCGTCAACGGCAAGAGCTTTGAAATGTCGCTGCATCTGGTGCACCGCGACTATGCGAACAACTACGCCGTGATCGCCGTGCTGATGGAACGCGGCCCGGAGCATCCGGTGATCCAGACCTTGTGGAACCACCTGCCGCTCGATACGGGGATGAGCATCGAGCCACCGGGGGTGGCCATCGATCTGATGAAACTCCTGCCCGAGCGGCGCGACTACTACACCTACATGGGCTCGCTGACCACGCCGCCTTGCACCGAGAACGTGCTGTGGATGGTGTTCAAGCAGCCGATCCTCGTCTCGCCCGAGCAGATCGGCATCTTCGCGCGGCTGTATCCGAACAACGCTCGGCCCGTGCAGCCGACGAATGATCGGCTGATCAAAGAGTCTCGTTGAGCAGCTTGCGGATCGGCGCGGGAAGCGGGGCTTGTGTCAGCTTAGCCCGTTCGAGCCAGCGCAATCGGGATTCTGCCACGCCGTGATGAGCGACGACATCGCAGATGAGTGGCGCGATACGCAGGCGGAAATGCGTGAAGGTATGCTCTAGGGTCGGCGCTGGCGCGACGGCAGCGATGGACAGGCCGAAGCGCTGCTTGCCATAGGGCACGACATCGGCTCCCTCCGGCAGTTCCGGCAGTGAGAGCAGCCCGCCCCAGATGCCTGCGGGCGGGCGCTCTTCGAGCGCGAGCTGCTCTCCTTGGCGCAGAACCAGCAAAGTGACCCGCCTTTCGGGCAGGCTGCGCTTCGGCCGTGGCGTCGGCAGCTCGGCCATGCGCCCCTGCTGGTAGGCGAGGCACAGATCGGCGAGCGGACATTCCGCGCAGCGTGGCTTGCTGCGTGTGCATACCGTCGCGCCCAAATCCATCTGCGCCTGGATGTAGGTTGCGACGTCCTGCTCCGGCAACAGCGCCGTGCCGTGCTGCCAGAGCCGACTTTCGATGGCGGGCTGGCCGGGATGGCCTTCGATACCCAGGAAGCGGCACAGCAGGCGCTTGACGTTGCCATCGAGGATCGGCTGGCGTGCGCCGAAGCAGAAAACCGCGATCGCATTCGCGGTCGAACGGCCAATGCCTGGTAACCGCGCGATGGCCTCCGGCTCACGTGGAAATTCGCCGCCGTATCGCGACACGATGGTCTGCGCGCACAGGTGCAGATTGCGCGCGCGGGCGTAGTAGCCAAGCCCGCTCCATAGCGCCATGACTTCATCGCGGGGCGCAGCGGCCAGCTCGGCCAACGTCGGAAAGCGCGAGAGAAAGCGTTGATAGTAGGGGATCACCGTCGCCACCTGCGTCTGCTGCAGCATGATTTCGGAGAGCCAGACGCGATACGGGTCGCGCGTGCGCTGCCAAGGCAGGTCGTGGCGGCCATGGCGGCGCTGCCAGTCGATCAGGCGGGCGGCGAACTCGGACATGGAATTGGAGCGGGTGAAGGGAATCGAACCCTCGTATGCAGCTTGGGAAGCTGCCGTTCTACCATTGAACTACACCCGCTCTGAACGGACGCGACATCTGCCGGCGATTATAATGCAGCACTTCCAAAGTCATTGAAACACCGTGCGCGGGGCTCTTTCCCGGCGCGCGCAACCGGACGACAACTTGGAACCCTCGACCATCCTATCCCCGATCGCTGACGATATGCAGGCGGTGGATGCAGTGATCCGCAAGCGCCTGCATTCCGACGTGCTGCTGGTGCGCCAGATCGCCGAATACATCATCGCCGGCGGTGGCAAGCGTTTGCGGCCGGCGTTGCTGCTGCTCACCGCAGGCGCCCTCGGCTACCGCGGCACGCATCATCACGAACTGGCGGCGGTGGTCGAGTTCATCCATACTGCCACCCTGCTGCACGACGACGTGGTGGATGAATCGTCCTTGCGGCGTGGCAGGGAGACGGCGAACGCACATTTCGGCAATGCCGCGAGCGTGCTGGTCGGCGATTTCCTCTATTCGCGGGCCTTCCAGATGATGGTCGGTGTAGGCCAAATGCGCGTGATGCAGGTGCTGGCGGACGCGACCAACATCATCGCCGAGGGCGAGGTGCTGCAACTGATGAATTGTCACAACGCCGATCTTTCCGTCGCGGACTATCTCCAGGTGGTGCGCTACAAGACTGCCAAGCTGTTCGAGGCCTCGGCGCGGCTCGGCGCGATCCTCGGCGGCGCCGATTGTGCGCTGGAAGAAAAGCTCGCCGCCTATGGCATGCATTTGGGCACGGCTTTCCAGATCGCCGACGACGTACTCGATTACTCGGGTCAGGAAGAGGAACTCGGCAAAAGCCTCGGCGACGATCTCGCCGAGGGCAAGCCGACCCTACCGCTGATCCACGTGATGCACAACGGCACGTCGGAACAGGCCGCGGTGGTGCGCCACGCGCTCGAGCATGGCGGCCGCGAGGCCTTCCCAGAGGTCATCCGTGCGGTCAGGGAAACCGGGGCGCTCGATGCCGCCCTGGAAGTCGCGCGTGGTGAAGTCGCACTGGCGAGTGAAGCGCTTGCGTCGCTTCCCCATGGCCAATATCGGGATGCTTTGCTACAATTGGCGACTTTCACGGTGACCAGACGCTTTTGATCACGGTCGTTGCGATCCGTCTGGCCCGGCAACGATCATCGGGGTGTAGCTCAGCCTGGTAGAGTACTGCGTTCGGGACGCAGGAGTCGGAGGTTCGAATCCTCTCACCCCGACCAATTCCACAGAATTTGCTTATCATGCGAGGGCGGGCGGGTCGTCACTCGACCGTCTGGCTGGCCCGTGGGCCATTTGGCGCCAAGGAATTGGAATCTTCCCCATGTCGAAGCTGTTGCTGCTGCTCATCGTCTTCGCCGTCATCGTCTGGCTGTTGACGCGGCCGCGCAGGGCCGATGCGCCCGGAGCGGATACGGCGCCATCCGCCAAGCCTGCTGAAAAGATGGTGAGCTGCGCCCGCTGCGGCGTGCATCTGCCGGAAAGCGAAGCGGTGGCCGCACAGGGGCGTCATTACTGCTCCGACGAGCACCGCCAACTGGGGCCGACCGACTGAATGGCTGATAACGTGACGGCCGGCCAGGAGCTGCACAACCACGCCCGTTGGCGGCTGCTGAGCTATTTCTCCTGGTATCGGCTCATCGTCGCAGGATTTTTTTTCGCTGTCGTGCTGCTCTCCCGGCAGCCACTGAACATCGGCTCGCAGGCGCCACGCCTGTTTCTGTGGATCAGCGGAGTCTATCTGATCCTGGCTGCCGCCTTCCTCGTCGCGCAACTGCGCTGGCGCCAGGCGTTCGATATGCAACTGACGGCGCAGGTGATGACGGACATCGTCTGTCTGGCGCTGATGCTTTATGCCAGCGGCGGCGCGAAGAGTGGCATGGCGATGATGCTGATCGTCGTGCTGGTCGGTGCCGCGCTGGTCGGCCAGGGGCGGCTGGTGCTGTTCTATGCCGCCGTGGCCAGCCTGCTGCTGCTTGCGGAACAAGCCTGGCGCGTCGCCTTTCTGCAAGGCGAATCCGGCGATTTCTTCTACACCGGCTTGACCTGCATCGGCTTGTTCGGCTCGGCGATCGCCGCCCGGCTGCTGGCCAACCGCATGATCGCCAACGAGGAATTGGCGCGCCGGCGCGGCGTCGAGCTGGCCGACCAGTTGCGCATCAATGAGCGCGTGATCCGCGACATGCAGGATGGCGTGCTGGTCATCGATGCGCAGGGCGAAGTGCGACAGTGCAATCCGCGCGCCCGTGCCCTGCTGGGATGCACGATGGCCCATCCCCGCTCGCTGGAGGATTTTTCCCCCGTGCTGGCGGAAGAATTCCGCCTACGCCAGAAGCGCGGTATCGAATCCGAGCGGGTGATGCAGGTGCCCTGGACCGGGCGCGAGCTGCGCGTGCGCTTCCTGCCTCCTGGCAGGGGCGGGAATGCGCTGATCTTCGTCGAAGACGTCGGGCGGCTGCAGCAAGAGGCCCGCCAGGTCAAGCTCGCGGCGCTCGGCCGCCTGACCGCGAATCTCGCGCATGAAATCCGCAATCCATTGTCGGCGATCAGCCATGCTGCCGAGCTGTTGTCGGACGATCCGCCTGGCAAAGACGTCCAGCGCTTGACGCGCATCATCCTCGACAACGTGCAACGGCTGAATCGTCTGGTCTCGGAAGTGGTCGAGCTTGGCCGGCGCGATCGCGTCAATCCCGAAACGATCGAGCTCGGCGAATTCTTCCGCCATTACCTCGACGAGCGCTCGTTGCAGGATGCCAGCGGCGCCGAACGCGTCGCCGTCGAGATTCCCGCAGGCCGGTTCGTCAGATTCGACCGCGGTCATCTGCATCGGGTGGTCGCCAACCTGCTCGACAACGCGCTGCGCTATGCGAGCCAAGCGCCCGGCGCCGTGCGCGTCTGGTATGAGGAAAATCCCGCCCAGGGCCGCCCGAGCCTGCATGTCGCCGATGACGGCAAGGGCATCGACGAGACCGAGCGCGATCGCGTCTTCGAGCCGTTCTTCACGACGCGGGCGAGCGGCACTGGCCTGGGCCTGTATATCGCCCGCGAGCTATGCGAGGCGAACGGCGCACGCCTGTTTCTTCTGGAGAACGCCCCCGGCGCGCATTTCTGCATATCATTCGCCCCATTCCGGAATGAGGCTGACGAAGTGAGCGTGCAGGCATGACCCCCAAAGTGCTGATCGTCGATGACGAGGCGGACATCCGCGAGCTGCTCGACATGACACTGGCGCGCATGGGGCTGACATGCGATTGCGCCGCCAGCGTCGCCGAGGCCCTGCGGTTGTTGCGGGAGAATTCCTATCAGTTGTGCCTGACCGACATGCGCATGCCCGATGGTGACGGTCTGGAACTGGTGCGCGAGATCGAGGCCCACTACCCGACCCTGCCGGTGGCGGTGATCACCGCGCATGGCAGCACCGAGAATGCCGTCGCGGCGCTGAAGGCGGGCGCCTTCGACTATCTCGCCAAGCCGGTGTCGCTCGCCCAGTTGCGCACGCTGGTGAAATCGGCCCTCGCCGTTCCCGAGGGTAAGACGACCGGTGCGGCGCGCTGTCAGGAGCTGCTCGGCAGCTCGCCAGCGATCAATCAGGTGCGTGAGCTGATCGCCAAGGTGGCGAAGAGCGAGGCGCCGGTCTATGTCTCGGGAGAGTCCGGCAGCGGTAAGGAGCTCGCCGCCCGGCTGATTCATCAGGGCAGCCGGCGCTGTGACAAGCCATTCATTGCGGTGAATTGCGGCGCGATTCCAGAGAACCTGATGGAAAGCGAATTCTTCGGCTACCGCAAGGGGGCGTTCACCGGCGCCGACAGCGAGCGTGAAGGCTTTTTCCAGGCCGCCGATGGCGGCACGCTGTTCCTCGACGAGGTTGCCGACCTGCCCCTGCCGATGCAGGTGAAGCTGCTGCGCGCGATCCAGGAAAAACGGGTGCGGCGCGTCGGCGCGACGACCGAGGAGCCCGTCAATGTGCGCATCATCTGCGCGACGCATCAGAATCTGCGCCAGCTGATGGAAGAGGGGTGCTTCCGCCAGGACCTGTTCTTTCGCCTCAATGTGATCGAGATCCACATGCCGGCCCTGCGCGAACGCCGCGAGGACGTGCCCGAGTTCGCGCAGCGCATCCTCGAAAGACTGGCAATCGCCAATGGCGTGCCGGTGCCGGCGCTCACGCCCAAGGCGATGGAAGCGCTGATGGCCTACGACTTTCCCGGCAATGTGCGCGAGCTGGAAAACATTCTCGAGCGTGCGCTCGCCCTGCATGGCGGCGATGTCATAGACAGCGAGGACCTGCAACTGCAGCCGCCGAAAGTCGGCGTTGGCGAGACGGCAGGCATCGGCGGCAAGCCCCTGCAAGAATTCCTCGACGAGCAGGAACGCCAGGCGATCCTCGAAGCCTTGCAGAAGACCCGCTACAACCGCACGGCGGCCGCGCGCCTGCTCGGCGTGACCTTCCGCTCGCTGCGCTACCGGATGGAGCGGCTGGGGCTCAACGAGTCCGATGCGTAGCGCCTTTGGCCTACTCGACGAAGACGGCTGGCTGGCTGGCGCAGAGCGCATTCCCAGCCCCAACCACGACGCCCGACCGCTGGGCGAGACGATCGATCTGCTCGTCATCCATGCCATCAGCCTGCCGCCAGGACGGTTTGACGGCAATGCGGTGATCGATCTGTTCACCAACCGACTCGATGCGGCGGCACATCCCGACTTCGCCACGCTCGCCGGCACACGGGTTTCGGCGCATTTCCTAGTGCGTCGTGATGGCGCGCTGATCCAGTTCGTCTCCTGTCACGCGCGCGCCTGGCATGCCGGTGTATCGTGTTGGCGGGGCCGGGAACATTGCAATGATTTTTCACTCGGCGTCGAACTCGAAGGCGATGACTTCACGCCGTTCAGCGACGCGCAATATGCGACGCTCGATGCGCTGGTCGAGCGGCTACGCCAGCATTTCCCGCTGGCCGACATCGTCGGTCATGCCGACATTTCACCGGCCAGAAAGACGGATCCCGGACCGTACTTCGACTGGTCGCGCATCGCGCAGCTCCGCTGACATCGCTTCGCAGCGTTGCAGTCGTCGCAGCGTCGGCGCGGTGATCGACGTGGCATGATCGCAACATGGGCGGGAATCTCTTTTCATCGCGCTTGACATTTATCTTGCATTGCTGGAATCGGGGCACTACCATTAGTTGCGAATCGTCCATCGGCTACTATATCTAGTAGGTCGATGTGATGATCCTCCGTGAAGGCCACGAAAGGCGGGCATGCAGGAAGAGGTCGGGCGTACGAGAAACTCGAGCTTGAAACGGAACGGGCGAATGACCGGGTGCCGCGCCGCTCCTTCCCGCTCCCTTTCCCTTGTCATTGTCGCGAAACCCGCTCCCCAAGCAGATTTCGGCTTCCCCGCGAACCGTCGTTCGCAGTCGCGCCGCTTTTCTCCGATCCTCTCCGAAACAAAGGGATGGCCGGGGAAAGCGCTTGAATTCATCAATTCCGGTCCGCCGGCATTGTTGAATAATCCCCGCCGTAGCATCAGGCGGGTTGCCAACGCCGCCACGTCGGCCTGGGTCATCTACCGTTCAATGCAATGCAGACGATCCCGGCCCGCGGTCAAGGCGTTCCATGCAATCTCTTCCTTTCTCAAACACGCAATGGAGGTTCACTATGGCTGAAGAGAAGAAAGCCAAGAAGCCAGCGGCTGCGAAGAAGGCGACGGCTGCGAAGCCGGCGGCGAAGAAGGCTGCGCCGAAGAAGGCGGCAGCGAAGCCCGCGGCGAAGAAGGCTGCGCCGAAGAAGGCGGCAGCGAAGCCCGTGGCGAAGAAGGCGGCGCCGAAGAAGGCGGCAGCGAAGCCCGCGGCGAAGAAGGCGGCGCCGAAGAAGGCGGCAGCGAAGCCCGCGGCGAAGAAGGCTGCGCCGAAGAAGGCAGTGGTCAAGAAGGTGGCTGCGAAGCCCGCGGCGAAGAAGCCGGCCGCGAAGAAGGCCGCAGCCCCGAAGAAAACGCCCGCCAAGCCTGCCCCGGCGGCACCTGCTGCGGCTCCCTCGACCGCTGCTGCGCCCGGACTGAAGTCCGCATTGAATCCGGCTGCGGCCTGGCCGTTCCCGACGGGGTCGCGTCCTTCCTGATCGATTCTCCGATCGAATCCTGGGGGGCGAAAGGCCCCCCTTTTCATTCAGCCAAGGACGCGGCGCATGCGCTCCAGTCCAAGCGTCAGTCGGTCGGCGCTCGTCGTGTAGGCAAAGCGCATATGGCGATCTGGAGCGTGGTCACCGAAGTCGCGGCCGGGAGTCGCCGCCACACCCGCTTCCTCGAGCAGACGCATGGCGAGCTGGTCGCTGTCCGTTGCAAGCTGGCCGATGCCGGCATAGAGGTAGAACGCACCCTGCGGCCTGGCCATGATCTCGAAGCCCAGTGCCTGCAACCCCGGCAGCAGCAGATCGCGCCGCGCGCAGAATTCCTCGCGTCGCGCTTCGCAGATCGCCAGCGTTTCGGGCTCGAAAGCGGCCAGCGCCGCATGCTGCGCGACGGTCGAGGGTGCGATGTAGAGATTTTGCGCCAGTTTCTCGATCGTTCTCACCAAATCCGGCGGCACGACCAGCCAGCCGAGCCGCCAGCCGGTCATGCCGAAGTATTTCGAGAAGCTGTTGATGACGATGATTTCATCGGCATACGCCAGCGCCGTCCGAGCATCACAGCCATAAGTCAGGCCATGGTAGATCTCATCGACGATCAACGTGCCGCCACGTTCCTTTACGCTCTGCCACAGGGCGGCAAGCTCGTCAGGCTCGATCAGTGTGCCGGTGGGGTTGGCGGGTGAGGCGACGATCAAACCTTTCGTCCGTGCCGTCCAGCATTCAGCAACTCTTGCCGCCGTCGGCTGGAAGTTCGTCGTCGCGTCGACGGGCAGCAGGCGCGGTGCGCCCTCGCAGAAGCGCACGAAATGGCGGTTGCATGGATAGCCTGGGTCGGTGAGCAGCCATTCGTCGCCGGGCGTGACGAGGGCGCCGAGTGCAAGCAAGAGGGCAGCCGAAGCGCCCGCAGTGACGATGATGCGCGCTGGATCCATGCTGATGCCATAGCGGCTTGCATAGAAACCGGCGATCGCCTCGCGCAGTGCGGGTATTCCCAGCGCAGCGGTGTAATGCACATGGCCGCCGGCCAAAAAGCGCTGGGCGGCCTCGATGACCGGTTGCGGGGTCGGAAAGTCGGGCTCGCCGACTTCCATATGGACGATGTCACGACCCTGCGCTTCGAGCGCCTGGGCCTGACTCATCAACTCCATCACATGGAAGGGGGCGATCCCTTCCATGCGGGTGGCGAGTTCCATCAGTCGACCAGCGCCAGTTCGAACAAGGAGAGTTTGCAGGCGAGTTCCTTGGGCAGTTTTTCCCCTAGCTTGTCGAACCAGCCCTTGTGTGAGGCTAGTTCTTCTTTCCAGGCATCGGCGTCGATACGGGTGAGCGCTTCGAATTCGTCCTCGGTGATGGTCAGGCCCGTCCAGTCGATGTCCGTAAAGCGCGGCATCCAGCCCAATGCCGTCTCGCGCGCGCCGACGCGGCCGCGCACGCGATCGACGATCCATTTCAATACGCGCATGTTCTCGCCGAAGCCGGGCCACATGAACTCGCCTTTCTCGTTCATGCGGAACCAGTTCACGCAGAAGATCTTCGGCGTGTGCTCGACGACATGGCCCATCCGCAGCCAGTGGTTGAAATAATCGCCCATGTGATAGCCGCAAAAGGGCAGCATCGCGAAAGGATCGCGCCGCACCACCCCTTGCTGGCCGAAAGCGGCCGCGGTGGTTTCCGAACCCAGCGTGGCGGCCATGTAGACGCCGAAACCCCAGTTGAAGGCCTCATAGACGAGGGGCACCGTGGTGGCGCGACGGCCGCCGAAGATGAAGGCCGAGATTGGTACGCCCCGAGGATTTTCCCAGTCCGGATCGATCGATGGGCATTGACTGGCTGGCGCGGTGAAGCGCGCGTTCGGATGCGCAGCCTTGCGTCCCGCCTTGCCGTCGTCCGGCGTCCAGTCCCTGCCCTGCCAGTCGATTGCGTGCGCCGGCGCCGGCCCCATCCCTTCCCACCAGACATCATGATCGTCGGTCAGCGCGACGTTGGTGAAGATCACGTTTTCTTTCAGGGTGGCCATCGCGTTGGCATTGGTTTTTTCCGACGTGCCCGGAGCGACGCCAAAGTAGCCGGCTTCTGGGTTGATCGCATAGAACTGGCCGTCCGGCCCGGGCTTGATCCAGGCGATGTCGTCGCCGACCGTCGTGACCTTCCAGCCGTCGAACGATTCCGGCGGGATCAGCATCGCGAAGTTGGTCTTGCCGCAGGCGGAAGGGAAGGCGGCGGCGACATAGGTTTTCTCGCCCTGGGGCGATTCGACGCCGAGGATCAGCATGTGCTCGGCGAGCCAGCCTTCGTCACGCGCCATCGTCGAGGCGATCCTGAGCGCCAGGCATTTCTTGCCCAACAGGGCGTTGCCGCCATAGCCGGAGCCATAGGACCAGATCTCGCGCGTCTCGGGGAAATGCACGATGTATTTGGTGGTTGGGTTGCAAGGCCAGGGAACGTCTTTCTGCCCCGGTTCGAGGGGGGCGCCCACCGAATGGAGGCAGGGGACGAAGAAACCATCGGTGCCGAGGACGTCGAGCACCGCGCGGCCCATGCGCGTCATGATGCGCATGTTGACGACGACATACGGGCTGTCGGTGATCTCGACACCGATCTGCGAAATCGGCGAGCCCAGCGGCCCCATGCTGAATGGGATCACATACATCGTGCGGCCGCGCATGCAGCCTTTGAAGAGACCGCGCAGGGTTTCCTTCATCTTTTCCGGCGCTTCCCAGTTGTTGGTCGGGCCGGCGTCCTCCTGCCGGGCGGAGCAGATGAAGGTGCGGTCTTCGACGCGGGCGACATCGGAAGGGTCGGTGCGGGCGAGATAGGAGTTGGGCCGCTTGGCTGGATTGAGTTTCACGAAGGTGCCGGAGGCGACCATTTCGGCGCACAGGCGGTCGTATTCTTCCTGCGAGCCATCGCACCAGTGGATGCGCTCGGGCTGGGTGAGCGCCGCGACCTCGGCGACCCAGGCCTTGAGTTTTTCGTGCTGAACGTGAGAAGGGAGCAGGGACACGATGGTTCCTCGATGTAAAAAATCGGCACTGGCAGGACGGCACCCGATGAGCGTCATCGAGTGATCTCGAATCCCCTACATGACGCCGCGAGCGGAACGGGATGCAAGGCGCGCGGAGCGTGGCGACCGGGACATGTCGAATGCGATAGGCGAGAGCGACATGGAGGGGCGCAACACAGCGAACCGTCCGCGCAGCGAGTCGGGCAGGGCATTCAACCTAAAAACCGCAGTCGACCGCGCTTCCATGAGTTACAAGCCGCTGATTCGTTGTCGACATCCTGACATTGGCGATTTCACCCGTTGAGTTAAGCGCTACGGCGTGGATTGCACGTCCCTCGCGGCGCATGGCGGTGTTGTCTCCTCGGCAGGGGGGTTACCCTGCCGAATCAATACGCCTTGCCCTGCGCCGCGAGGAACGCACACGCAACGCCCCAACTGCGGTCTTTAGGTTCAATTCTGCCATGCGCCCCGTTTCTGCACGATAATGACACTTGATCGATACGATAACCGACCCTGATCACCAAAGGATTGTGTCATGGACGAAACCCTGCGCCGCGCCGCGCTCGACTATCACCGCTTTCCTCGTCCCGGCAAGATCTCCGTGACCCCCACCAAAGCGCTCACCAATCAGTCCGATCTGTCGCTCGCCTATTCGCCGGGTGTGGCCGCCGCCTGTGAGGAGATCAAGCGCGACCCTGCCAACGCGGCTTTATACACCTCGCGGCAGAATCTCGTCGCGGTGATCTCGAATGGCACGGCGGTGCTGGGCCTGGGCGACATCGGCCCCTTGGCCGGCAAGCCGGTGATGGAAGGCAAGGGCGTGTTGTTCAAGAAGTTCGCCGGCATCGACGTCTTCGACATCGAGATCGATGAAAAGGACCCGGACAAGCTCGTCGACATCATCTGCGCGCTGGAGCCCACCTTTGGCGGCATCAACCTCGAAGACATCAAGGCGCCCGAGTGCTTCGTGGTCGAGCAAAAGCTCCGTGAGCGCATGAAGATCCCGGTCTTCCACGACGACCAGCATGGCACGGCGATCATCGCCTCGGCGGCGATCGTCAATGGCTTGAAGCTCGTCGGCAAGGACATCGATGGCGTGAAGATCGTTTGCTCCGGCGCCGGAGCGGCGGCGATTGCCTGTCTCGACCTGATCGTCAGTCTCGGCGCCAAACGCGAGAACATCTTCGTCTGCGATTCCAAGGGGGTGATCCACACCGGCCGCGAGCACCTCGACGCTTCGAAACAGCGCTATGCGCAGCAAACCGAGGCGCGCACGCTCGCCGACGTGATGCCCGGCGCCGACATCTTTCTCGGCTTGTCGACCGGCGGGGTACTGAAGCCCGAGATGGTGGCGACGATGGCGCGCGACCCGATCATTCTGGCGATGGCCAATCCCAGTCCCGAGATCCTGCCGGAGGATGCCAAGCGTGTGCGGCCCGACTGCATCATCGGCACCGGCCGCTCGGACTACCCGAACCAGGTCAACAACGTGCTGTGCTTCCCCTACATGTTCCGCGGCGCCCTGGATGTCGGCGCGACGACGATCAACGAGCCGATGAAGATCGCGGCGGTGAAAGCCATCGCCGAGTTGGCCCATGCCGAGCAGTCGGACGTCGTCGCCGCGGCCTACGGCGACGTGCCGCTCACCTTCGGGCGTGAATACCTGATCCCCAAGCCCTTCGATCCGCGCCTGATCCTCAGGGTGGCGCCCGCGGTGGCGCAAGCTGCGATGGATTCCGGGGTGGCGACGCGGCCGATCGAGGACATGGCGGCTTATCGCCAGCAGCTGTCCGAATTCGTCTATCGCTCCGGTCTGGTGATGAAGCCGGTGTTCGGTCTGGCGCGGGAGAGACCGGCTCGCATCGTCTTCTGCGAAGGGGAAGACGAGCGCATGCTGCGCGCGGTGCAAACCGTCGTCGACGAGCGTTTGGCGCAGCCGATCGTCGTCGGCCGTCCTGATGTGGTGGCGATGCGCATCGCCCGTGCGGGCCTACGCATCGGCGCCGGCAGGGATTTCGAGCTCGTCAATCCGGATTCCGATCCGCGCTACAAGATGCTCTGGCAGGACTATTACGACCTGATGTGCCGCAAGGGCGTAGGCATCGAGTATGCAAAACGGGAGATGCGCCGGCGCACTACGTTGATCGGCGCCATGTTGATTCGCCACGGCTATGCCGATGCAATGTTGTGCGGCACCTTCGGCACCCATGCGCTGCACCTCAGATACATCGCCGATGTGATCGGCCGGCGACCGGGCGTCGAGAATTTCTACGCGATCAACATGCTGATGCTGCCAAGCCGCACCGTGTTCATCGGCGACACCTATGTGAACTACGATCCAACGGCAGAGCAGATCGCCGAAATGACCCTGCTCGCTGCCGAGGAAGTGCGCCGTTTTGGCATGACACCAAAGGTTGCGCTGCTGTCGCATTCGAGTTTCGGCACTCACGATACGCCCACCGCTCGCAAGATGCGCGCCGCTCTGGAACTGCTCCGCGCGAAAGCGCCCGATCTGGAAGTCGAAGGCGAGATGCACGGTGACGCCGCGCTCGATCCGGAGATTCGCCGCCAGGTGTTCCCGAATGCGCGGCTCTCCGGGCCGGCGAACCTCTTGATCATGCCGACGCTCGATGCCGCGAACATCGCGTTCAACCTTCTGAAGACCACCGCAGGGGATGGCATCACCATCGGCCCGCTGCTCCTAGGCGCGGCCCGTCCAGTGCATATCCTGACGCCGACGGCCAGCGTGCGGCGCATCGTCAACATGGCGGCGCTGCTCTCCGTCGAGGTCGCTCATGCACGGGAGCGCGTCGCAGGTTGATCGGAACTTGAGGAACTGGTATAAAACATGGGCGTATCCCATTAATTATTGGCGGTTTAGGTCGTTAATCCGATGGCGGGAGCGACAGACCTTGATTAAAACCAAGGGGATAGCGCTGACGATCTGCCAGAATTGTTGGGCTTTTTCCGGAACTTCAGACGGATGCCGATGAAAGCGACTTTCAGAACCCTGCTGGCCTGCCTCGTCGCATTGGGTGTGGCAGCCGGCGCGAGTAACCCGGCCGCCGCGGCCCCCACCAAGAAGAAAGCGGTCGTCACGAAGAAGCAGCCCGTCCGGACATCGGCGCAGAAAACCCGCAAGA
>JBKBOI010000034.1:0-13677 GCA_046294935.1 Rhodocyclaceae bacterium
TGCGCCTGCGTGACGTGCCCAAGGTGCTGCTCAACTCGGCGAACATGAGCGCGATGTTGCTTTACATCATCACCAATGCCGTGTTGTTCTCCTTCATCCTCACCAGTGAGCAGATTCCCCAGGCGATCGCGCACTGGCTTTTGGAATCGGGCATCGGCAAGATCGGTTTCCTCCTGGCGGTGAATCTCCTGCTGCTCGTCATGGGGAACTTCATGGAGCCATCGTCGATCATCTTGATCACGGCGCCCATCCTGTTTCCGATCGCGATGAAACTGGGCATCGATCCGATCCATTTCGGCGTGATGATCACCGTCAACATGGAAATCGGCATGATCACCCCGCCGGTGGGCCTGAATCTCTATGTGGCCAGCGGCATCAGCAAGATGGGCTTGACCGAATGCACCAAGGCCGTCTGGCCCTGGTTGCTGACGATGCTGGTGTTTCTCGCGATCGTCACCTATTGGCCGCCACTCTCGCTGTGGCTACCGAAGACGCTCGGCATGATCGGCTGAACGTCCCCGGCGCGAAAAACCCGGTCGATCCGGCCAGGCTTTTCGTTGCCGCGGCCAGCGGGTCGGGCCGTTTCTGCGATAAAATTTGCACTTCTTTGTTTTTCATATCAATCTGCTGGAGAATGACAC
Organism: Rhodocyclaceae bacterium; assembly: GCA_046294935.1. GTDB lineage: Bacteria > Pseudomonadota > Gammaproteobacteria > Burkholderiales > Rhodocyclaceae > Sulfuricystis. The sequence goes on from JBKBOI010000034.1 coordinate 642, forward strand.
GATGGCCATCGAACGCACCTTGTCGATCATCAAACCCGATGCCGTGGCGAAGAACGTGATCGGCAAGATCTATTCCCGTTTCGAGACCAATGGTCTCAAGATCGTCGCCGCCCGCATGGCGTGGCTGTCCGAGCGCGAGGCGGCCGGTTTCTATGCCGTGCACAAGGATCGCCCCTTCTTCAAGGACCTCGTCGAGTTCATGACCTCGGGCCCCGTGATGATCCAGGTGCTCGAAGGCGAGAATGCGATCGCCAAGAACCGCGAACTGATGGGGGCGACAGACCCGAAGAAGGCCGCGCCCGGCACCATCCGCGCCGATTTCGCCGAGAGTATCGATGCCAACGCCGTGCACGGCTCCGATGGCCCCGAGACCGCGAAGACCGAGATCGCCTATTTCTTCCCGGAACTGGACGTCTTCTCCGGCCGTTGATGAAGACCAATCTGCTCGATTTCGATATCGAAGGCCTGACGGCCTGGTTCGCGCAACTGGGCGAGAAGTCTTTCCGCGCGCGCCAGGTGCTCTCCTGGATACACGGATTCGGCGTCGATGATTTCGGGCAGATGACCGATGTGGCGAAAAGACTGCGCGCGAAGTTGGCGGAAGTCGCCGAGATTCGTGGCCCTGTCCCCGTGCGCGACAGCACGGCTGCCGACGGCACGCGCAAATGGCTGCTCGGCGTTGGGCAGGGCAATGCCGTCGAGACGGTATTCATTCCCGAAGCCGGCCGCGGCACCCTGTGTGTCTCGACGCAGGTCGGCTGCGCGCTCGCATGCGCCTTTTGTTCGACTGGGCGTCAGGGCTTCAACCGCAATCTGACGACCGCCGAGATCATCGGCCAGCTCTGGCACGCCAACCGGCTGCTCGGTGCCGTGAAACGGCCGGGGGTGAGCGATTCCAAGGAGCGCGTGATCAGCAATGTAGTGCTGATGGGCATGGGCGAGCCGCTCGCCAACTACGACAACGTCGTGGCAGCGCTCAGGCTGATGCTCGATGACCATGCCTATGGTCTGTCGCGCCGGCGCGTGACCGTCTCCACCGCTGGCATGGTGCCGGCGATCGATCGGCTGCGCGAGGATTGCCCGGTGGCGCTCGCGGTGTCGTTGCACGCGCCGACCGATGCGCTGCGGGATCGGCTCGTGCCCCTCAACCGCAAGTATCCGTTGCGTGAATTGATGGCGGCCTGCCGGCGTTATCTCGAGAACGCGCCGCGCGACTTCATCACCTTCGAATACGTGCTGTTGGCTGGCGTGAATGACCGCGCCGAAGACGCGCGCGCGCTCCTGAAACTGGTGCGCGACGTGCCTTGCAAATTCAACCTGATTCCATTCAACCCCTTCCCGGATTCTGGTTTCAGCAAGCCTTGCGCGGAGAATGTGCGCCGTTTTCAGGAGATCCTGATGGCGGCCGACATCGTCACGACGGTGCGCAAGACCCGTGGCGACGAGATCGATGCCGCCTGTGGACAGTTGGCTGGCCAGGTAGTCGATAAAACCCGACGTAAGACGACCGAAATTGGTCAGGAGGTGGTGGCTTGATGTCGCTGCGTGGGGCTTGGCTTCTACAGTTGGTGATCTGTGGCGCTCTCGTGGGTTGTGGCAACGCGCCTGTCGTGCCGCGGCAGGAGTCGATGGCGGGTTTCGAACAAGCCACGGCGGGCGGGGCCCCTCTCGCCGCCGATCCCCATGAGCGGGCGAAAGTGCATACCGAACTTGGCATGGCCTATTTGAGCATCGGCCGCTTCGATGTCGCACTCACCGAGGCGTCGATCGCCATCGATGCCTGGGACGATTACGCTCCGGCGCACAATCTGAAAGGGCTCGTGCACATGGCGTTGCGCCAGAACCGCGAGGCTGAATCCGCATTTCGTCGGGCGCTGTCGCTCGACCCGGGGGATCCGGAGATCAACAACAATTACGGCTGGTTTCTCTGTCAGACGGGAAGGATCAAGGAGTCCTACGCCCATTTCGACAAGGCATTGGGCAACCCGCTCTACAAAACGCCTGCCACCGCCTTGCTCAACAAGGGCATCTGCGCGTTGATGGACAAGGATGATGCCACGGCCGAGTCCTATCTGTTTCGAGCATTGAAACTCGACCCCAACGCTTTGCGCGCTTATTATCTGCTGGCGGACATCGATTACCGGCGCGGCCGCTTCGATGAGGCGCGCGAGTGGCTGCGCAAATTGCACGAGAAAATCGAGCCGACCGCGGAAACCGTATGGCTGGCCTTGCGCATCGACCGCAAACTCGGCGATCGCAGGAGTGAGGCGGCCAACATCGGGCTCTTGCGCAGCAAATTCCGTGATTCGCCCGAATACCAATTGTTGATGCGCGAAGCGTTCGATTGAGCGATATGCGATACGACGTTGCCAACGACGCCGACGAGACGCCCGCACCCCAAGCCGAAACCGTCGGCGCGATGCTGCGTGCCGCGCGTGAGGCGGCGCACCTTTCCCACGACGACGTCGCTTCGGCGCTGAAATTCAGCCCGCGCCAGATCGCCGCCCTCGAGGCCGACGATTACGCGGCGCTGCCCGGTGCCACGATCGTGCGCGGCTTCGTGCGCAACTATGCCCGCCTGCTCAAGCTGGATGCGGCGCCTTTGCTGCAGCGGCTCGATGCCGTCTTGCCATTGAATCCGGCCGAGGTGCGGCCGCCTGACAAAATAGGGGTGGCCAACGAATCTCGCCGCTGGCAGGAATTGTCGCCATGGTCGTCTTTGTTGCTGGTGCTCTCGTTTGCAGCCTTGTTGCTGGCGCTTTGGCACTTCTTCGGGCCGGCGCCGCAGCACGCTGCTTCTGCGGTCGTCGGCAAAGGGACACCGGTCGCCAAGGCCAATGAAGTGACTCCAGCCATTCCGTCCCCTACACCCGCTATGGCGTCCACGGCTGAAAATACCGCTGCGTCGCCTTCCCCGCCGGAGGCTGGCGAAGCATTGGCGCCCGCATTACGTTTCACCTTTGCCGACCGCTCGTGGGTCGAGGTGAGCGATGCCAACGGACGGATCCTGCATAGCGGCGAAAATCCGCCCGGCAGCCAATTGGAGCTGAGCGGCCAGCCGCCATTCGGCATCGTGATCGGCAACGCCAGCAAAGTGACGCTCAGCTATCGCGGCAGGTCGATCGATCTCGCGCCTCACACCCGCGCCGAAGTGGCGCGCCTGACACTCGAATGACCACGGCCCCGCATCTCCCCATGCGCCGACCTACGCGCCTGGTGCGCATCGGCAAAGTCGGCGTTGGCGGGACGGCACCGGTGGTCATCCAGTCGATGACCAACACCGATACCGCCGACGTCTTCGCCACCGCACGGCAGGTGGCCGAGCTTCATCGCGCCGGCTCCGAGATCGTGCGCATCACGGTGAATACCCGCGAGGCCGCGGCCGCGGTGCCGAAGATCAAGGAACGCCTCGCCCAGCTCGGCCTCGACGTGCCGCTGGTCGGCGATTTCCACTTCAACGGCCACAAACTGCTCGCCGAAGTGCCCGAATGCGCCGCCGCGCTCGACAAGCTACGCATCAATCCCGGCAACGTCGGCAAGGGCGCGAAGCGTGACGAGCAGTTCGCGCGCATGATCGAATTCGCCTGCCAATATGGCAAGCCGGTGCGCATCGGCGTCAATTGGGGCAGCCTCGACCAGGAACTACTGGCCCGTCTGATGGACGAAAACGCCAAACGCACCGAACCGAAGGATGCAACGGGGCTGATGCGTGAGGCGATGGTGGCTTCTGCCCTGGAATCGGCGGCGCTGGCGGAAAGACTCGGCCTGCCCGGCGATGCGATCGTGCTCTCCTGCAAGGTTTCCGGCGTGCAGGATCTGATCGCCATCTACCGCGAGCTCGCGGCGCGTTGTGATTACCCGCTGCATTTGGGGCTCACCGAAGCCGGCATGGGCAGCAAGGGCATCGTCGCCTCGACGGCGGCGCTCGCGGTGTTGCTGCAGGAAGGCATCGGCGACACGATCCGCGTCTCGCTCACGCCAGAACCCGGCGAGCCGCGCACCAAGGAGGTCGTCGTCGCGCAGGAGATTCTGCAGACGATGGGCCTCAGAGCCTTCGTGCCGATGGTCGTCGCCTGTCCGGGCTGTGGCCGCACCACCAGCCACTTCTTCCAGGAACTGGCGCAGGACATTCAAACCTACGTGCGCGCGAAGATGCCCGAGTGGCGGCACAAGTACCGCGGCGTCGAAGAGATGACCGTGGCGGTGATGGGGTGCGTCGTCAATGGCCCCGGCGAGAGCAAGCACGCCAATCTCGGCATCTCGCTGCCCGGCACCGGCGAGGCGCCGGTAGCGCCCGTCTATGCCGACGGCGAGCGCATCGCCACCTTGCGCGGCGAACGCATCGCCGCAGAATTCCGCAATCTCATCGACGCCTACGTCGAGAAGAAATATCCACAGCATTCATGAGTCCGACATTGCAAGCCATCCGCGGCATGAACGACATCCTGCCGCCCGAATCCGAGCGCTGGGAAGTCTTCGAGGAAACCGTGCGCGACTGGCTGTTCTCCTATGGTTACCGGCCGATCCGCATGCCGTTGGTCGAGCCGACCCCACTGTTCGCGCGCGCGATCGGCGCGGTGACCGACATCGTCGAAAAGGAGATGTATTCCTTCATCGACAGTCTCAACGGTGAGTCGCTGACGCTGCGGCCGGAGGGTACCGCCTCCTGCGTGCGCGCCGTGCTGCAGCACAACCTGCTCTACGACGGGCCGAAGCGGCTGTGGTACATGGGGCCGATGTTCCGTCACGAGCGGCCGCAGAAAGGGCGTTATCGTCAGTTCCATCAGGTCGGCGTCGAGGCGCTGGGGCTCTCAGGCCCGGACATCGACGCCGAGCAGATCCTCATGTGCGCCCGGCTGTGGGATGACCTGGGCCTCGAAGGCATCCGGCTCGAGATCAACTCGCTCGGCCAGCCGGAGGAGCGCGCGAAGCATCGCAGCGACCTGATCGCCTATCTGGAAAGGCACATCGACCGGCTCGACGAGGATGGCAAGCGCCGCCTGCATACGAATCCCTTGCGCATCCTCGATACCAAGAATCCTGCCCTGCAGGAGATCGTCGAGGCGGCGCCGCAGCTCATTGGCTATCTCGGCGAAGCCTCGCTGAAACATTTCGAAGGCGTGCAGCGACTGCTGCAAGATGCCGGCATTCCCTATCGCATCAATCCGCGACTGGTGCGCGGGCTCGACTATTACAATCTGACCGTGTTCGAGTGGGTGACCGACCAGCTTGGCGCGCAGGGTACGGTCTGCGCCGGCGGCCGGTATGACGGGCTGATCGCGCAGCTCGGCGGCAAGCCGGCGCCGGCCTGTGGTTTCGCGCTGGGCATCGAACGCCTGATGGCGCTGCTCGAATCCCAGGGCGGCCTGCCGGAAGCGCCGGCGCCCGATGTCTATGTGGTGCATCAGGGCATGGCCGCGCAACGGCTGGCATTCCGCGCGGCGGAAATCTTGCGCGACATCGGCTGCGCGGTGATCACCCACATGGGTGGCGGCAGCTTCAAATCGCAGATGAAGCGGGCCGATGCCTCGGGTGCGCAATTGGCGCTGATCATCGGCGATGACGAAGCGGAAAAAAACGAGGTGACGATGAAGCCGCTGCGCGTCGAAATGGAACAGCAGCGCATTCCGCTCGATCGGTTGGCCGATGTCGTGAGCGAGTGGCTCTACGGCGCGGACGTGGAATTCGACGAGGATTGAATCATGGCGACTTACGATCTCGAAGAACAGGAACAGATTGAAGAGCTGAAAACCTGGTGGAAGATGCATGGCACGCTGATCACCACGTTGGCGGTCGCATTTGCCTTGGCCGTGGTCGGCTGGCAAGCCTGGCAATGGTGGCAGCGCAACGAAGCCGCACAAGCCGCCCAGCTTTTCGGCAGCTTGCAGCAAGCCCTGATGCAGCAGGATGTCAAGCGGGTGCGCCTGCTGGCCGGCGAACTGGTCGACAAGCATGCGGGCACTGCGTATGCCGGCATGGCGGCGATGGTCGCTGGCAAGGTGCTGGCCGAGACGGGGGATCTGAAATCGGCCGGGGCCCAGTATGGCTGGGCGGCGGAGCATGCGACGGATCAGGCCACGCGCGATCTCGCCCGTCTGCGCCAGGCGATCGTGCTGGCCGAAGAGAAATCTTACGATGAAGCGCTGAAACTCCTTGCCGTGCCGCCAACGCCGAATTTGATGCCGCGCTTCCTCGAGGTGCGCGGCGATATTCTCGCTGCCCAGGGAAAGACGGCGGAGGCCCGTGCTGCCTTTGAGGAAGCGATCAAGGCGTTGGAAGCCGACCGCAAGGCGGAAGGGTTGCCGCCCGGCCCGTATCTCGACATCCTGAAAGACAAGCGCGACACGGCTGGAGCGACATCATGAGATGGGCGGCGCGACTGTTGTCCGCCGCGACCCTGATGCTGGCGGGCTGTGCGACGATCGGCGATGCCGTCGATGCAATCAATCCTTTCAGCAAGTCGGCGCCCAAGGTCAAGCCTGCGCCGCTGCCCGCCATCGTGCCGCGAGCCGAGATCGCCCGCCTGTGGCAGGCAAACGTCGGCAGGTCGGGGGAGTATGTGCACACGCCGGCCGTGGTCGGCGACAGCGTCTATGCCGCCTCGCGCGACGGCACGCTGGCGCGCTTCGACAATGGCCGGGAGATTTGGCGCATCGAGACAGGCAAGGTACTCTCCGGCGGCGTGGGCGCCAGTGGCGAGCTGGTGGTGGTCGGCACTCCGAAAGGCGAGGTGCTCGCCTTTCGTGCGCAGGATGGCCGGCTGGCCTGGCAGGCGCGGGCCAGTTCGGAAATCCTCGCCCGACCAGCACTGGCGGATGATCTCGTCGTCGTGCGTAGCAGCGATGCGCGCATCCATGCGTTCGCCGCGGCCGATGGCAAGCGGCGCTGGGTCTATCAGCGCCCGACGCCGGCTTTGGTGCTGCGCTCCCATGCGGGTATCGTGCTGACCGACAAGGCCGTCTATGCCGGTTTCCCCGGCGGCAAGTTGGCGGCCATTTCACGCGTCAATGGCGCGGCGCTTTGGGAAGCGACGGTGGCGCTGCCGCGCGGCACCACCGAGCTAGAGCGCATCGCCGATGTCGCCAGCGATCCAATCGTCGATGCCGTCATGGTGTGTGCGATCGCCTATCAAGGGCGCCTGGCCTGTTTCGACCGCGACGATGGCCGGCAGTTGTGGGCTCGCGACATTTCGTCGCTGGCCGGACTCGACATCGGCAATCGCGCCATCTTCGTCGCCGACGAGAAAGGGGTAGTGCATGCCTTCGATCGTAACGGCGGTGCCACGCTCTGGAAGCAGGACGGACTGCGCCTGCGCGCCCTCGGGCGTCCGCTGGTCTTGGGCCGCAAGATCGTGGCCGGTGATTTCGAGGGTTATGTGCATGTGCTGGCCGAAGAAGATGGCAGTTTCATCGGCCGGCTGGCCACCGACGGTTCGCCTCTCGTCGCGGCGCCGCAGCGATTGAATGGCCGAGGCGGTGCCTTCGTCGTGCAAACGAAAAACGGCGCGGTGCATGCGCTGTCTGTCGAGTAGATGCTCCCTACCCTGGCGCTCGTCGGCCGCCCGAATGTCGGCAAGTCTACGCTGTTCAACCGCCTGACCAAGTCGCGGGCGGCGTTGGTGGCCGATCAGCCGGGGCTGACGCGCGATCGGCATTATGGTCATGGCCGGCTCGGCTCGCGGCCTTTCCTCGTCATCGATACCGGCGGTTTCGAGCCCCAGGCGAAGGAAGGCATCGTCCATGAAATGGCGCGCCAGGCCGAAGCGGCGATCGCGCAAGCCGATGCGCTCCTGTTCCTCGTCGATGTGCGCACGGGGCCGACGCCGCAGGACGAGGTGATCGCCGAGCGGCTGCGCCGTCTGGGCAAGCCGCTGTATCTGGTGGTCAACAAGGCCGAAGGCATGAGCCGCGATGTCGTCGCGGCGGAGTTCTTCGAGCTCGGCTGCGGCGAGCCCTACGTCATCTCCGCCGCGCATGGCGAGGGGGTGCGTGAGCTGCTCGAGCTGGTGCTGGCCGGTTTTTCCGAGGAGACGGAAGAGGCCGCGGAAAAGGAGGAGGGGCCGCGCGTGGCCATCGTCGGCCGGCCCAACGTCGGCAAGAGCACGCTGGTCAACACCCTGCTCGGCGAGGAGCGCATGATCGCCTATGACTTGCCGGGCACGACGCGCGATGCGATCGCGACGCCCTTCGAGAAAAACGGCAAGCGCTACACGCTGATCGACACGGCAGGTCTGCGCCGCAGGGGTAAAGTGTTCGAGGCGGTCGAGAAATTCTCCGTCATCAAGACCCTGCAAGCCATCGAAGCCGCCAATGTCGTGGTGCTGATGGTCGATGCGAGCCAGGACATTTCCGACCAGGACGCGCACATCGCCGGCTTCTGCATCGAGGCGGGCAAGGCTCTCGTGCTGGCTGTGAATAAATGGGACGCAGTCGACGCTTACCGCCGCGAGCAGATCAAGCAGGACATCCAGCGCAAGCTGGGCTTCCTCGGCTTCGCGCGCGTGCATTACATCTCGGCGCTCCAGGGGCAGGGCGTGGCGGGCGTATTGCAGTCGGTCGACAAGGCTTACGCCGCCGCGATGGCCAAGCTGCCGACGCCGAAGCTGACCCGTGTCCTGCTCGATGCGGTGCAAAAGCAGGCGCCGCCACGCCATGGCAACGTGCGTCCCAAACTGCGCTACGCCCACCAAGGTGGCAGCAATCCGCCCGTCGTCGTCATCCATGGCAACGCGCTCGAACACGTGCCGCCGGCTTACGTGCGCTATCTCGAACATGCCTTCGTCGAAGCGTTCAAGCTGCAGGGGACGCCATTGCGCATCCAGTTCAAGAGCACGAAGAACCCCTACGTCGATCGGTGATGAAACTCGGCGCTGCCAACACGGCACCGCTTGGCTATACTGACTGAAAATTCGAGGAGATGAGCGATGACCTATGTGGTGACCGAGAACTGCATCAAGTGCAAATACACCGATTGTGTGGATGTCTGCCCCGTCGACTGTTTCCGCGAAGGACCGAATTTCCTCGTCATCGATCCGGACGAGTGTATCGATTGCACCTTGTGCGTGCCGGAATGTCCCGCCGAAGCGATCTTCGCCGAAGACGACGTGCCGGAGGATCAGCGCGAGTTCATCGCCTTGAATGCCGAGTTGGCCAAAGAGTGGCCGCCGATCGTCGAGCGCAAGGCGCCGTTGCCGGATGCCGACGAGTGGCGTGGCAAGCCCGGCAAGAAGTCGCTGCTCGAACGCTGCGGCTAAGCTGCACGCGGCGAGATATCTGATTCCTGATTCCTGATTCCTGATTCCTGATGCCCGGCAACACCTTCGGCACGCTGTTTTCCGTCACTTCGTTCGGCGAATCGCATGGCCCTGCCATCGGTTGCGTCGTCGATGGCTGTCCGCCGGGGCTGGAACTTTCAGCCGCCGACATCCAGGCCGAGCTGGATCGCCGCAAGCCCGGCACCTCGCGTCATGTCACGCAGCGCCGCGAAGCCGATGAGGTGGAAATCCTATCCGGAGTATTCGAGGGCAGGACGACCGGCACGCCGATCGCCCTGTTGATCCGCAATCTCGATCAGCGCAGCAAGGACTATGGCGAGATCGCCAAGACTTTTCGTCCCGGCCACGCCGACTACACCTACTGGCAGAAATACGCCATCCGCGACTACCGCGGCGGCGGGCGCGCTTCGGCGCGCGAGACGGCGGCGCGCGTCGCCGCCGGAGCGATCGCCAAGAAGTGGCTGCGCGAGCGTTACGGCGTCACGATCCGCGGCTGGATGAGTCAGCTCGGCCCGATCGCGATCCCGTTCGTCGATGCATCCGAGATCGACCGCAATCCTTTCTTCGCCCCGAATGCCGCGATCGTCCCCGAGCTCGAAGCCTTCATGGACGAGCTGCGCAAGGCGGGGGATTCGGTGGGCGCGCGTTGTGAGGTAGTCGCCACCGCGGTGCCGCCTGGCTGGGGCAATCCGGTCTATGGTCGGCTCGATGCCGAGATCGCCTATGCGATGATGGGCATCAATGCCGTCAAGGGCGTCGAGATCGGCGCCGGTTTCGCGTGCGTCGCCCAGCGTGGCAGCGAGCATGGCGACGAGCTCACCCCTGAGGGTTTCCTTTCCAATCACGCCGGCGGCATCCTCGGCGGCATCTCCTCGGGGCAGGATATTCGCGTCTCGATCGCCATCAAGCCGACTTCGAGCATTCGCATTCCGCGCCGCTCGATCGACATCGACGGCCGGCCCGTGATGGTCGCCACCGAAGGTCGTCATGACCCCTGCGTCGGCATTCGCGCGACACCGATCATCGAGGCGATGCTCGCATTGGTGCTGATGGATGCGGCACTGCTCCATCGTGCCCAGTGCGCCGATGTGCGCTGCCCGACGGCCGCGATTCCCGGCCAGGCGCCGCCTACCCGGCTGAACCCGGCCTGATAGAATCCGTTCGATTTCCAACCGACATACAGACAGGGAAGAAACAGTCATGCACGTCGATCATCACGATCTCTACACCGAATTCCCCGAACTGCGCGACGCCATCGATACGCTGAAGGCCGAGAATGGCTTCTTCGCCGCTCTTTGTGCGCGTTACGACCGACTGACGGGCAAGGTCGAGGACCTCGAGGAACACGACATGCCGGTGGCTGATTTCACCATCGAGGACATGAAGCGAGCGCGCGTCAAACTCAAGGACGAAATCTACCAATTGCTGATGGCATACCGCATCGGCCAGAAACACTGCGCTTGATCCAGGCGACGAACCGTCAGCCGCCCGATCCCGACGGCAGGCAACGCGCGCGGCTGGCTGTCTGGTATTTCTTCTATTTCGCCTTCGTCGGAGCGTTCGCGCCCTATTTCACGCTGTATCTCCAGGCTACCGGCCTGTCGGCCTGGGAGATCGGCGTGCTGATGTCCGTGCCACAGGTGATGCGGCTCGTGGCGCCCAATCTCTGGGGCTGGCTGGCCGATCATCTCGGCCGGCGCGCTGCCATCGTCAAGCTCGCTGCGCTCGGTGCGCTGCTTGGCTTTTGCGGTTTTTTCCTCTCCCGCGACTGGGGGGTGCTGTTCGCGGCCACTGCGCTGGTCTGGTTCTTCTGGAGCGCAGCCTTGCCGCTCGTCGAGGCGATGACCCTGGACCGGCTCAGAGGCGCAACCGAACGTTATGGCAGCATTCGTTCATGGGGGTCGATCGGCTTCATCGTCAGTGTGCTCGGCTTGGGGACGATGCTCGATCATCTGCCGATCACTGCGATCCTCTGGGCCTGTTTGGCGATTCTCGCCAGTGTGTTGGCCAGCGCGCTGACGCTCGAGGAAACGAAACTCGGCGCTAGCAATACGGCACCCCCGATCGGTGCGCGATTGCGCCACCCTGCCGTGCTTGCGTTGCTGGCGGCATGCTTCTTCATGTCCGTGTCGCACGGCCCGCTCTACGTCTTTTATTCGATCCATCTCGTCGCGCACGGCTATGACAAGATGGCGGTCGGGATGTTCTGGTCGCTTGGCGTGATCGCCGAAATCGTCGTCTTCATGAACATGCCGCGCCTGATGCGCCGTGTCTCCCTACGCGCCATACTGCTGGCAAGCTTCGCGCTCGCGGTATTGCGATTCCTGCTGATCGGTTGGGCGGCAGATTTCCCGGCGCTGCTCCTGTTTGCCCAATTGCTCCACGGTGCCACCTTCGGCGCCTATCATGCCGCCGCGATGGCGGTGCTGATCCGCTGGTTCGAACCCGGCCAGCAGGCCCGCGTCCAGGGCGTTTATGGCAGTATTTCGTTCGGCGCCGGCGGCATGGTGGGCGGGCTGATCAGTGGTCAGGCATGGGACGGCCTTGGCCCGGAGCTCACTTATACGCTCGCGGCGCTGTTCGCTGCTTGTGGCTGGCTGCTGATCTGGCGCGGCCTGTCAGCGCGATCACTGGCAACGCGTTGAGGCAATCATGGGGACGAAAAATCGAATCTTGGCCGCTGCCATCGCGACATCATTGTTTTTGGCAGGTTGCAGTACCGTGCCGGTCACCGGGCGCTCGCAATTGCTGATGGTTTCAGAGCGACAGGAGCGCCAGATGGGGCTGACGAGCTTCAGGGAAATCCTGGCAAAGGAAAAACAGAACGCCGATCCGATCATCAATGAACGGGTGCAACGCATTGGCCGGCGCATCGCCACCGCGACCGGCCGGACCGATTACCAATGGGAATTCAGGGTGATCGACGACGACAAGACGGTCAATGCCTTCTGTCTGCCCGGCGGCAAGGTGGCGGTCTATACCGGTTTGTTGCCCTTGACGCCGGACGATGCCAGCCTCGCGGCCGTGATCGCGCACGAGGTCGCCCATGCGATCGCGCGTCATGGCGGTGAGCGTCTCAGCCAGGAGATGGTGGTCGCCGGCCTGACGGCCGCGACCGTGATGGCAACCCGCGATTCGTCGCGTCGCGAGCTCTATGCCGGATTGCTGGGGGCGGGAGCGGCCGTCGGTTTCCTGCTGCCCTATTCGCGGCTGCATGAAGCCGAAGCCGACCGCATGGGGTTGATCTACATGGCAAAGGCAGGATACGACCCGCGCGCAGCGCTGGCGCTATGGCAGCGCATGGCGGCGCAATCCAGGGGCAAGGCCAAACCGCCGGAATTTCTCTCGACACACCCGGCCGACGAAACACGCATCAAGGAAATCGAACGCTGGCTGCCCGAAGCCCTGAGTCACTATCGTCCCGGAATCCATTGAGGCCGAGGCAGCGCAGACGACATTGCGCCATTGGAATCCATGGCCCATCCTGCGGGCCACGGCCATGCTATGCAATAATTTCTTTTTTTGGGAGTCGATCATGAAGAAACTGCTAGGTCTGTTCGTCCTGGTCGCGTTCCTTGCGGGATGCAACACCGTTCAGGGGATCGGCAAGGACATCGAAAAAGGTGGCGAGGCGATCCAGAGGGCCGTCAAATAACCCGCGCGTTCGATAGGAATCTCAATGAAGATCCTCGTATTGCCCGGTGATGGCATCGGGCCGGAAATCACTGCCGAAGCCGTGCGCGTGCTCAAAGCGCTCGGCTT
>JBKBOI010000035.1:0-13660 GCA_046294935.1 Rhodocyclaceae bacterium
TTTCGCCGATACCTTGCCCGGCTTCGAGCCCTTCCTGCGCGGCCCGCAGGCGACGATGTATGCCGTCAAGCCCTGGACGATCCGCCAATACGCCGGCTTTTCCACCGCCGAGGAATCGAATGCCTTTTACCGCAAGGCATTGGCCGCTGGCGCGCAGGGCGTTTCGGTGGCCTTCGATCTCGCCACCCATCGGGGTTACGACTCCGATCATCCGCGCGTGGTCGGCGATGTCGGCAAGGCGGGAGTGGCGATCGATTCGGTCGAAGACATGAAGATCCTCTTCGACGGTATCCCGCTCGACAAGGTCTCCGTGTCGATGACCATGAATGGCGCGGTGCTGCCCATCTTGGCCGGCTACGTCGTCGCCGCCGAGGAGCAGGGCGTCAGTCAGGACAAGCTCTCGGGCACGATCCAAAACGACATCCTCAAAGAGTTCATGGTGCGGAATACCTACATCTATCCGCCCGAGCCGTCGATGCGCATCATCGCCGACATCATCGCCTACACGGCAGAGAAGATGCCGAAGTTCAACTCGATCTCGATCTCCGGCTATCACATCCAGGAGGCCGGGGCGACACAGGCGCTCGAGCTGGCCTTCACGCTGGCCGATGGCATGGAATACGTTCGCACTGCGATGAAGCGCGGCCTCGATGTCGATGCCTTCGCCGGGCGCCTGTCGTTCTTCTTCGGCATTGGCATGAACTTCTATCTGGAGATCGCGAAGCTTAGGGCCGCGCGGCTGCTGTGGTGGCGCATCATGAAGGATTTCGGTGCCAAGAATCCGAAATCGCTGATGCTGCGCACCCATTGCCAGACCTCGGGCTGGAGCCTCACCGAGCAGGACCCCTACAACAACATCGTGCGCACGACGATCGAGGCGATGGCGGCCGTGTTCGGCGGCACCCAGTCTTTGCACACCAATGCCTTCGACGAGGCCATCGCCTTGCCGACCGAATTCTCGGCGCGCATTGCCCGCAACACGCAGATCCTGATCCAGGAAGAGACGCACATCACGAACGTGATCGATCCCTGGGGCGGCAGCTACATGATGGAGCGGCTCACTCAGGAGATGGCCGACGAGGCGTGGCGCATCATCGAAGAGGTCGAGGCGATGGGCGGCATGACCCACGCCGTCGAGACGGGCTGGGCCAAGCTGCAGATCGAAAAGTGTGCGGCGGAAAAGCAGGCGCGCATCGACTCTGGGCAGGACGTCATCGTCGGCGTCAATAAATACCGGCTGGAAAAAGAGGCGCCGGTCGAGATCCTCGAAATCGACAACCATGCGGTGCGCGAGGCTCAGATCGCGCGGCTCGAGCAAGTTCGCGCCAGCCGCGACCAGGCGAAGGTTCAAGCCGCGCTCGATGCCCTCACCGAGGCGGCCCGGTCAGGCACGGGCAACCTGCTCGAATTGTCGATCGTGGCAGCGCGCCTTCGGGCGACGGTCGGCGAGATTTCGGCTGCGTTGGAAAGGGTCTGGGGGCGCCACCGTGCCACGCATCAGGTCGTTTCCGGCGTCTATGCGGGGGCTTTCGGCGATGTGCCCGGCCTCGACGAGGTGCGCGAAGAGGTCGAGGAATTCGCCGCCGCCGAAGGGCGCCGACCGCGCATCATGATCGCCAAGCTGGGTCAGGACGGTCATGACCGTGGTGCCAAGGTCGTGGCCACCGCTTTCGCGGATCTCGGCTTCGACGTCGATATCGGCCCGCTGTTCCAGACGCCCGAGGAAGCGGCGCGTCAGGCGATCGAGAACGATGTCCATGCGGTCGGCGTATCGACGCTCGCTGCCGGACACAAGACCCTGGTGCCGCAACTCATCGCCGCCCTGAAGGCGCAGGGCGCGGAAGACATCGCCGTCTTCGTCGGCGGCGTGATTCCGGCGCAGGACTACGAGGCGCTCTACGCCACGGGGGTGAAAGGCATTTTCGGACCCGGCACGCCGATCCCACAGTGCGCGCACGAAGTGCTGCGCGCGATTCGTGCCGGTCACTCTTCAAGCGGATGAGGAATCCTTGCCGGTTTCGTCATTCTGTAATACAGTATGACGCCTCGACTGAAAGGAGAATCGATCATGGCGCTTTCCGTTCGTCTCGACCCCATTCTCGAATCCCGGCTCGATCAGGAGGCAAGGCGGCTGGGGATCACCAAGTCCGAGTTCGTCAAAGATGCGCTGGAGCGTGCATTGGGCATGAAAAATCCCTACGAACTGTTGCAGCAGGTGCGTGATCCGGCCGCCTACCGGGTCTGCGAGCCGACGACTTTCGATTCGGAAAACGTCTCGGCCAAGGTAAAGGACAGGTTGCGTGCAAAACATTCTGCTTGACGCCGGGCCGATGGTGGCGAGCTTCTCGCCGACCGATGCGCATCGCGCCGAGGTCGAGGGAAAGCTCGCCACCTTCGCCGCGCTGGGCTGCCGGCTGCTCACGACCTGGCCTTGCATCGTCGAGGCGAGCTATTTGCTTGCTCCGCCGCGGCGCTTCGAGCTGCTCAAGTGGGTGGAGCTCGGCGGTGTCATCGTTTATCCCTTCGATCCTGGTCACTTGAGCGACATGGTGACCTGGATGCAGCGCTATACCGAGCCGGACAAGACGGAAATGGATTTCGCCGATGCCTCGCTCTACTGGCTTGCCGTCGATACGGGGGTGACGCGCATCATGACCATCGACCGGCGCGATTTCGAGCGTTATCGCTTGCCGGACGGACGGAGTTTCGAGATTGTCTGATCCCTCGGTGCCCGATGCCGCCGATCGCGATCTCATCACCGGCGTGCTGGCGGGCAATCGCCGCGCGCTCGCCAAGGCCATCACGCTGATCGAATCGAAACGTCCGGATCATCGGCAGCGTGCCTTGACCGTTCTCGATGCGCTGTTGCCGCATGCCGGCCGGTCCTTGCGCATCGGCATCACCGGCGTGCCAGGCGCCGGCAAGTCGACTTTCATCGAAGCCTTCGGCCTGCATCTGATCGATCGAGGGCTGAAAGTGGCCGTGCTGGCCATCGATCCTTCGTCATCCGTATCGGGCGGCTCGATTCTCGGCGACAAGACGCGCATGGAGCGTTTGAGCCAATCCGAATCGGCCTTCATTCGCCCCTCGCCCGCGTCCGGAGAGCTCGGCGGCGTGGCCGAGAAAACGCGGGAAGCCATGCTGCTGTGTGAAGCGGCCGGCTTCGACGTGGTGATCGTCGAAACCGTAGGGGTGGGACAATCCGAGACCGTGGTCGCCGGCATGACCGACGTGTTCGTGCTCTTGCAATTGCCGAACGCCGGCGACGAACTGCAGGCGATCAAGAAGGGCATCGTCGAACTCGCCGATTTGATCATTTACAACAAGGCTGATCTCGACGCGGCTGCCGCGGAACGTGCCACGATGCAAATGCGCTCGGCGCTGGCACTGTTGCATCCTCTCTCACGGCACTGGCGAGCAAGGGTCTTACAGATCAGCGCTCTGCAGGGCACCGGCATCGAAGCGGTGTGGGAGGTACTGCAGGAATATCGCCAGATCATGACGGCTTCCGGCGAGCTGGCGGAAAAGCGTCGTCATCAGGCGCGCGAGTGGATGTGGCAGTTGATCGACGCTGGGTTGCGCCAGCGTTTTCGCGAGCATCCGGCCGTGCGCTCGTCACTACCCGAGCTGACGCGCGCCGTCGAGACGGGAGAGACGACCCCGACGGTGGCGGCACAAAGGCTGTTGAGTCTGCTGAGTCGGTATTTCTAGGAGAAATTCATGCACGACATCATCCAGGAACTGGAAAGAAAACGCGTTCTGGCGCGGCTGGGCGGGGGGCGAAAGCGCATCGATGCCCAGCATGCCAAGGGCAAGCTCACCGCGCGCGAGCGCATCGAACTCTTGCTCGACGATGGCACCTTCGAAGAGTGGGACATGTTCAAGGAGCATCGCTGCACCGATTTCGGCATGGAGGCGACGAAGATTCCCTCGGACGGCGTGGTGACAGGCTATGGCACGATTCACGGCCGCATGGTGTTCGTCTTTTCGCAGGACTTCACGGTGTTTGGCGGCGCCCTCTCCGAAGCACATGCCGAGAAAATCTGCAAGATCATGGACAAGGCGATGCAGGTCGGCTGCCCGGTGATCGGGCTCAACGACTCCGGCGGCGCGCGCATCCAGGAAGGTGTGGCGGCGCTCGGCGGTTATGCCGAGGTATTCCAGAGAAACGTCATGGCATCCGGCGTGATCCCGCAGATCTCGCTGATCATGGGCCCTTGCGCCGGAGGTGCCGTGTATTCGCCGGCGATGACCGATTTCATCTTCATGGTCAAGGATACCTCCTACATGTTCGTCACCGGCCCGGAAGTCGTGAAAACCGTGACGCACGAGGAGGTGACGGCGGAAGAGCTCGGTGGCGCGGCGACGCACACGACGAAATCCGGCGTGGCCGATCTGGCCTGCGAGAATGACGTCGAGGCGCTGATCCTGCTGCGCAGCTTTTTCAACTATCTGCCGCTCAACAACCGCGAGAAACCACCGATTTGGCCGACGCTCGATCCGGCCGACCGCATCGACCCAAGCCTCGATACGCTGGTGCCGGACAACCCGAACAAACCGTACGACATCAAGGAACTGATCGTCAAAGTCGTCGACGAGGGCGACTTCTTCGAACTGCAACCGGATCACGCCAGAAACATCGTCATTGGCTTCGCGCGCATGGAAGGCTCGACCGTCGGCATCGTCGCCAACCAGCCGACGGTGCTGGCCGGTTGCCTGGACATCAAGAGCTCGATCAAGGCAGCCCGCTTCGTGCGATTCTGCGATGCCTTCAACATCCCGATCATCACCTTCGTCGACGTGCCGGGTTTCATGCCGGGCACGGCGCAGGAGTATGGCGGCATCATCAAGCATGGCGCGAAGCTCCTCTATGCCTATGCCGAATGCACGGTGCCGAAGATCACCGTGATCACGAGGAAGGCCTATGGTGGCGCCTACGACGTGATGGCCAGCAAGCATTTGCGGGGCGATGTCAATTTCGCCTGGCCTTCCGCCGAGATCGCGGTGATGGGGCCGAAGGGGGCGGTCGAGATCATCTTCCGCGAGGAAAAGAACGATCCGGTCAAGGTCGCGGCGCGCGAGGCCGAATACAAGGCCAAGTTCGCCAACCCCTTCGTCGCCGGGGCGCGAGGCTTCATCGATGACGTCATCCAGCCGCATGAAACCAGGAGGCGCATCTGCCGTTCCCTCGTCATGCTCCGCAACAAGAAGATCGAGAATCCTTGGCGCAAGCATGGGAATATTCCACTTTGAGCATTCGGAAGAGACGGACATGTTCAAGAAGATATTGATCGCCAACCGCGGTGAGATCGCCTGCCGTGTCATCAAGACCTGCCGCAAAATGGGCATCGAGACCGTCGCGGTGTATTCCGAGGCCGACAAGGATTCCCTGCATGTCGACATGGCCGACGAAGCGGTGTGTATCGGCCCAGCGCCAGCGAAAGATTCCTATCTGGTGATGGACGCGATCATCGCCGCCTGCAAAGAAACGGGTGCCGAAGGCCTGCATCCGGGCTACGGCTTTCTCTCCGAGAATGCCGAGTTCTCGCGTCGGCTGGAGGAAGCCGGCATCGTCTTCATCGGCCCGAAGCACGAATCCGTGGCGAAGATGGGCGACAAGATCGAATCGAAGAAGCTGGCGCTTGCGGCCAAGGTGAATACCATCCCTGGCCACAACGCGGCGGTCGCCACTTTGCAGCAGGCAATCGAAATCGCCCGTCGGCTCGGCTATCCCGTGATGATCAAAGCTTCCAGCGGCGGTGGTGGCAAGGGCCTGCGCGTGGCCTGGAACGACCAGGAGGTGCGCGAGGGTTTCGGCTCCTGCCGGAGCGAGGCATCGAGCGCCTTCGGTGATGATCGCGTTTTCATCGAAAAATACATCGAAGATCCCCGCCACATCGAAATCCAGGTGCTCGGCGATGCGTATGGCAACGTCGTCCATCTTTACGAGCGCGAATGCTCGATCCAGCGCCGCCACCAGAAAGTGATCGAGGAGGCGCCTTCGCCCTTTCTCGATCCGGAAACGCGCCGGGCGATGGGCGAACAGGCGGTGGCGTTGGCGAAGGCGGTGAATTACCAGTCGGCGGGCACCGTCGAGTTCGTCGTCAATGGCAAGGACAAGAGTTTTTATTTCCTCGAGATGAACACGCGGCTGCAGGTCGAGCACCCGGTCACCGAGATGATCACCGGTCTCGACCTCGTCGAGTGGATGATCCGCATCGCTGCCGGCGAGAAACTGCCTTTCCGCCAGGAGGACGTCAAACTCGACGGCTGGGCACTCGAATGCCGTATCAACGCCGAGGATCCGTTCCGTGGTTTCCTGCCTTCGACGGGCCGGCTGGTGAAGTTCATTCCGCCCGAAGAAGGCAATGGCGTGCGGGTCGATACCGGCGTCTATGAAGGCGGTGAGATTTCGATGTTCTACGATTCGATGATCGCCAAGCTCATCACGCATGCGCCGACACGCGATTCGGCCATCGCGAAGATGCGCGATGCGCTCAATGCCTTCGTGATCCGCGGCGTGGCCTCGAACATCTCCTTCCAGGCCGCGCTGATGCAGCATCCGCGCTTCGTCACCGGCAATTTCGATACCGGCCTGATCAATGAGTCGTATCCCAAGGGTTTCGATGCCTCGATGGTGCCGCACGATGATCCCGCCTTGCTGGTGGCGGTTGCCGCGGCGGTGCACCGCCAATACGAGGAACGCAATGCCCGCATCAGCGGCCAGATGCCGGGCCACGAATATCAGCCGGGATCGGAGTTCGTCGTGCGTTTCGAAGGAGGCAGTGATTACGAGGTGTCTCTCACTTCGGTGCCGGGCGGCTGGGACATCCGGCTGGGCGGCGAGAGGCACGCTCTGCGCAGCGCATGGCGATTCGGCCAGCCGATCTACCGTGGCACGTTCGATGGCGAGCCTTTTTGCATGCAGGTCGAACGGCGCGGACTGAAGTATCGACTGTTCCACTGGGGCAAACAGGCCGACATCATGGTCATGACGGCCCGTGTCGCCCATCTCATGATGCTGATGCCGAAAAAGGCGCCACCCGACTCGTCACGCTATCTGCTTTCGCCGATGCCGGGACTGCTTACCCAGATCACCGCCGTCCCCGGTCAGGAAGTCAAGGCGGGCGAGGTATTGGCGAAAATCGAGGCAATGAAGATGGAAAACGTCCTGAAAGCCGAGCGCGACTGCATCGTCGATGCCTGGCTCGCCAAGCCGGGAGAAAGCCTTTCGGTCGACCAGCCGATCATCCAGTTCAAATAGCGAGAATCGGCTGGCTAGACGGCACGCCGTTGCCAACTGGCCAGATTTTTTGCCTCTCATCCGGCCATTGCCGCCCTGCCAGAATCGCTACAATCCGGATTCACGGTATGCTGGGCCTGGATATGGTATTGGGATTGGTTGGAGGCAAATCGAGCGCCGGTGGATGGGTGGCGGTGACCTTCGGCACCGCACGCGTAACTATTGCACAGATCGAACGCAGCGGTGGCAGGCCCGTGGTACGCATCTGCGAAAGCTATGCGCGCGAAGGCAGCATCACCGATATCCTCAAGCGCTTGAAGAGCGCACACCGTCTCGGCCGCCGGCAATGCGTCACACTGCTCGAAGAAGGTCAGTATCAGTTACTGCAGATGGAATTGCCTGCCAATGCCTCAAACATGTCGCGCGACGAGCTGCGCGAGGCGCTACGCTGGCGGGTGAAGGAGATGGTCGAATTTCCCGTCGAACGCGCCGGCATCGATCTGCTCGACATTCCACCGGTGGGCAACCGGCCAGCCCAAGCCTGGGTCGTGCTCGCCAGCCACGATGTGCTCCAGCCCCTCATCTGGCAATTCCAGGAAGCGAGAGTCGAGCTTGCCGCGATCGACATTCCCGAACTGGCGCTGCGCAATCTGGCAGCCTCGTTCGAGGAGGCCAACCGCGGACTGGCTTTGCTGTTCCTCGATCGCCAGGGAGGACGGCTCGTCATCACCTATCGTGGCGAGCTGTACATGACGCGCCACATCGACATCGGCGCCGCGGAGCTTGCCGGGGCCCAAGCCGAAGCACACTACGAGCGCGTCCTGCTCGACATCCAGCGCACGCTCGACGGCTTCGAGCGAAATTACGGCGCGATCAATGTCGCGCGTCTGCTGGTCGGGCCGATGTGGCAACCATCGGCTTTCGTCGATTACCTGCGCAGCAATCTATCGTTGCAGGTGGCGAGCGCGAGTCTCGCCGAGGTGATGGATCTTTCTTCCGTTTCCCACCTGGATGATGTGGCGGCGCAAGCCGATGCCTGGCTTGCGCTTGGTGCCGCATTGAGGACGTGAAATGGCCGGACAGATCAACCTCTACGATCCCGCCCTACGCAAGAAACGCGACTGGCTCTCGCTTGCCAACGTCATGCTCGGCGCCGTATTGTTGCTGCTCATCATCATCGGTGCGGGGTGGCTGGCGCGCAGCGGATTGCCAGAGCTGAACGCGCGTGTGCAGGCTGGCGAGGCGCAGTTGAAGGAGCTGCAGGCGCAAGTCCAGATCCTCGGCCAACGCGCCGCCGAGCAAAAACCCGATGTCCATCTGGAACGGGAACTGGCCGCCGCACGTCGGCTGGCCGAAATGCGCGACGTCGTGCTGCAAACCCTACGACAGCGGCTGGGGGCCGTGACGCCATCGTATGCCGATCTCCTGCGCGGGCTGGCCAACCTGGCCATGCCGGGGGTCTGGATCACCGGTTTCGATTGGGATGCGGCGAACGGCAGCATGGAAATCCGCGGCCGCACCACAGACCCTGCTTTACTGGGTGAATACATCCGGCGCCTGAATCGTGAGCCGGTCATGCGCGGCCAGGCATTCGCGGCGCTGAACATCGTCGAGGGCAAGGACGAGCCGGTGGCCGGCGCTCCTGTTGCGGTGCCCAGGCTGCCGCCCTTTCATGAGTTCACGCTGGTGCCGGTCAAGCGCGAGAGCACTTCGGCTGCCGATGGGGGGCGGGGATGAGGGAAATGAGTGCTCTACAGGCGCGTTGGCAAAGCTTGAGCATGCGCTTTTCCGCTTTGCGGCCACGTGAAAGGATCATGATCGCCATAACGGTGGCAGCGACTATGCTGATCGGCGGATACAGCCTGTGGATCGAGCCGGCCCGGCTACAGCAAAAACAATTGCAGAACCGGCTCGCCCAGCAGCAGGAGGAACGAAACCGTCTCTTGGAGCAAGTGGCAACGCTCACGGCACGTAGCCAGGATCCTGACGCGGCGAACCGCGCCGCTTTGCAAGCCTTGCAAAAGGAGCTCGATCTCACCGGGCACGAGATCGCCGGCTATGGCAATACCTTGATCGCACCCGACCAGATGCCGGAACTATTGCAAAAATTGCTGGCCCGCCATCGTGGCCTTCAGCTTTTGGGCATGAAGACATTGCCGCCTCGCCCGCTCGTCGAGATGCCGACGACCTCGAAAGGCGCCACTCCTGTGGAAGAGAATCTCTATCAGCACGGCATCGAAATCAAGCTGGCTGGCAGTTATCAGGATCTGCTCGCCTATGTCGCCGAACTCGATGCCAGTCCTCAAAAACTGTTGCGCGGCAAGATCAGCCTGGCCGTGCGGCGATATCCGGTCAGCGAGCTGACCTTGACGGTTTACTCCTTGAGTCTGGATCCACGATGGCTCGTCGTCTGATACTCGCCTGGTTGTCATGTTGCGTCTGCATCTCGGCGCATGCACAAGGTGCCGATCCGACCCGCCCGCCATTCGTGCCGGACACCGCCGCGACGGCCGGGGCAATGGCGCCAGAGGCCACGAGCGGCTTGCAGTCGATCATCCGGCGCAAGGCAGGCAAGCCCGCGGCGCTGATCAATGGCACCCTGGTCGAGCTGGGTGGCAAGATTGGTGAGGCGCGTCTGATCCGCATCGGTGAGAGCTTCGTCGTCCTGCGGGGGCCGCAAGGTGTCGAGACCCTGTATTTGACGCCCGGCATCGAAAAGAAAGCTGTGAAGGGGAAAAGATGAAACGATCCATCCTGCAAACCGGCTGGCCGATTGCCATATCGGTGTCGCTGGCAGCATGCGGATCGTCGCCTGTATGGCCCGATCTGGTGCGCGAACGAATCAATGACGAATTGCTGCAGGCCGCAAGCCAGCGCAAGTCGGCGGAAAGCGCTGAAAAAGCCCTGCTGCCGCCTTTGATCGTCGAGTTGCCGAAAGCGGAGCAGGCCGAGCCGCGTTTCGATCTTTCCCTCGTGAATGCGCCGGCGGCACAGGTATTCATGGCCATCGTCAGCGGCACACGCTACAACATGCTGGTCGGGCCGGAGGTCACCGGCTCGATCACCATCGATCTGAAGGACGTGACGGTCAGGGAGGCGCTCGAAGCGATCCGCGAGCTCTATGGCTATGAATTCACGATCGAGGGCAATCGCATTTTCATCCACCCCAACACCTTGCAGACGCGGATCTTCCGGGTGAACTATCTGGCCAGCCGGCGCCAGGGGGCGACCGAACTGAGCGTCACCGCGAGCTCGATTGCCGCGAATGGGGCGACGCAGCCTTCGACGGGGACGGCCGCGACGCCAGCGCAGACCATCGCTGGCGGCCCGCAGACGACCGGCAGACTGACGAGTCGCGTAGAAACCAATACCGACAGCGATTTCTGGCGCGAGCTGCAAACCTCGCTAGCCACCATCGTCAGCGGCGAAGGCCGCAGCGTGGTGGTCAATGGCCTCTCCGGCGTCGTCGTCGTGCGCGCATATCCCGCCGAGCTGCGCGCCGTCGAGCAATACCTGAAGGCAACGCAGGTGATGGTCGAACGGCAGGTGATGCTCGAAGCCAAGATCCTCGAAGTGCGACTCTCGGAGCGCTTCCAGAATGGCATCAACTGGGCTTCCTTTCATGGCGTAAACCACAGGGCGAGCCTGGGTGTGCTGCAGCCAGGGGCGGTTACCCTTGGCTCCACTGGCAGTGGCAGCAGTCTCACCAATGGCAACGTCACGGCCTTGCCCGGAGTGGCCGGCTCCCTGGCAGCGACGGCGCTCGGCAACGGCTTCGTCGGTCTGGCCTTCCAGACCGCCAATTTCGCGGCGTTGCTAAGCTTTCTGGAAACCCAGGGCCAGGTTTCGGTGTTGTCCAGTCCGCGCATCGCGACGCTCAACAACCAGAAGGCCGTGCTCAAAGTCGGCACCGACGAGCTGTTCGTCACCAACGTCACCTCCACCACCACCAGCACAGCGGCAGGAACGACATCGACGCCGAATCTGACGCTGCAGCCGTATTTTTCCGGCATCTCACTGGACGTGACGCCGCAAATCGACGAAGCAGGCATGATCATCCTCCATATCCATCCGGCGATTAGCACCGTGGCAGAGAGAGAAAAGACCATCGATCTCGGCGCGCTCGGCCAGTTTCGGCTGCCGCTCGCCACATCGAACGTGAATGAGACCGACAGCATCGTGCGCGTGCAGGACGGCAACATCGTGGCGATCGGTGGGTTGATGATGCAAAGCCAGACGAGCAATCGCAATGGCCTGCCGGGCACCGTTTCATCACCCGCCGGGGTGCTGCTCGGCCAACGCGACGGCAGCTTGGAAAAACGTGAGCTGGTGATTCTCTTGAAGCCGACGATCATCAAGGACGATCGCGCCTGGGCAGAGGATCTGCGGCAAAGCGGCGAACGGCTGCGCGCGCTCGATCTGCCTTCACTGAACGTGCCGGTGCGGTGAGCGCATACCTTGCCCACTTCGGTCTGAAACAGCCACCGTTCGGGATCACCCCGGATACCGAGTTTGCCTATCAAAGCCGCAGCTACCGCGAAGGCATGAACCTGCTACATTTCGCGCTGGCCAGCGGGGAGGGCTTCATCAAGGTGGTCGGCGAGGTCGGCACTGGCAAAACCCTGTTGTGCCGCAGCCTGCTCAACGAGCTGGATGCCGACTGGCAGGCGGCCTACATACCTTATCCGCAGATGGATCCTCGCGAGCTGTTGCTCGAAATCGCCGATGAGCTGCAGGTGGGCGAGAACGTCCTGGACATCGTGCGGCTCGTCAAGCGCATCAACCAGCGGCTGCTCGATCTCGCCGCTGTCGGGCGCAAGGTAGTGCTGTGCATCGACGAGGCGCAAACGATGCCGCGCCTGACGCTGGAGAGCCTGCGCCTGCTGTCCAATCTCGAAACCGAGAAACGCAAGTTGCTGCATATCGTGCTGTTCGGCCAGCCGGAACTGGACGATATGCTGGCGCGGCATTCGGCACGCCAGATCCGCCAGCGCATCGCCTTCTCATACCGCCTGCAGCATCTCGATGTCGAGGAAGTGAAGCAATACGTCGAGCAGCGCCTGGCGACGGCCGGCCATCGGGGCGAGCCGCTGTTTACGCCGCGCGCGCTCCGGGCGCTCTATCATCGCTCCGGCGGCACGCCACGGCTCATCAACATCCTGGCCAACAAGGCCATGCTGGCGGCTTTTGGTGAAGGGCGGCTGCAAGTCATGCCGCGGCACATCGAGGCCGCGGCGCGCGATACCGAAGGCGCGCGTGACAAACCCTGGTGGGTCTGGTGACGGAGGAAAGTTTGATGAGCATCATCAACCAGATGTTGCGTGATCTCGACGCGCGCCAGGCCAGCAGCCAGGAGCGGGCCGGCTTGCCATCCGGCCTGCGCGCACTGCCGCCCGAACCCCGGCGCAGGGCGCAACCGTGGATGCTGCTCGCCATCGGTCTGATCGTCGGTGCGGTGGCGGTCTGGTTCATCACCAGCCAGACCGTCCCACCCGCCGTCACGCCCACCGAGAAGACCGCGGCATCCCAGCCAGCTCCAGCCCCTGCCGACCTACCTGCGGCCCCGGCTGAATCTCCTCCGGTCGCCGCTGAGCCAGCTTTCTCGCCGCCACCCGCACTGGCAGCCGCAGCCGTGGCGACGGCGCCGACACCGCACTCCACGCCGCCGCCGGCCGCGAATGCAAAGCCAGCGCTGGCCGAGAAACCGCAAGCGCCCGTTTCGGCGCCCACGGCGAAGACCATTGCCCCGCCATCGCCAGCATCGATCGGCGAGAAAGCCCGACAGGCCGCGCCCGCGGCCGAACCGGTCGAGGCCAAAGCCACCGCACCGGACACTGGTGAAGCGCGGATCGACAAGCAGCCAAAAACTCCGCCAACGCGCGAGCGCGCCGAAACGGAATATCGCAAGGGCATGCAGGCGGCGAGCCAGGGCGACCCCGCGGCGGCATTGCCCGCGCTGCGTCGGGCCCTGGAGCTCGATCCGCACCATGCCAAGGCGCGCCAGGCGCTGCTCGCGGTGTTGGCCAATGGCCGGCAGTGGGAAGAGGTGAAACGGGTTGCCCAGGCGGGCTTGGAGCTCGAGCCGACGCGCACCGGCTGGGCAATGCTCCTGGCGCGGCTCCAGTATGAGGAAGGCGCCGTCGAAGCCGCCCTGCAGACCTTGGAAAAGCACGCCGCGCACGCAGCGAACGACGCCGATTTCCATGCCTTGCATGCTTTCCTGCTGCAGAAGCGTCGGCACCACGCCGAAGCCGCGCAGCACTATCAGGCTGCGCTGCGCCTGCGCCCCGATGAAGGCCGCTGGTGGTATGGCTTGGGGCTCGCGCTCGAAGCGGCGGGCCGCGCTGAAGAAGCAAGGATGGCCTTCGTGAAGGCGCGCGAGGCCGGCAACCTGCCAGCGGTGATGCAAGGCGACAT
>JBKBOI010000036.1:0-13426 GCA_046294935.1 Rhodocyclaceae bacterium
GATGGATTACGCCGGCATGGATTTGCAGGCGCTCACCCGGCTGCTCTACGAGGAATCCGGCCTGCTGGGCGTCTCGGGCATCTCCTCCGACATGCGCGTGCTGCTCGCCTCCGACCGGCCCGAAGCAAGGGAAGCCGTCGAGCTGTTCTGCTACCGCATCGTGCGCGAGATCGGCTCGCTCGCCGCCGCGCTGGGCGGCCTCGACGCGCTGGTCTTCACCGGCGGCATCGGCGAACACGCTGCGCCGGTGCGTGAGCAGGTCTGCCGGCGACTGGGCTGGTTGGGCGTGGAACTCGACGCCGTGGCCAACGCCGCCCATACCGAGCGCATCAGCACACCGGCCAGCCCGGTGATCGTGCTCGTCCTGCCGACCAACGAGGAATGGATGCTGGCGCGCCATGCGGCCGAACGGATCGCATAAGCGGCACACCGTGCCGCTCCACCAGCGCCGACTTTTATAATCCACGTTTTTCCATTCTCCGACATGTCCAGACTCGCCCACGAAATCGCCCGCCGGCGCACCTTCGCCATCATTTCCCACCCGGATGCAGGCAAGACCACGCTGACCGAGAAGCTCCTCTGGTTCGGCGGCGCGATCCAGGTGGCCGGCGAAGTGCGCGCCAGGAAGGCGGCGCGCCATGCGACCTCCGACTGGATGGAACTCGAAAAGCAGCGCGGCATTTCGGTGACCAGCTCGGTGATGCAGTTTCCCTATCGCGAGCACATGATCAACCTGCTGGATACGCCAGGCCACGAGGATTTTTCCGAGGACACCTACCGCACGCTGACCGCCGTCGATTCCGCGGTGATGGTGATCGACTCGGTCAATGGCGTCGAGGCGCAGACGATCAAGCTCCTGAACGTCTGCCGCCTGCGCGCGACACCGATCCTCACCTTCATCAACAAACTCGACCGCGAAGGCCGCGCAGCCGTAGACCTGCTCGACGAGATCGAGGACGTGCTGAAGATCCAATGCGCGCCGATGACCTGGCCGATCGGCATGGGCAAAAGCTTTCGCGGCGTCTATGACCTTTACGACGATTGCGTGTATTTCTTCGACCCGCAGGCGGAGAAAGGCACCGCGCGCATCATCGAAGGGCTCGACAACCCCGAGCTCGATGCACTGCTCGGCTATCAGCTCGCAGAACTGCGCGCCGAAGTCGAATTGGTGAAGGGCGCCTCGCATCCCTTCGACAAAGAAGCCTATCTGGCCGGCCGGCAGACGCCGGTGTTCTTCGGTTCGGCGATCAACAACTTCGGCGTGCAAGCGCTCCTCGACGCGCTCGTCGATCTGGCGCCGCCGCCTCGGCATCGGCCCGCCCTGCGCAGCGGCGAAGAGCGCCCGGTCGAGCCGATGGAGCCGAAATTCACCGGCTTCGTCTTCAAGATCCAGGCCAACATGGACCCGAAGCACCGCGACCGCATCGCCTTCGTCCGCGTTTGTTCGGGCCATTACACGCGCGGGCTGAAGCTCAAGCAGTCCTCGACGGGCAAGACGCTGGCAGTGAATAACGCGATCACCTTCATGGCGCAGGACCGCAATACCACGGACGAAGCCTGGCCCGGCGACATCATCGGCATACCGAACCACGGCACGGTGGTGCTCGGCGACAGCTTCACCGAGGGCGAGGACCTCAAATTCACCGGCATCCCCTGCTTCGCGCCCGAGCACTTCCGCCGCGCGCAGATCAAAAACCCGATGAAGATCAAGCAACTGCAAAAAGGCTTGCAACAGCTCGCCGAGGAAGGCGCGACGCAATTGTTCAAGCCGCTCGACTCGAATGACCTGATCCTCGGTGCGGTGGGCCTGCTGCAATTCGACGTCGTCGCCCACCGTCTGGAACACGAATATGGCGTCGATTGCGTCTTCGAGCCGGTGAATATCGCCACCGCGCGCTGGCTACGTGGCAGCGAGCTCGCGCTCAAGGCGCTGATCGACAAGGCGCCGGCCAACATCGCGACGGATGGCGCCGGCGACTACGTCTATCTCGCACCCAACCGCGTCAACCTGCAGATGACGATGGAGCGTCACCCCGATGTCACCTTCCTCGAAACCCGGGAAATCCACTGAGCGCCGTATAATTGGACTTTGAGTAATGGAAACGCACATGGAAGCCGAACGCATCAACAGCTTGATCAACCGCATCGCCGACTGTGACGCCCGCGGCGACCAACTGCGGAGGTATCTTTGACTTCGACGCGAAATCAGAGAAACTCGCCGAAATCCAGCGATTGATGGAAGACCCAGGCATCTGGAACGATGCCGAACGCGCCCAGGCCCTGGGCAAGGAAAAGAAATCCCTCGAAGCCGTCGTGCTCACGCTGGAAGGCGTGAAGAATTCATTGCGTGATGCGCGCGAGCTGATCGAGATGGCCAAGGCGGAAAACGACGAAGAAACACTTGCCGCCGTCGAAGCCGATCTCACTGGCATCGAGAGCAAGATCGCCGAGCTCGAATTCCGCCGCATGTTCAACAACCCGGCCGACCCGAACAACTGCTTCATCGACATCCAGGCGGGCGCTGGCGGCACGGAAGCCTGTGACTGGGCCAGCATGCTGTTGCGCCAGTATCTGAAGTATTGCGAGAAAAAAGGCTTCAAGACCGAAATCCTCGAACAGACCGACGGCGATGTCGCCGGCATCCGCAGCGCGACGCTCAAGGTCGAGGGCGACTACGCCTATGGCTTCTTGCGCACCGAAACCGGCGTGCATCGCCTGGTCAGGAAATCGCCGTTCGACTCCTCCGGTGGCCGTCACACCAGCTTCGCGAGCATCTACGTCTATCCGGAAATCGACGATTCGATCGAAGTCGAAATCAACCCCGCCGATCTGCGTATCGACACCTTCCGCGCCTCCGGCGCCGGGGGGCAGCACATCAACAAGACGGACTCGGCGGTGCGCATCACGCACATCCCGACCGGCATCGTCGTCCAGTGCCAGAACGACCGCTCTCAGCACAAAAACCGCGCCGAGGCGATGGCGATGCTCAAATCCCGCCTCTACGAGCTGGAAATGAAGAAGCGCCGCGAAGAAGCCGACAAGCTCGAGGCGCAGAAGACCGATGTCGGCTGGGGTCACCAGATCCGCTCCTACGTGCTGGATCAGTCGCGCATCAAGGACTTGCGCACCGGTGTCGAAATTTCCAACACGCAGAAGGTGCTCGATGGCGATCTCGATGCCTTCATCGAAGCCAGCCTGAAGCAGGGGGTATGACCGTCGCGGAAAGTCGGAGCCTCCGGGAGGCAACCGTTGTGACACAATACGAAAAATTGTGACACAAGGAGATAGAGGATGCGCACCATCACCATCCGCGAGGCCCGCGAAGGCTTGTCCCACCCTGAGCGGCTATTTGCCGACACCGACGAGGTGATCGTCACACGGCGCGGCGAGCCGATCGCCCGCATATTGCCGATACGCCCCCACAAGCCTGGCCTTGCCGCATTGCGCGATTTCCTGGCCAGCCAGCCGATGCAGACCATTCCCAGCGAAGTCGTGCTCGCCGAAGATCGGGAAGATCGCTGGTGACCGCGTATATCGATACCAGCGCCCTTGCGAAATGCTATGTGCGCGAACCCAGGTCGCTCGAAGTGCTCGACTGGGTGGAACGGCAAGGCGTGCCGACGACGGCGATCCTGACGCTGGTCGAATTCCGCTGCCTGCTGGCGCGTCGCAAACGCGCTGGCCAGATCGATGCGGTATTGGAGCAGCGCGCGCTCGCGGCCTTCGATGACCATGTGCGCGATGCAGCTTGGAAGATTCAACCTCTTTCGCTGGGAGACTATGCCTCGGCACGTGACCTGATCGCCATCGTTCCCGCTGTTGCCTTGCGGGCACTCGATGCCTTGCACCTCGCCGCCGCGCGTGCATGCGGTGCCACCGCCTTCGCCACTGCAGACCGCATCCAGGCCGACGCCGCGCTCGCCCTCGGCTTCGAAGTTCATCGTTTCTACTGAAAACCCATCATGACCGACATTTCCCAAACCCCCATCGCCGACGAGAACCACATCATCGCCGAACGCCGCGAGAAGCTGAAAACCTGGCGTGCCACCGGTCGCGCCTATCCCAACGACTTCCGCCGCCAGAACACCGCCGAGCGGCTCGACGAGCTTTACGGCGAGAAAACCAAAGAAGAGCTGGAAGCCACGCCGATCAGCGTCTCCGTCGCCGGTCGCATCATGTTGAAGCGCGTGATGGGCAAGGCGAGCTTCCTCACCGTGCAGGACCTCTCCGGCCGCATCCAGCTCTACGTCACGAAGGACAACGTCGGCGAAGCGGCCTATGAGGATTTCAAGAAATGGGACCTGGGCGACATCGTCGGCGGCAGCGGCACGCTGATGAAGACCAAGACCGGGGAACTCACCGTGCAATGCACGGAAATCCGCCTGCTGGCCAAAGCCCTGCGTCCGCTGCCAGAAAAATTCCATGGGCTTGCCGACGTCGAGCAGAAATATCGCCAGCGCTATCTGGATCTGATCACCAACGAGGCCACTCGCTTCACCTTCGTCGCCAGGAGCCGGATGATCCAGTCGATCCGCAACTACATGGTGCACCACGGCTTCCTCGAAGTCGAGACGCCGATGATGCATCCGATCCCCGGCGGCGCGGCGGCGAAGCCGTTCGTCACGCACCACAATGCGCTCGACATGGATCTGTTTTTGCGCATCGCCCCCGAGCTGTATCTCAAGCGTCTGGTCGTCGGCGGCTTCGAGAAGGTATTCGAAATCAACCGCAATTTCCGTAACGAAGGCTTGAGTCCGCGCCACAACCCGGAATTCACGATGATGGAGTTTTACGAAGCCTATGCCGACTACCAGACTCTGATGGATTTCACCGAAGGGCTGATCCGCCATGCGGCGCGCGAGGCGCTGGGCGTGGAGGTGTTCGACTATCAGGGCCGCACGCTGGATCTCTCCAAACCTTTCCGTCGCATGACCATCGTCGAGGCGATCCATGCCTACCATCCGGGATACAGCCTGACGATGCTCGATGATGCCGGCTGGCTCAGGCACAAGCTCACCGACCTCGGCGTCGAGATCAAGCCCAACGCGGGTCTTGGCACCTTGCAGATGCAGCTCTTCGAGGAGACCACCGAAGCCGAGCTATGGGATCCCACTTACATCATCGATTACCCCACGGAGGTCTCGCCCTTGGCGCGCCGCTCCGACGCCAACCCGGACGTGACCGAGCGCTTCGAGCTCTACATCGCCGGCCGCGAGATCGCCAATGGCTTCTCGGAATTGAATGATCCAGAGGACCAGGCGGCACGCTTCCTCGAACAGGCAAAGGCTCGGCGCGCCGGCGACGAGGAGGCGATGTATTACGACGCCGATTACATCCGCGCGCTCGAATATGGGCTTCCTCCCACTGCCGGCTGCGGCGTCGGCATCGATCGGCTGGTGATGCTATTGACCGACAGCCCGTCGATCCGCGACGTGATCCTCTTTCCCCAGATGCGTCCTGAGTGAGACTTTCGCCGATCATTCCCGCCGAGCTGACGTTCGACGGGAATGGCACGCCCTTCTCCGCCTCGTTTGGCGACGTCTATCACAGCGCCAGCGGCGGGCTCGATCAGGCCCGCCATGTGTTCCTCTCCGGCAACGGCCTGCTCGGTGGCGATCCCCGCTGGCGCGGCCGGTCGCATTTTGCCATCCTCGAAACGGGTTTCGGCCTCGGGCTCAATTTCCTCGTCACCTGGCAGGCATGGCGCGATGATCCCCGGCGACCGGCCCGGCTGCACTACTTCGCCATCGAACTGCATCCGTTTCGCAGCGCCGATCTGGCACGGCTGCACGAAAACCTTCCCGGGCTCGCGCCGCTCGCGGCGCAGTTGCGCCTACACTGGCCCAGCCTGATTCCCGGCTTTCACCGGCTTCACTTCGAAGGCGGCGCCGTCACATTGACGCTGGTCTTGGGTGACGCGCGGCATGTGTTGCACGACATCGCCGGTCAGTTCGATGCGTTCTACCTCGACGGCTTCTCGCCGGCGAAAAACCCCGAAATGTGGTCGGCCGAGGTCTGCGAGGGGCTCGCCTGGCTAGCCAAACCCAATGCGACGCTGGCCACCTGGACCGTCGCCGGCGAAGTGCGGCGCAACCTCGCCGCGGCCGGCTTCGCTGTCGAGCGGCGGCCCGGCTTCGGCGCCAAGCGCGAGATGCTGGTCGGCCGATACACGGGGGGTGCCGTCTTGCCAGCGCCGAGTTTCAGCGGGCGACGGATCGCCGTGATCGGCGCGGGCATCGCGGGACTCGCCTGCGCCGAGCGGCTCGCGGCGCGCGGCTGCGAAGTCGCGTTGTTCGAACGGCGCGAACGCATCGCCGCCGAGACTTCCGGGAACCACCAGGCCATCCTGCTGCCCGCGCTGGCCGTCGATGCCACACGGCTTTCGCGGCTCAACCAGGTCGCGTTTCTCTATGCGCTGCGCCGCCTCGATGATCTCGTGGCTGCCGGTCATGCCGTGGCACACGGACGATGTGGGGTATTCCAGATCGCACGCGATGCGGTGCATGCGGAAAAACAAGCCGCCATCGTCACCGAACAAGGGCTTCCAGACGATTTCGCGCAGTTTTTCGACGCAGAGGCAGCGAAAAGCATCGTCGGCGCCGCGCTTGCCGGACCGGGCTGGTGGTTCCCCCGCGCCGGCTGGGTTGCGCCGGCCTCGCTGGCCGTGGCCCTTCTGGCGCACGCCGGGCCACGCCTCAGCCTTCGCCTCGACACGACCGTGGCGGCAATGGCCGAAACGGCCGACGGCTGGCAACTTCTCGACGCTGCCGGCAAGCCGCTCTGGGAAGGTGCGACAGTCATCCTCGCCCATGCGCATGGCATCCCGACCCTGCCCCAGGCCGCCCATCTGCCGATCCTCTGTTTCCGTGGCCAGACGACACATCTGCCCGCCGATCGGCTACCGGCGGCGCCACGCAGCGTGATCTGCCGCGAAGGCTATCTCGCCCCGCCGTACGAAGGCATCGCCAGCCTGGGCGCCAGCTTCAAACGCAGCCGCGAGCTTGCTCCCACCGAAGAAGAGCACGCGGCGAACCTCGCCCGTCTGGAAGCGATGCTTCCCGGCTGGAGCGCACGCTTCGCGGCGGGAAATCTCGCCGGCCGTGTCGGCTTGCGCCCCGTCTCGCCGGACAAACTGCCGCTGGTCGGCGCCCTGCCCATGCCTACGTGCGAGCCGCGGCCGCTCGCGCATGTCGAATGGCCCCGGCTGCCAGGGCTTTTCGTCGCCAGCGGCTTTGGTGCACGCGGCTTCGTCTGGGCGCCGCTGATGGCGGAACTCATCGCCAGCCAGATACTCGGTGAGCCTTTGCCGATCGGCCACGAGCTCGCCGCGGCAGTCGATCCGGCGCGCTTTCCCTGGAAAGGCACCCCGGCAGGCCAGCGCCGCGAAATGTAACCGTCCATTACAACCGTCCCACCGCCGTGCCATGACGGCGTTAAGCTTGTCATGTTCGACGACACATGAGGAGGCAAACATGACCACCCCGATCACGCCCACCCCGACCAAACCCGGCTTGCACCCGCTCATCGCCATCGCGGCCATTTCCGTCACCGCCTTCTCGCTATTCGGCATCGCCGCGATCAATGGCTGGCTACCCAGCGGCAAGGCCACTTCCAGCGAGACCCCGGCCGCCGCCAGTGCTCCAATCATCGCTGCGGCGCCAGCAACCGAACAAAAGCCGGCTGCGACGCCAGCACCCGAACCGGCCAGGACAGCGAGCACGGAGCCAAGCACCCCGAAACCAGTCGTCAAGGCTGCGCCGAAACCCGCGCCTAAACCCTCAGCAAAGCCGGCGCCGACCGAAATCGCCCAAGCGCCAGTGGCGCCCGTCGTCGCGCCCCCTGCGCCATCCGCCCCACCAGTCTGCCACGATTGTGGCGTGGTCGAAAACATCCGCGAAATCACCCAGCCAGGCGAAGCGACCGGCCTGGGCGCGGTGGCCGGCGGAGTAGTCGGCGCGATCCTTGGCCACCAGATCGGCGGCGGCACCGGCAAGAAGCTGGCTACCGTGGCCGGCGCGGCGGGTGGCGCCTATGCCGGTCACCAGATCGAGAAATCGCAGCGCAAGACGACGCGCTACGAAGTCATCGTGCGCATGAACGATGGCACAATGCGCACGGTGATGATGGACACGATGCCTGGCTGGCAGATCGGCGAGCGCGTGCGTATCGAGAATGGCACGCTGGTGCGCGACTAACCCAGCACGCCGTCGAGCCGCTTCAAGACCTCGTCCCGCCCCATCACCGCGAGCACGCGGTCGATGGACGGGCTTTGCGTCTGGCCGAGCAGCACGACGCGCAGCGGAATCGCCACCTGTGGCATCTTGAGCCCGGTGGCGGCGAGCGTCTCTTTCAACGCCTTCGCCAGCGCTTCCGGTGAAAACTCGGCGACCGCGAGACGGCAGCGCAGATCGCGCAGGGCCGCCAGGGCCGCCTCGGTCAGATGCTGCGTCGCCAGTTCCGCCGGCGGGTGTGGTGCGACATAGAACGGATGCGCCGCGTCGGCCAGCTCGTTCAGATTCTGCACCCGATCCTTGTAGAGCGCCGCAATCGCTTCGGGTTCAGGCAAGGCCGTCTCGGTCACGCCCTCGCGCGCCAGGCGCCGACGGATTTCCTGCCCGAGCCGGGCATCGTCGCAGTGCTTGATGTAGTGGGCGTTCAGCCAGTTGAGCTTTTCGGTGTTGAACTGCGCAGCGGACGACGTGATGTGGTCGAGATCGAACCACTGCACGAACTGCTCCATGCTGAAGATCTCGTCGTCGCCATGAGACCAGCCCAGCCGGGCGAGATAATTCAGCACCGCTTCAGGCAAGTAGCCGTCATCGTCGTACTGCATCACCGAGACTGCGCCATGGCGTTTCGACAGCTTGGTGCCATCGGGGCCGAGGATCATCGAGAGGTGACCATATTTGGGCAATGGCGCACCCAGCGCTTTCAAGAGGTTGATCTGACGCGGCGTATTGTTGACGTGATCGTCGCCGCGGATCACGTGCGTGATGCGCATGTCCCAATCATCGACGACGACGCAGAAATTGTAGGTGGGCGTGCCATCGGCGCGCGCGATGATGAAGTCGTCGAGCTCGGCATTGCTGATCTCGATACGCCCTTTGACCAGATCGTCCCAAGCGACCACGCCTTCCACCGGATTCCGGAAACGCACCACCGGCTGCACTCCGGCAGGCGGCGGCGGCAGAGTCTTGCCCGGCTCGGGGCGCCAGCGGCCGTCATAGCGAGGTTTTTCATGGCGCGCCTCCTGCTCGGCGCGCAAGGCATCGAGCTCTTCCTTGCTCATGTAGCAGTAGTAGGCCGTGCCGGCGGCGAGCATCTGCCGGATCACTTCCTTGTAGCGATCCATCCTGTGCGTCTGGAAGAACGGCCCCTCGTCAGGGATGAGCCGCAGCCAGCGCATGCCGTCGAGGATCGCCTGGACGGCCTCCGGCGTCGAGCGTTCGCGATCGGTATCCTCGATGCGCAGGATGAACTGTCCGCCATGGTGGCGGGCGTAAGCCCAGGCGAACAGCGCGGTGCGCGCACCGCCGATGTGCAGATAGCCGGTCGGGCTGGGAGCGAAACGGGTACGGACGGTCATGATGGAATGGATTGGCCGGTGAACAGGTTGAATTCTAGCGTGACCAGCGACGCCGACTTCCCGTAGCATCGCGGCATGCAAGTGCTCGTCTCTCGTTTTCCCGCCTTTCGCTCCCGCAATTTCCGGCTGTTCTTCGTCGGCCAGCTGGTCTCGCTGATCGGTACCTGGATGCAGCACATCGCGATGACCTGGCTTGCCTACCGGCTCACCGACTCGACCATCATGCTCGGTCTGGTTGGTTTCGCCAGCCAGATTCCGATCCTCTTGTTTGCCATCCCCGCCGGCGTCTGGAACGACCGCCTCGACCGGCGCCGCCTGTTGCTGCTGACTCAGTTTCTCGCCCTGCTGCAGGCGCTGCTGCTCGCCTGGCTTACCGCGACCCGGATGATCACGCCGCCCCTGCTCCTCGTGCTGGCCTTCACGCTGGGCTGCATCAATGCGGTCGATCTGCCGGCGCGCCAGGCCTTCGTCGCGCAGATGGCGCCGGACAAGCGTGCGCTGCCGAACGCAATCGGCCTCAATTCCTTTTTGATGAATGGATCCCGCTTCGTCGGTCCAGCGCTTGCCGGGCTGGTCGTCGCCAGCGCCGGCGAAGCCGCCTGCTTCCTGCTCAATGCGCTGTCCTATCTGGCGGTACTCGCCGCGCTGGCGGTCATCCGGTTGCCTGCCAGCCACCCACCACTGCGCCAATCGCCCGGCGAGGCGCTGCGCGCCGGCTTGGCCTATGTCGTGAGCCATCCGCGCATCCGCGTCACCCTGTTGCTGGTCGCCAGTTTCAGTTTCTTCGTCACGCCCTATGTGGTGATGATGCCGGTCTATGCGCGCGATCTGTTTCATGGCGATGCGCGCACTTATGGCCTGTTGATCAGCAGTGCGGGCGCTGGTTCGCTTTGCGCGGCATTCTGGCTGGCCTGGCGGGGCGGGAAACGGGCTGGCGATGGCCTCGATCGGCTAATCGGCCGCGCAGCGCTGACGGGGGGGATCGCGCTGGCGGCTTTCTCCTTGGTGCCCAGGATCAGCCTGGCCTATCCGTTACTGATGCTGCTCGGCTTTGCCGTCGTGATCACCGCCGCCGGCAGCAATACCTCGATCCAGCTCGAAGTCGAAGAACAGTTTCGCGGCCGGGTGATGGCGATCTTCTCGACGGCGTTTCTCGGCATCGCGCCATTGGGCGGCCTGATGGTAGGGTTGGTCAGCGCCTATTTCGATGTCCGTTCCACGCTGTTCCTCTGCGGACTCTTGGCCTTCGTAGCCGGTCTGTCCTATCGACGCGACATGCACGGGCGCAAATGAAAGGGCACGGCAATGCCGTGCCCAGCGATCGTTCCATGGTTGTCGCGCGCGATTACTTCTTGGCGGCTTTCTTCTTGCCGGCGACGGCGGCCTTGAAACCGGCCCCCGCGGTGAAACGCGGCACCGTGGTGGCGGCGATCTTCAGCTTCTCACCCGTCTTGGGATTGACACCGGTACGCGCGGCACGCTTGGCGGCCTTGAAGGTGCCGAAGCCCACCAGCGTCACGGCATTGCCCTTGGCGACGGACTTGACGACGGCATCGATCATCGCATCCAAAGCCTTGGCGGCAACCGCCTTGCTGATGTCGGCGTTTTTGGCGATGACTTCGACGAGATCCCCTTTGTTCATGTTGAATGTTCCTCAAGTGAATGGCCGATTGCCGTGACGATTCTAGCTGGACATCCAGCCGCGACGTCAAGAGGATTGTGCTGATTTGCGTGCGTTCTGGCACCCATTGTGGCAAACCGTCCAATCGGGCATCGCTACTCCTATATTCACCGGTTTCCTGGCGCGTCACAATCTCGAATGGCTGGTGCTGGTGCTGGCCGTGACCGTCTTCCCGGCCGTCATTTACCTGTAGCGCAGACGCTTTCGATCAGCGCCTTGACGGCCACCGCATCGGCATCCATCACGATGACGCGCTGCGGCAAATCCTCGATTCCTTCCAGTTCCCGCGGACGGCTTGGCTCCCTGCCAAGCGCTTCCCGGATCGTATCGGCAAACTTCACCGGCTGCGCGGTTTCCAGCACCACCATCGGCACGCCCAACAGACGATGTTCGCGGGCCACCTTGACCGCATCGGCAGTATGCGGATCGATCATCACCTGATAGCGTTCCCAGATGGCGTGGATCGTCGCCAGGCGGTCGGCATGCACGCTCTTGCCGGACACGAAGCAAAATTCCGGCAGACGGGTCATGAACGGCGTGGTGGAAAGATCGAAGCCCTCCCCCGCCTCCACCTTGCTCCATAGGTCGCGCACCACCGCCGGATCGCGCCCTACCAGATCGAAGACGAAGCGTTCGAAGTTCGAGGCCTTCGAGATGTCCATCGACGGGCTGGAAGTGACGAAGGTATCGGCCGTGCCGCGCGGCCGATAACGGCCGGTGCGGAAGAACTCGTCGAGCACGTCGTTCTCGTTGGTGGCCAACACCAGGCGCGCGATCGGCAGGCCCATCATCCGAGCGATGTGGCCAGCGCAGATGTTGCCGAAATTGCCCGACGGCACGGCGAAGGCGACTTCCTCGTCATTGCTGCGCGTGGCCGCGAAATAGCCCTTGAAGTAATAGACGATCTGCGCCATCACGCGCGCCCAGTTGATCGAATTCACTGCGCCGATCTTGTAGCGCGCCTTGAAATCGGCATCGTTGGCGACGCGCTTGACGATGTCCTGACAGTCGTCGAACATGCCGCGGATCGCGATGTTGATGATGTTCGGATCCTGCAGCGAATACATCTGCGCGCGCTGGAAGGCCGACATCTTGCCGTAGGGCGAGAGCATGAAGACGCGAATGCCCTTCTTGCCGCGCATCGCGTACTCGGCCGCCGAGCCAGTGTCGCCCGAGGTCGCGCCGAGGATGTTGATCGTCTCGCCGCGCTTCTCGAGCACGTATTCGAACAGATTGCCGAGCAATTGCATCGCCATGTCCTTGAAGGCGAGCGTCGGCCCATTCGACAGTTCCAATAGGTGAAAGCCCGGCTCCAGCGTCGTGAGCGGCGTGATCTCGGACGCATCGCGCCCCGGACGGCAGTACTTGTAGATACGCGCGGTATAGGTGCGGTCGACGATCGACTTCAGATCGCAGGCGGGAATGTCATCGACGAACTTCAGGAAGATCTTCAGCGCCAGCGCTGGATAAGGCAGCTCGCGCCACTCGGCCAGCTCGGCCTGGGAGACCGGCGGGTAGTTCTCGGGCAGATAAAGGCCACCGTCGGGGCTCAAGCCACCCAACAGGATGTCGCAGAAGGCTTGTGGCGCGGCTTGGCCGCGCGTGGAGATGTATTTCATGGCGCTGTCGACGCAATGGAGTTCATGGCTGGCGCGGATTATAGAGTGCGACCATCAGGCGCAAGACGAAGTCGGCGAGCGCCAGCGCGGCCGGCACGCCGGCAAAGGGCACGTCGAACAGGAACGCCAGGCCGGCAATGAAAAACAGCAACGCGCGGAGGCGACCTGCGCCGATCAAGCGGCGCTG
Organism: Rhodocyclaceae bacterium; assembly: GCA_046294935.1. Classification (GTDB taxonomy): domain Bacteria; phylum Pseudomonadota; class Gammaproteobacteria; order Burkholderiales; family Rhodocyclaceae; genus Sulfuricystis. The sequence goes on from JBKBOI010000036.1 coordinate 13,074, forward strand.
CATCGCTGTCCGTGCCGGCGTATCCGCACCCGGAAACCGCCAGACCGGCAGCAGCTGAGCGAGTGCGCCGGTGACGAGCGGCAGCAGAAAGAGCGCGACATAGGCGGCAAGCGCTGACCGCGCCACCAGCCAGCCGGCACCATGCGCGAGGCCGGCGACGAGGAGCAACAGCAAGCCGACGGTCGCGATCAGCAGAGGTGCCGTTTCACCAGCGCCGAGTTTTCGACCATAGGCACGCCACCAGGCGACGAGATTACGTCCAACCGCCCAGGCGAACAGCAAGGCGCCGGGGATGGCCAACGAGAAACCGGTCGCGGCACCGGCGGCCATCATCACGGCACCTGCGAATGCCG
>JBKBOI010000037.1:0-13319 GCA_046294935.1 Rhodocyclaceae bacterium
GACAGATAGACGGTATCGCCGGCCCTGACGGCCTGCGAGTAGGTACCGATGGCGGCGGGGGCAGCGGAGGTGCGAAAGAACTGGCGCGACATGCTCACTCCGGCGACTTGAGGGTGACCTGATAGGTGAGACGGGCGAAGACGTGCTGGATGCCGCGTCGCGTGCGCGTATTGATCACCAGCGGCGCTTTCAGGTTGGCGCGCAGCTCGCCGCCGGACGTCTCCTCCTTGACGAGCATGACGACCACCGCCGCCTCGGAGGGGTCGGCCAGTTCGAGCGCCGCGCTTTCCTCATCGGAAAGTTCGATCTCGTAATCGAAGCCGAACAGGGCCGGATCGGCGATATTGAAGGCGACCGCCGGATCGTCGAGCGACTGCAAGATGAAATAGCGCGGCGTTCCACTGCTTTCCGGCAAGAGCAGGGTGTAACGCCGGCAGTCTTCGAAGCCTGGCATCACGTGGGGAAACTCGATGATCCGGTCGGGCGCGACCTCGAGCGTGCCGGAATGGGGGGTGTCGATGTTCATGGCGCTCATAGTTATCTCCTCACTAACAGACCTTCATCCAATCCCATGGCCTTTAGCTTCGCGCGTGCCGCTGCAACCTCGGCGCGCGAGGCGAAGGGCCCTATTTGGACGTGGGACTCAATGCGTGCCGGTATGCCCGCCTCGGCCAGTCGGGCCACCAGTTCCTCGGCGTTATGATAGTTGCTGAAGACGCCAACCTGCACGAAGAAGCGCTTGGCCGCTTCGACCGCCTGGCCAAGCGGCCGCGAAGCGGGCGCATGGGCCGGCGGCCGACTGTGCGCATGCGCCGCCGGACGCGACTCTTCTGGCATGACGCGGGCGAGCTCGCGGCGCGCATCGGGCTTGATGGCAGCGGCGGCGCGCTCGGGCGGCTTGATGCCGGCGGCAACGGCGGTGGCCGGTGGCGTCAGCGGCTTGGCGGCTTTCGGCGTCTTCTCCTCCGCCGCCGGCAGCGCGAGGGGCGTTTCCGTGCGCTCGGGCACCTGGGGCGTGGCAGCGCCCTCCAGGGTCTCGTCCGCCTTCTCCTCTGCCAGCGGTTCGGAGGGTTTCTCCTCGATCGGCCTTTCCTCGGTCTTCGGCTCGAGTTTTTCCTCGACCGGCGCGGCCGCCATCTTTGGCAATGACGGCGCCTCGGGACGATTCAGCGCGTCATAGACCGCAAGCCCGCCGAGGAGGCCGACGATGGTCACGCCCGCCACCGCGATGCGCGCGAGCAGCTTCTTGCGCAGCGCTTCGTCGTCAGCGGCGGCCGCCGGGGCCGAATGCGTCGTATCCGTCATTGGCGCCATCTCCCTCTCCGCCATGACCGTCTCCTTCGTCAAAATTGCTCTCGCCGCGCGCCAGCGCCTGCACGAGCTCGGCTTCGGCAAGCGAAATGCCCAGCCGATCCGCGACTTGCTGCGCCGAGAGTCCTCGCTGCACGAGCTCCATCGCCTCGGCGTATTGCGGCGACACCCGCCGCGCGGCGCGCAGTTCCTCCACCTCGGCACGCATGCGTGCGATCTCGTCGCGCATGCGCTGCACTTCCATTTCCACCTCGGAGCGGGCGAGATGGTCGGCGAGCGATTCGCCAAAGTCCCCCCTGCCGCGTGGCCACTCTGCCGACATGGCGGCAGGCGCTTCGGGAGCCGCCTGCGCCGCGCCGCCGCGCTCCAGCACGGGGTTCCACTCGAAAGTCGGCGCTGGCGGGACGACATAAGCTTCGTGCGCCGCCGCCTCCTCGGCATAGGCCGACGCCGCGACCGTCGCCGATACTCGCGGCGTGGCCGTCTCGGCAAGTTTCGGTTCCACAAGCGGCGAGCGCGGCGGCATCGTTTTTTCGGTCCCGGCGCGCGGTGCGTTGAGGGGCAGCGGCCGCTCGGATCGCGGCCGCCCGATCTGGATCAGCTTGAACACCAGCACGGCCAGATAAATCGCAGCCAGCACCACCAAAAGCAAGATGCCGTCGCGCCAGCCGAGAGCAAACGCATCCATGCGAGCGCGGCCTCATCCGTGCGCAGGGTACGACGGCGCGCAAGCCTCTTTGCAGCATCGATCGCCGGTGGAAAAAAGGGGTGTGGACAAACGCATCGGGGCCCACTCAGGGTAGTTGCGTCGATCATAGCCGGGCGGCAAAGGGGGTTAAATGCCGATCAGGCAGCGTTTTACGCCATGTTTTTTCCTCAGCCGCCGTCGGCATCATTCTGGCAAAACGCGGGCGCCTCTTGATGTCGTCCGCCCGAGCCCCATCTCCGCTTGCCAATGTCGCTACGCCGGCCGGGAACCGCCGGAGGAAATACTTGTCTGATCGGCAGCTTGTCGCAACCTTCGAAAGGATTTTGGCTATGAACCGCCCGCAACCCTCCCTCATCGAGATTTTGCAACCCCGCTCTTTCCAGATCACGCCGGAACGCGCGCGGGTGACGCGCACCATCGTGCAGCCGGATGTAGATGCCTTCGAGCAGCGCGAAGCGGAAATAGCCCAAAAGTCGGCGCCGGCGGCACGCGCCCCTGCCGCTTTGCAGCGCGCCGGCGCCTGAATCGCAGGCCGATTATTCGAGGGGTGGCACTTCACGCTTCGTGCCGTCCTCGTTCAAGCACACATAGGTCAGGGTGGCCTCGGTCACCTTGACCACCACCGGATGGGCGGGGTTGCGCTCGGCAAATACCTGCACATCGACCGTGATCGACGTCCGCCCGGTTTTGACGATCTTGGCGTAGAAACTCACGACGTCGCCGACGGAAATCGGCTGCTTGAACTGGAAGGAATTGACCGCCACGGTCGCGATGCGACCGCGCGCGCGGCGCATCGCCGGTATCGCGCCGGCGATATCGACCTGCGCCATCACCCAGCCGCCGAAGACATCGCCCGCCGCATTGACGTCACGCGGCAACGGCATCACGCGCAGCACCGGTTCCTCATTGGGCAAGACCACGTCGTCGAGCTGACCATTCATGGCGACGATCATACCCGCGGATTGATAGAATCGGCGCATGCGTCGTGACATCGCCCTGCCCGCTCCGCCCCCTCGTGAGCGCCACGACTGGCAAACCATCAAGACGCTCTTCCCTTACCTCTGGCATTGGCGCGGCCGCGTGCTGCTCGCCCTCGCCTGTCTGGTCGGCGCCAAGCTCGCCAACGTCACGGTGCCGATCGTCTTCAAGCACATCGTCGATGGCTTCACCGCGGCCACGCCGGCGCAGGCTTTCCTGATCGCGCCGCTCGGACTGATCATTGCCTATGGCGTGCTGCGCTTCGGCGTTGCGCTTTTCACCGAGCTGCGCGAACTGCTGTTCATCCGTGTCACCCAGCGCGCGGTGCGCACCATCGCGCTGCAGGTATTCGAGCATCTGCACGCGCTGTCGCTGCGCTTCCATCTCGAACGCCAGACCGGCGGCCTGACGCGCGACATCGAACGCGGCACGCGCGCGATCGGCACGCTGATCAGCTACACGATCTTCTCGGTCTTGCCGACGATCGTCGAAGTCGCGCTGGTGCTCGGCATCCTCGCGGCGCGTTACGAGCCGAGCTTCGCGCTGATCGCCGCCGCCACGCTCATCGTCTATGTCGCCTACACCATCGTGCTGTCGAACTGGCGCGTGCATCTGCGGCGCGAAGTCAACGAGCTCGATTCGGCCGCGAACACGCGTGCCATCGACAGTCTCCTCAATTACGAAACGGTCAAGTACTTCAACAACGAAGCCTGGGAAAAGGCGCGCTACGACCAGCAGATGCAAAAGTGGGAGGCCGCCCAGATCAAGAGCCAAGTCTCGCTCTCTTACTTGAACCTCGGCCAATCACTGATCATCGCCGTCGGCGTGACACTGATGATGTGGCGCGCCGCGGTCGGCGTGATGGACGGCAGCATGACCGTCGGCGACATCGTGCTGGTCAACGCCTTCCTGATTCAGCTCTACATTCCACTCAATTTCCTGGGCGTGCTGTATCGCGAAATCCGCCAGTCGCTCACCGACATCGAGCGCATGTTCGCGTTGCTCGAGGAAAACCGCGAAATCCAGGATGCGCCGGATGCCAGATCACTCGAGCCCGGCCCCTGCACGGTGCGCTTCGAGAACGTCAGCTTCGCTTACGAGCCGCGGCGGCCGATACTCCGCGATGTCAGCTTCGAGATTCCCGCCGGCAGGACCCTCGCCGTCGTCGGCCACAGCGGTTCCGGCAAGAGCACGCTGGCGCGGCTCATGTTCCGCTTCTACGATGTCGGGGGCGGGTCGATCCGCATCAACGGCCATGACATCCGCCAGCTGACACAGGCCAGCTTGCGCGCCGCGATCGGCATCGTGCCGCAGGACACGGTGCTGTTCAACGATACGATCGAATACAACATCCGCTACGGCCGGCCGACGGCGAGCTTCGAGGAAGTGAAGGAAGCCGCCCGCGCCGCGCATCTGGCCGAGTTCATCGAGCGGTTGCCGGAGGGTTACCAGACGCGCGTCGGCGAACGCGGCCTCAAGCTCTCGGGCGGAGAAAAGCAGCGTGTCGCGATCGCGCGCGCCCTGCTGAAGAACCCGCCGATCCTGATCTTCGACGAAGCCACCTCCGCGCTCGATTCCAAGACCGAGAAGGCCATCCAGGCCGAGCTCGATCAGGCCGCCATCGGTCGCACCACGTTGATCATCGCCCATCGCCTGTCCACGGTGATGAACGCCGACGAGATCGTCGTGCTCGATGCCGGCCGGATCGTCGAGCGCGGCACCCATCGCAGCCTGCTCGAACGCGGCGGCGCCTATGCCCAGATGTGGGCGCTCCAGCAACAGGAAGATCGCGATGCGCTTGCATCGGGCGCATAGCGTAGCGTGAAAGACATCAAAGCCGCCCACATCTCTCGGCGTTGGCCTGCGTGCCGGTGAAGGTTCCGAAGGCCCGTCGTCAGGTAGCTCAGAAAACACCAAGGCCAGCCGCGCTGGCTGGCCTTTCGTCGAATCCTATGGTCGGGGCGGCGGGATTCGAACTCGCGACCCCTTGCACCCCATGCAAGTGCGCTACCAGGCTGCGCTACGCCCCGACTGGGTGCGGATTATAGCGCACTCAGACGCGCAACAGTTCGATGATGCCGAGCAATTCGGCGCGCAGCGACGGGCTGACCGTCTTCGGCTCGGCGGGGTGATCCATCGCCGCCTTGCCAGCGGACTCATCGAGCCGGTTCCGGGCGCCGCTGATCGTGAAGCCTTCTTCGTAGAGCAACTGGCGGATGCGCCGCACCAGCAGCACTTCGTGATGCTGGTAATAGCGCCGGTTGCCGCGCCTCTTGACCGGTTTCAACTGGGTGAATTCCTGTTCCCAGTAGCGCAGCACGTGAGGCTTGACGCCGCATAGCTCGGCCACCTCCCCGATCGTGAAGTAGCGCTTCGCCGGGATCGGCGGCAGTTCAGTCTTGGACCGGTTGGACGTTGCCATGGGTCGCCGCTTCGACGAGGGACTTCAGCTTGTGGCTGGCGTGAAAGGTGACGACACGGCGTGCGCTGATCGGGATTTCCTCGCCCGTCTTCGGGTTGCGGCCCGGCCGCTGCGGCTTGTCGCGCAACTGGAAATTGCCGAAACCGGAGAGCTTCACACCATCACCCCGTTCGAGGGCGCTGCGCAGTTCCTCGAAGAAGGCCTCGACCATGTCTTTCGCCTCGCGCTTGTTCAGACCAACCTTTTCGAACAGCAAGTCGGCCAGCTCCGCTTTCGTCATCGTCATCTCGTCGTTTTCTCCTTCAGAAGCGCGCAGATCGCACGCTCAGCGACGCAACACGGCGCCACAACGCTCCTGGGCTGCCGCCAGCAGGTGGCCGATCACCTCATCGGCCTCGCTGTCCGACAGCGTTTTGCGAGTATCTTGCATCACGATGCGGAAGGCAAGGCTCTTCATGTTTTCAGGGATGCCCTTGCCCCGATAAACGTCGAACAGTTGGATCTCGCGTACGCTGCCGCCTGCTGCGGAGCCGAGCGCGGCCGTCAAAGCGGCGGCCTCGCAGCTTTCCGGCACCACCAGCGCGATGTCGCGCACCACGGCCGGAAAGCGCGAAACCTCCTTGTATGTCGGCAACGGAGTTTCCAGCAGCACGACCAGCTCCATCTCGCAGACGATGGGCGGCTCGGCGAGTTCGTAGCGCTGCACCCAGCGCGGATGGAGCTCGCCGAGGATGCCGACCTCACGGCCATCGAGCAGCACGCGGGCGCAGCGTCCAGGATGCAGCGCCGAGTGTTCGCCCCGGACGAATTCCAGGCGGCGCGGGGCGCAGAGCGCTTCGAGATCGCCTTTCACATCATAGAAATCGACACCACGCCGTGGCTCTCCCCACTGCTCCGGTAGCGCCGGGCCGGCGGCGAGAAAGGCCAGACGGAGCGGCTGACGGTAACCCGTTTCCGCCTCGGCATCGGCAAAAAAGACACGGCCGAGCTCGAACACGCGCACACGATCGATCTGCCGCTTCAGATTGCCTGCGAGCACGCCGACGAGTCCGCCGATCAGGCTGCTGCGCATGACTCCCATCTGGCTGGCGATCGGGTTGGCGAGACGGATCGGGTCGGGATTGGCTGCGAAATCGTTCTCCCACTCCGCCGGGACGAAGCTGTAAGTGACGACCTCGTGATAACCGCGTTCGACGAGCAGGCGGCGCAACTCGTTCGGCGTACGCCGCGTCTCCGGTAGCGGCAGCATCGCCAGGCGCGCATCCGGCGGCGGCGCGGGGATGTTGTCGTAGCCATGCAGGCGCGCGATCTCCTCGACGAGGTCTTCCTCGATCGCGATGTCGAAGCGCCAGGTCGGTGGAGTCACGATGAGCACATCGCCGTCACGCACATAGGGAAAATTCAGGCCCTCGATCAATGCCTCGATCCTGTCGTCGCCCAGCTCGACGCCGAGCAGCCGGGCGACACGCGGGATGCGCAGGCGCACCGGGGCGCGGGTCGGCAGATACTCGGGGGCGACGGCATCGATGATTGGGCCGGGATGACCGCCGCAGATCGCGACGATCAATTGCGTCGCCCGTTCGATCGCCGTGCGTTGCAGCGCGAAATCGACGCCGCGTTCGTAGCGGTACGAGGCATCCGTCGAAAAGCCCAGCGCGCGCGCCTTGCCGGCGATCGCGGCAGGCGAGAAGAAGGCGGATTCGAGGAACAGGTCTTGGGTGGCGGCGCTGATGCCGGAATGTTCGCCGCCCATGATGCCGGCCAGCGCGAGCGGTTTCTCGTCATCGGCGATCAGGGCGGTATCCGCCGACGGCGTGACGGTCTGACCGTTGAGCAGCAGCAGTTGCTCGCCGGAATGTGGATAGCGCACGTGGATCGTGCCCGACAGGATCGCATCGTCGAAGGCATGCATCGGTTGGCCGAGCTCGAGCATCACGTAGTTGGTGATGTCGACGAGCGCGGAAATCGAGCGCACGCCGCAGCGTTCGAGGCGTTGCTTCATCCACGCGGGCGTCGGCGCACGGGCATCGACGCCGCGCACGATGCGTCCGCAATAGTGCGGGCAGGCGGCCGGTGCATCGAGGACGACATGGCGCGTCTCGTTATGCACTGGCGCGATCGGCTCGCACACTGGCGGCTTGAGGGGAACTCCCGTCAGCGCCGCGACTTCGCGGGCGATGCCGAGGATGGAGAGGCAATCGGCACGGTTGGGCGTGAGTTTCAAGGTGATCAGCGCATCGTCGAGATTCAGATAGGCGCGCAGATCCTGCCCAAGAGGTGCGTCCTCAGGCAAGGCGAGTAGGCCGCCGTGATCGTCGGACAGGCCGAGCTCACGCGCCGAGCAGAGCATGCCGAAACTCTCGATGCCCCGCACCTTGGCCTTCTTGATCTCCAGCCCGGGCAGTTTCGCACCGACCAGCGCACAGGGCACGGTCATGCCGGCGGCGGCGTTCGGCGCACCGCAGACGATCTGCAGCATTCCATGTTTGCCGGCGTCGACGGCGCAAAGCTTCAGGCGGTCCGCATTCGGATGCTTCTCGGTGCTGACGATGCGCGCGACGACGACCTGCGAAAATTCGGCGCTGGCGGGACGGCACTCCTCGACTTCGAGGCCGGCCATGGTCAGCAGATGGCATAGTTCGGCCGTCGACAGCGGCGGATCGACGAGAGCGCGCAGCCAGGATTCGGGGAATTGCATGGCTTACTGGAATTGACTGAGGAAGCGCAGATCGCCTTCGAAGAACAGCCGCAGATCGTCGATGCCATAGCGCAACATGGTCAGACGATCCGGCCCCATGCCAAAGGCGAAGCCGGTGTATCTCTCGGGATCGATGCGGCCTGCACGCAGGACGTTCGGATGCACCATGCCGCAGCCGGCGATCTCGAGCCAGCGCCCTTCGAGTGCTCCGCTCATGAAAGCGACATCGATCTCTGCAGAGGGTTCGGTGAAGGGAAAGAAGGAGGGGCGGAAGCGCACCCTCAAATCGTCGCTTTCGAAAAAGCGGCGCAGGAAATCGACGACGACGCCTTTCAGATCGGAGAAGCTGACGTTCTCTCCCACCCAGAGGCCTTCGACCTGGTGGAACATCGGCGAGTGCGTGGCGTCGGAATCGACTCGGTAAACGCGGCCGGGACAGATGACGCGAATCTCTGGCATGACGTCGAGATGCCGGTATTTCTCGACATGGGCCAGCATCGTGCGGATCTGCACCGGGCTGGTGTGGGTGCGCAGCAGCACGTCCTCGCGCACCCGCCCTGCCTCGTCGAGCAGATAGAAGGTATCGTGCATCGAACGCGCCGGATGGTTTTCCGGCGTGTTCAATGCCGTGAAATTGTGCCAGTCGGTCTCGATCTCCGGGCCGTCGGACACCTCGAAGCCGATCGAGCGGAATAGCTGCTCGATGCGCTCGAGTGTCCGCATCACCGGATGCAACGTGCCACGCGCCTGGCCACGGCCCGGCAGCGTGACGTCGAGCGCCGAGGCTTCAAGTTGGGCCGCGAGCTGGGCGTTCTTCAGTGCCTCACGCCGCGCCGTCAGCGCCGCTTCGATGCGGCTCTTGGCGGCATTGATCGCCGCCCCGGCACTCTTGCGCTCCTCGGGCGGCAGCTTGCCCAGCCCCTTGAGCAGCGCGGTCAGCGACCCGTCCTTACCGAGGTAGGCCGCCTTGACGTCTTCGAGGCGCGCCAGTTCATTAGCTGCCGCGAAGGCGGCCGTGGCTTGTGTGACGAGTTCTTCGAGGCTATCCATTGCGATCATGAAAAAAGGGAGGCCTCACCACGAAGTGCGCCTCCCCCTGCAAAAGGCCTGGAATCAGGCGCCGAGTTGCGCCTTGGCCTGGTTCGCCAGCGCGGCGAAAGCCGGCTTGTCGAAGACGGCCAGGTCGGCGAGCACCTTGCGGTCGATGTCGATCGAGGCCTTCTTGAGGCCGTTCATCAGCGTGCTGTACTTCATGCCCAGCTCGCGCGCACCGGCATTGATGCGGGCGATCCAGAGGGCACGGAACTGACGCTTTCTCTGGCGGCGGTCACGATACTGGTACTGCCCCGCCTTCATCACCGCTTCTTTGGCGACGCGATAGACGTTTTTCCGCCGGCCGCGATACCCCTTGGCGGCTTCGAGGATTTTCTTGTGGCGCGCGCGCGCCGTTACTCCGCGTTTGACTCGTGGCATGGTCTCGTCTCCTCAAGCGTTGGGCAACATGGCGCGAATGGACTTGACATCCGACGCGTGCACGGTCTGCATGCCGCGCAACTGGCGCTTCACCTTGGTGGATTTCTTGGTGAGGATGTGGCGCTTGAACGCGCAAGCGCGCTTGATGCTGCCGGAGCCGCGCACCCTGAAGCGCTTTGCAGCCCCACTCTTCGTTTTCATCTTCGGCATCGAAGATCTCCTTTGTGACACGACGCTGGGTGGTTCCCGCCCCGGGAACGCTTCGACGACCCACGTCCGCTTCTATAAGCCCGCCCCTTCACCCTCGCGGGGGTTCTTTCCTGCTCGCTGCGCTCGAATACGAGCGGCAAAGAATCCGCGCGCAGCGGTTTGCGCCTGGTGGCAGCAGCCGCGTCTGCTCGGGGCGGCCCGCCGCAAACGCTGCCGTAGCCAAAACGGTTACAACTTCTGCACCGGCGCAGCCGCGGCTTCCTTCGCCGGCTTCGCCTGCTTTTTCGATGGCGCCAACACCATCACCAGCTGCCGGCCTTCCATCTTCGGAAACTGCTCCACCACGGCACGATCTGCGAGTTCGTTGCGGATGCGTTCCAGCACACGCATGCCGATTTCCTGGTGGGCCATCTCCCGGCCACGAAAGCGCAAGGTGATCTTCGCCTTGTCGCCTTCATTGAGAAACTTCACCACATTGCGCATCTTGATCTGGTAATCGTTCTCGTCGGTACCGGGGCGAAACTTGATTTCCTTGACTTCGACGATCTTCTGTTTCTTCCTGGCCTCCGCGGCACGCTTCGCTTCCTGATACTTGAACTTGCCGAAGTCCATCAGCCGGCAGACCGGCGGGCGGGCCAGCGGCGCAATCTCGACCAGATCAACCCCGGCTTCTTCGGCCATTTGCAGCGCCTGACGTACGGATACGATCCCAAGCTGCTGTCCGTCTTCCCCGATCAAGCGGATCTCGGGGGCCGTGATTTCTTCGTTGACGCGCTGCGTCTTCTCCTGGGCGATGGTGCAAGTCTCCTACGAAAACCAAAAATCAGGCCGCCTGGCCCTTGCTGCGGATTTCCCGCTGCAGACGCTCAATCAACCGATCGGGGGACATCTGCCCGAGATCCTGATTGCCTCGAGCACGCAAGGCGACCAACCCGGCGGCTTTTTCCTTGTCGCCGACGACGACGAGATAAGGCCGCTTCAACAAGCTGTGTTCGCGGATTTTATAGTTGATTTTTTCACCGCGCAAATCGCATTCGACGCGCAGGCCCGCCGCGCGCAGCTTTTGCGCCACAGCGGCCGCGTAATCCGCCTGTCCTTCCGAGATGTTCATCACCACCGCCTGCACCGGTGAGAGCCACAGCGGCAGCGCGCCGGCGTGATGCTCGATGAGGATGCCGGCGAAGCGCTCCAGCGAGCCGAACAGCGCCCGGTGCAGCATCACCGGCCGGCGGTGCGTATTATCGGGCGCCACGTAATGGATGTCGAAACGCTCCGGCAGGTTCATATCGACCTGCAGCGTGCCGCACTGCCAGTCGCGGCCGATCGCGTCGCGCAGCACGAATTCGAGTTTCGGGCCGTAGAACGCGCCTTCGCCGGGGAACAGCTCGTAGGCCATGCCCATGTGCTCGAGGGCGTTCGCCAGCGCCGCTTCGAGCTTGTCCCAGGTCTCGTCCGAGCCGATGCGCTTGTCTGGCCGGGTGGAGAGCTTGATGCGAACGTCATTGAAGCCGAAATCCTTGTAGATGTCGAGGATCAGCGCGACGACGTCCTTGCATTCCTGCTCCATCTGCTCTTCGGTGCAGAAGATGTGCGCGTCGTCCTGGGTGAAGTGGCGCACGCGCAGCAGGCCGTGCAACGCGCCGGAAGGCTCGTAGCGATGCACCTTGCCGAATTCGGCCATGCGCAGCGGCAAATCGCGGTAGCTCTTCACGCCTTGCTTGAACAGCAGCATGCCGCCGGGGCAGTTCATCGGCTTGAGCGCGAACACGCGCTCGTCCTCGGTCTGGGTCGTGAACATGTGCTCGCGGTAGTTGAACCAGTGGCCGGATACTTCCCACAGGCTGCGATCCATCACGTCCGGGGTATTCACCTCGACATAACCGGCGGCTTCCTGGCGCGCCCGCATGTAGCTGATCAGGTCCTGGAACAGCCGCCAACCATGCGGATGCCAGAACACCGCGCCGGGCGCCTCTTCCTGGAAATGGAACAGGTCGAGCTGCTGGCCGAGCCGACGATGATCGCGTTTTTCCGCCTCTTCGAGCATGTGGAGGTAGGCATCGAGCTCCTGCTTCGTCGCCCAGGCGGTGCCATAGACGCGTTGCAGTTGTTCATTCCTCGCATCGCCGCGCCAGTAGGCGCCCGCTACCTTCATCAGCTTGAAGTGTTTGAGCCTGCCGGTCGATGGCACGTGGGGACCACGGCACAGATCGACGAAATCGCCCTCGCGATAGAGCGAGATCTCCTCACCTTCGGGGATCGCGGCGATCAGCTCGGCCTTGTAGTGCTCGCCGATCGACTCGAAGAACTCGACGGCCTTGTCGCGCGGCCAGACTTCGCGCGTGACCGGGAAATCCTTTTTCGCCAGCTCGGCCATGCGCTTTTCGATCGCGGCGATGTCTTCGGGGGTGAGCGGCCGGCAGGCGAAGTCGTAATAGAAGCCGTTTTCGATCACCGGCCCGATCGTCACCTGCGCTTCGGGAATCAATTCCTTCAGTGCATAGGCGAGCAGATGCGCGGTCGAATGGCGGAGGATTTCGACGCCTTCCGGATCTTTCTCGGTGATGATGGCGAGCTTGGCATCCCGCTCGATCCGGTAGGAGGTATCGACCAGCTTGCCATCGACCTTGCCTGCCAGCGCCGCCTTGGCCAATCCCGGCCCGATCGAAGCCGCCACCTCCGCCACGGTGAGCGGCTCTGGAAAGCTGCGTTGCGAACCATCGGGCAAAGTGATGACCGGCATGTCTTGGCTCCAGAAACGAGAAAGGGTGCCAAACGCTTTGGCACCCCCTTGGATGTTCGTTGGCGGAGTGGACGGGACTCGAACCCGCGACCCCCGGCGTGACAGGCCGGTATTCTAACCGACTGAACTACCACTCCGCGTCGGCCTCTCGGTGAACCGAGAGGCGCATTCTAACAAAATCTTTCGTTTCGCCAAGCGCTTTTTTTACGATTCCCGATGAAGTCGGCGCTGGCGGCGATCGGAACGTCCCGTCGGGCGCCGACTCACTTCGAAAAGTCGGCGCTGGCGGGACGGCACCTTTTTTGCGCACAGGCCCTTCGTCAGATCTTCGCCGGGCGCTTGGCCAGCTTGCGTTGCAGGGTGCGGCGGTGCATCTTCAGGGCGCGCGCGGTGGCGGAAATGTTGCCGTCATGCTCGCGCAGCACGCGCTGAATGTGTTCCCACTCGAGACGACTGACCGAAAGCGGATCGCTGGGCACTTCGGCCGTCGCGGCCGGCTCTCCCTGCTCTGCTCCGAACGCCGCGACGATCGCATCGACCTCGACGGGTTTGGCGAAATACTGCACGGCGCCGAGCTTGACGGCCTCCACCGCCGTGGCGATGCTGGCATAGCCGGTCAGCACGACGATCCGGCAATCCGGCGCGATCTCGAGCAGCGGCCGGATCAATTGCAAGCCTGAACAGCTACCGAGGTTGAGATCGAGCACCACCGCGGCGGGCGGGGCCTGCCGTGCCAAGCTCAGGGCCGATTCGGCATCCGTCGCGCTCCGGGCCTCAT
>JBKBOI010000038.1:0-13261 GCA_046294935.1 Rhodocyclaceae bacterium
CGACTGCGGTTTCTAGGTTCAAATCTCCGTTGACGCATGCGCCAACGAAAAAAAACGCGGCCATGCTTCCATGACCGCGTTTGTAGGGTTCCCCACGAGTGCCGTTTGGCCGGCATCCTGAACCGGGGTTCAGTGTGGTCGCTTTCCTGCCGCTTCAGGTTCGCCCGGCGAAGGGGCGATCACAACGGCGGCATCGAAGGTCGGCAACCGATGCCATCGAGCATAGGTTCAAGGAATGTATGGCCTTGGCGAACACCGCAGGGAAAACTGGGGAAGTGCGGCGACGGCGCAACCGTCAGAACAGCTTTTCTTGCGGCGCGAGCGCTTCGTCCAACCGCGCTTCGATGGCCTGGATTCTACGCAACGATTCGCCGCCGTCAATGGCTTGGCCGGCCGGCGCGGCCGTGGCATTCTGCCGGGCTGCATTCAGCTCATGGGCGAGATTCAGCGCGGTCATCACGGCGAGCCGTTCGCCGGTGCTCTTGGTGGCCTGGGCGATCTCGCTCATCTTGGCATCGAGCAGCGCAGCCGCCGCCTGCAGCGCGTCGATCTCTTCGGGGGCGCAGACCACCCGATATTGGCGTCCCTGAATCTTGATGTCCAATGTGATCGTCATTCTTCGGGCGGGAGCTTGTCGATCAGGCCTTCCAGCCGCACGCGCGCCAGCGTCATGCGCTCGATGAGGCCGCGCTTTTCGTTCTCCAGCGCGCCGACGCGCTCGCGCAGCTGGCGATTCTCGGCGCGCAGGGTTTCGCACAAGGCGATGATCTGCTCGACTTTTCGTTCGAGGCTGGCGAGCGGGGCATCCATGGGCGCGCAGTTTGTTGGAAAAAAGATTTTCGGTCAAGCAGTTCGCCGCGATTGTGAAGACGCTTTCGCATTTTCCCGGCGAAAAATCGGCGCAGGCTGGACGGCACTATCATCGGCACTATAATTCGCTCGCTTCGTTCGAGGTGCCCTAAGCATAGGGTGAAACGGGAAACAGGTGCGTCGGCGACGACAAAGCCTGTGCTGCCCCCGCAACGGTAAGGAAGTGCGGGGCCGTCATGAAGCCACTGGGTGGATGCCTGGGAAGGCGACGGCTCAAGACTTCCAAACCCGGAGACCGGCCACGGACGAATGGGTCGAAGCGTTGCGGGGCGCGGCGCGGAGGACGGATGGGCTTTTTTCCTTTCTCCTGTTGCCTTTTTCCGCGCGCTTCGGAATCTGGTTTCAGCCTGCGGGGTCGCAGGCTGCATCAGGGAGAATGTATGTCCATGCTCCATCCATCGCGCACGGCCTTGGCCGTGGCGCTCGCTTTCGCTTTCCAACCCTCATACGCCGCCGAAGACGAGGCGGCCATCGTCGTCACCGCGACGCGCATCGCCACCCGCGTCGATGAGCAGCTCGCCGATGTGACCGTCATCACGCGCGAAGACATCGAACGCGCCGGGGCCACGACGCTGCCCGCGCTGCTCGCGCAGCAGCCGGGCCTGCAGATCGTCACCCATGGCGGCATCGGCAAATCGGCCAGCCTCTTCACGCGCGGCACGAATCCCGGCCACACCTTGCTGCTCGTCGATGGCGTGCCGCTGGGTTCCGCCACTCTCGGCCAGCCCTCAATCCACAACCTGCCGCTCTCGCAGATCGAACGCATCGAGATCCTGCGCGGGCCGGCTTCCTCGCTGTATGGCTCGGATGCGATCGGCGGCGTGGTGCAGATCTTCACGAAGAAGGGGGCGGGGCCGGCCAGGCCCGAAGCCTTCGCAGGTGTCGGCAGCTACGGCACGTCCGAGCTGATGGCGGGCATCTCGGGCGGCACGGAAACGGTGTCCTACAGCCTCGCCGCCAGCCGGTTCGATACCAACGGCTGGGATGCGACGACGCCGAAAAACACCTTCAGCGCCAATCCCGACCGCGATGGTTACCGCAACACCGCCTGGCGCGGCCGGCTGGCCTTCACCCCCGTCGCCGGTCACGAATTCGGCGCGACATTCCTGCGGATCGATTCCCGCAACGAATACGATGCCGGCGCCACGGTGAATCCTTACAACGACGACGAAACCGGCGTCTGGTCCTTGTATGCGAAAAACCGCTTGCTGCCGGGCTGGACCTCGACGCTGCGCTATGGCGAATCGAAAGACTACAGTGAAAACTTCTCGCCCGGCCGCAGTCTGTTTGCGACCAAGCAAAAGCAGTGGAGCTGGCAAAACGCCGTGAAACTGCCATTGGGCAGCTTGCTGCTGGCTTATGAAGACTTGAAGCAGGAGGTCGATTCGACCACGGCCTACGCTGTCAAGGAACGCACGGTCGATTCGCTGATCATCGGCTGGCAGGCGCGGCTGGGCAATCATTCCTGGCAGGTCTCGCAGCGCCGCGACGACAACTCGCAGTTCGGCGCCAAGACCACCGGCAGCCTCGCCTATGGCTATGCGATCACGCCGCAACTGACGGTGCGCGCCGCCGTCGCTACCGCGTTCAAGGCGCCGTCGTTCAACGACCTCTACTACACCTCGCCCTGGGGCAGCCACGGCAACCCGAACCTGTTGCCCGAAACCGCGAGAAACCGCGAGATCGGTCTCGACTGGTTCGCTGCCACGGGCGCACGTCTTGTCTACACCCATTACGAAAACCGCATCGAGAACCTGATCGCCTGGCAGGATACCGGCGGCTGGGTGTTTGTGCCGTTCAACGTCGGCCGCGCGCGCATCAGGGGCGAGAGCCTGATCGCCGGCCACCAATGGGGTGCCTGGTCGGCGCAAGTGTCGCTTGATCTGATGAGTCCCTTCGATGAGGATACCGGCAAGCGCCTGCCGCGCCGCGCCGCGCAGCAATTCAAGGCTCGCCTGGGTTATGACATCGGTGCCTGGGGGGTGAGCGCGGAGATCGATGCCGTCGGCAAGCGTTTCGACACCGCGACGCAGACGAAAGAGATGGCGCGCTACGAGCTGGTCAACCTCACCGGCCATTACCGCTTGACGCAGGATATGCGCCTCGAAGCGCGGCTCGACAACCTGTTCGACAAGGATTACGAGACGGCTTGGGGCTACCGCAATCCGGGCCGGACGATCTTCATTGGCCTCCGTTACGCGCCGAAATAAGCCATGCCTGCCTGCCGCCGCGCATTCTGGGTGCTTGGCCTGCTCGTCCTGCTGGGTCTGGCGAGCCTCGCGGTGGCGCTGGCGGCGGGCAGCATCGCAGTGCCGCTGGCCGACGTTTTTGCCGCGCTGACTGGCGGCGATGCGCCGCAGGCCGCGATCGTCAGGGAACTGCGGCTGCCGCGCGCCTTGGCGGGCTTCGCGGTGGGCGGCCTGCTGGCGCTCGCGGGCTGCCTGATGCAGGTGTTGCTGAGGAATCCCCTGGCCGACCCTTATGTGCTCGGCATATCCGGTGGCGCCGGGGTGGGGTCGCTCATTGCGATGTTGCTTGGGTTCTCGTCGTTCGGCGTGCCGGGACTCGCGTTTCTCGGCGCGCTCGCGGCGATGCTGGTGGTCTTCGGCCTGGCCCACGGCGTCGGTGGCTGGACGCAAACGCGCCTCCTGCTCACCGGGGTGGTGGTCGCCGCCGGCTGCGGCGCCGTGGTCGCGCTGATCCTCACCGTCGCGCCGGAACACAAGATCCACGGCATGCTCTTTTGGTTGATGGGCGATCTTTCCCAGGCTGGCGCGGCGTTGCTGCCGCTATTGATGCTGGCCGTGGCGCTGGGTGCAGCGTTGCCCTTCGCGCGCGAACTGAATCTGCTCGCCCGCGGGGCTGCTCAGGCGGCCAGTCTGGGCGTGTCCGTGAGCAGGCTGCGGCTCATCGTCTATGTCGTCGCCTCGCTCGCCACGGCGGTAGCGGTCACCACGGCGGGCTCGATCGGCTTCGTGGGACTGATCGTGCCGCATCTCATGCGACTTTCGATCGGGCCGCGGATGGGCAACGACCAGCGCCTGCTATTGCCCGCGGCCGCGCTCGCCGGCGGCAGCCTGCTGGTGCTGGCCGACACCGCGGCGCGCACCGTGGTGGCGCCGATGCAGTTGCCGGTGGGCGTGCTCACCGCCTTGATCGGCGTGCCGGTGTTCCTCTATCTGCTCTCGCGGGGGCGTAAATAATGCCCCCCCACGCTCGCAAAAGCGGCTCGCTGCCCCCCACAGGGGGGCGCGCGCTTCCTTGGGGCGGCCCGGCGGAAGCGCCGATCCTCGTCGCAAGAAAGCTCGCCGTCAGCGTGGGGCTACACAAGGTCTGCCTCTCGCTCGATTTGGGCTTGCCGGCAGGCGCGCGGTTGGCGATCCTGGGGAGAAACGGTGCGGGCAAGAGCACGCTGCTGGCCACCCTTGCCGGCCTGCGGGCGCAGGATGCCGGCACGCTGCTTCTCGAGGGCAGAAGCTACGCCGAGCATGGGCCCCGCGCGGCGGCATTGCGCCGCGGCTGGCTCGGTCAGGACGGCGGTGATCCGTTCGCCAGCACGGTGCTGGAGACGGTGCTGATCGGCCGGCATCCGCATCTTGCTCGCTGGGCATGGGAATCAAGCGAAGACATCGAAATCGCCCGTCGGGCGCTCGCTGACGTTGGCCTCGCCGGCTTCGAGGAACGCGAGATCCATACCCTCTCGGGCGGCGAATACCAGCGCGTGAGGATCGCCATGCTGCTCGCGCAGCAGCCGAGGCTTTATCTGCTCGACGAGCCGCTCGCGCATCTCGATCTCAACCATCAACTCGCCGTGCTGAACTTGTTCGCTCGCTTGGCGCGTGAGGACGGTGCGGCAGTGGCAATGGTGCTGCACGACCCGAATCTCGCGCTGCGCTTTTGCGATCGAGCGCTCCTGCTCTACGGCGATTCGCGCCATCTGATCGGGCCGGCCGAGGAGGTCCTGCAGGAAGACATCCTCTCCGACCTCTACGGTTGTCAGCTACGGCGGGTGGAAGCGCCCATGCCTCACTTCGTTGCGGAATGAGAAACATCGAGCACAGCGCCGATACGCGCCAATTCAGCAGCGAAATCTTCTTCGCCGGGAAGAATGGCAAGCCGGTCGCGACACAACGTCATCAGGCGCAAGGTGGCGATCAGCAGCTCAGCCGTCAGTTCATGGAGCAGATTGAAATGCTCTGCCAGCGCTTCAGAATCGATGTCGTACTCATGGGCTGCCTGGTTGCGCGCCAGACGCAACAACTGCCACCGCTCGGCGGAGTCGATGACACCCCGCTTTTCGAAGTACGCCAGGACCTTGAGGAATTCGTCTGCCGGTTCGGCCAACAGCAAAGCCGTATGGCGCATCGTCGCGGCCAGCAGATCCTGCAGCTTGGCAAAGCGCTCATTGAATGCGGACAAGGTTTCGAAAAAGGCCTCATTGCGTCTTTCATTGCGCAAGACGGCAGAAGTCAGCGGCCAAGGCAATTTGGCATCACTGCGCGACAGGAAATAGGCGCAGCGGATGCAGGCAGTGAGCAGTCTGGCGAGATGGCCCTTTTCGGCCGCGAAGGTTGCCGTCATGGGCTCAGAGCGGAAGGCCGCGCGTCAAGGCGATTTCCTGGAAGGGAGTGGGCGAACGGCCGCGGACGTAAAAAACCAGATCGACGGCGATACCCAGTGCTTGCTGCAAGTCGTGCTGAAGGCGTGCCCGTTCCAGCGCCGGGAGCCCCTGTTCGGTCTCGAGCAGCAGGTCGATGTCACCGCCTCGTGATTCATCGCTCGCGCGCGAGCCGAAAACCAGAATGCGCGCCGCAGCGCCCGCATATCGGGCGACGATGGCGCGGATGATGTTTCTTTGCCGTGGTGTCAATCTCATGATTTCATTATAGAGAAAGCGATGTCTGGGCACGTTCGACGCATGCAACGCAAGAAAGCCGTCATCGACGCGAAAATTGGCGCTGCCGGGACGGCACGCGGCGTTTTCCTGATTCACACCGGCAACGGCAAGGGCAAGTCGACGGCCGCCTTTGGCCTGCTCGCCCGCGCGCTCGGCCATGGCATGCGCGCAATCGTCGTGCAGTTCGTCAAGAGCCGGCGCGACACGGGAGAGGAAGCCTTCTTCCGCGCTCAACCGAACGTGCGATGGCATGTGATGGGCGCCGGCTTCACCTGGGAAACGCAGGACGCGGCAAAGGATGCCGCCGCCGCGCATGCCGCGTGGAAGGTGGCACGGCAGGCGCTCGCCGATCCGCAAGTCGATCTCGTGATCCTCGACGAATTCACCTACGCGCTCAAATATCGCTGGCTCGATCTCAAGGCGGTGCTGGCGGCGATTGCCGCCCGCCCGCCGATGCAGCACCTGATCGTCACCGGCCGCGGCGCGCCGGAAGCGCTGATCGCCCTGGCCGATACCGTCAGCGAAATGAAGCTCGTCAAACATGCTTTCCAGGCCGGCGTGCAGGCGATGCCGGGAGTCGAATTCTGATGTCCGCCTGCCACGCCCTCTTCGTCGCCGCGCCGGCTTCCGGGCATGGCAAGACCACCGTGGTTGCGGCGCTCGCGCGCCTGCACACCCGGCTGGGCCGCAAGGTGCGCGTGTTCAAATGCGGGCCGGATTTCCTCGACCCGCAGATTCATGCGGTCGCCTCCGGCGCGCCGTGCGAGAACATCGATCTGGCGATGTGCGGCGAAGCCGATGCGCGCTGGCGCTTGGCCCGCGCGGCGCGCGAGGCGGATCTGATCCTCGTCGAGGGCGTGATGGGGCTGTATGACGCGCAGCCGAGCGGTGCGGAGCTTGCCCGCCGGCTGGGGCTGCCGATTCTCATCGTCATCGATGCCGCCGCGATGGGCGGCAGCTTCGGCGCGGTGGCCTGGGGCTTGAAGCACTACCGTGCTGGCGTACCCGTCACGCATGCGTTCGCCAACCGGGTGGGGAGCGACTTCCATGCCGAACTGTGCCGTCGCAGCCTGCCGGAAGACATCAGTTGGGCCGGGCATCTGCCGCGCGATGACGCTGCGCTGCTACCCGAACGGCATCTGGGACTCTTGCCGGCTGCCGAGATCGCAGGACTCGAAGCGCGGCTTGCGCGGTTGGCCGACCGGCTCGCCGCCGTCCCCGCCGCCGAACTGCCGCCGCCGGTCGAGTTCGGTGCCGTCCCGAAGCCGCCGACTTTTGCGCCGCTGCTGGCCGGCAAGACCATCGCCGTGGCGCGTGACGAAGCCTTCTGCTTCCTCTATCCGGCCAATCTCGAATGCCTGGAAAGCTTGGGCGCGAAGCTCGTCTTCTTCTCGCCGCTTCGTGATGCGGCGCTGCCGGCATGCGATGCCGTCTGGCTGCCCGGCGGCTATCCCGAACTGCATGCCGGAACGATCGCGGCAAACGCTTCCATGCGGGCCGCATTGCAGGCGCATGTCGCGGCGGGCAAACCGCTTTTGGCCGAATGCGGCGGCATGATGAGTTGCTTCGAGCGCATCGACGGCGGCGCGATGTTCGGGCTGTTGCCGGGCGAGGTGCGCATGCAAAAAAGGCTTGCCGGGCTGGGACTGCTCGAAGTCGAACTGCCCGAAGGACGCTTGCGCGGCCACACCTTCCATTACTCGGTGGTAGACACCGCGCTGCCCCCCATCGCCCAGGCGCTCAAAGTCGGAGGGCAAGGCGGCGAGGCGGTCTACCGTCAAGGGCGTTTGACCGCCAGTTACATGCACTTTTACTTCCCGTCGAATCCCGAGGCCGCGGCGCGGCTGTTCCTGCCATGAGCGACCATCGCTATTCCGATGCCGAGATCGCCGCGATCGAGCGTGCGATCCGTGAGCGGCGCGACATGCGCCACTTTCTGCCTGACCCGCTGCCGGAGGGTTTGCTCGAGCGCCTGATCGAGGCGGCTCACCTTGCCCCTTCGGTGGGCTACATGCAGCCCTGGCGCTTCATCCGCATCACCGACCGGGATCTGCGCAATCGCATCCATGCGCTGGTCGAAGCCGAGCGCTTGGCCACCGCCGCCGTGCTTCCCAGCCGCAACGAGGAATTCCTGAAGCTGAAGATCGAGGGCATCCTGGAGTGCGCCGAGCTGCTGGTCGTTTGCCTGATGCCGGAGCGCGAGCGGCACATCATCGGCCGGCGTACCTTGCCGGAAATGGATGTCGCCTCGGTCGGTTGCGCGATCCAGAACATGTGGTTGCTCGCGCGCGCCGAGGGCGTGGGGCTGGGGTGGGTGTCGTTCTTCGATCCCGAGCGGCTGGCCGCGCTGCTCGGCATGCCGCAGGGCACGCGGCCCTCGGCCATTCTCTGCATCGGCCGCGTGCCGGCCTTCTACCCACGCCCGATGTTCGAGGACGCCGGCTGGGGCCGGCGCCTGCCGCTCGATGAGGTGTTGTTCGAGAACGGCTGGAAAGTCGGCGCCGGTGGGACGGCACCGGCCTACTGAGCGTTTCTCCCCGCCTTACACCAGTTCCCGATAGAAATTCGGCAATGCGAACAGCGCGCCGTGGACGGCTGCGTTGTAATACTGCAGGTCGCGGATGCCGCGCTCGCCAAGGCGCTGCGCGACCGTCGCGGCTTCGAGCGCGCTCGGATCGAGACCGTTCGATGCCACGGCCAGGCCCCAGTAAGCACCGTAGAGCGGGATGTAGAGGCCGTAGCAATGCACGTGGGGAAAGACCTGGCGCAGCTCGGCGACGATCTGCCGCACGCGTTCCGGATGGAAGATGGGTGAGCCGATGTGCAGCACCAGAGCACCGCCAGCATCGAGCACGCGCCGCGCCTTGGCGAACGAGGCGGCGGTATAGAGCGAGGCCGCCGGGGTGTCCGGATCGGTGAGGTCGAAGAGCACCAGGTCGAAGCGATCCTGGGTGGCTTCGAGATAGGCGAAACCGTCACCGATCCTGATTTCGAGCTTCGGATGGTCGAAGACGCCACGATGGACGGCGGCGAGATGGTGTTTGGCCGCCTCGATCACCTCGGCATCGAGTTCGGCGATGACGACGCGTTCGATCGAAGGGTGCTTGATCAGTTCCTCGGCCGCGCCGCCGTCGCCACCACCGATGATCAAGCCGCGCCGTGGGGCGGGATGGGCGATCGCCGCTGGATGGACGAGCGCCTCGTGGTAGAAGAATTCCTCGCGCTCGGAGGTCATGAATCGTCCATCGAGACGCATCACGCGGCCGAACTGCGGCGTTTCCATGATCTCGAGCATCTGGTCGCAGCGGGTCTGCCGGGTGACGAGCCGGGCGTGGCTGCGATAGCCGAAAACGGCGTGCCCGGTGAGCGGTTCGAGCACCAGCTCGTCGCTGAGGCCAGCGTTGTCGGCATTGCCGCGGAGGATGCGGTGGGTTTCACACTGGCCGGCCTGGAAAGCGGCGATCAGCGCGGTGGCCAGACGCTCGGCCTTGGCCGAATTGTCCTGACAGAAATTACAGACATAGACGTCGAGCGTCACCCCGCGCCGTTCCGGCCAGGTATGCACGGCCAGATGGGATTCGGCCAGCAGCAGCATGCCGGTGACGCCGCCGGGCTGCCCCTGATGCTCGGGAAAGGTGAACCACTTTTCGTCGACTAGCGTCAATCCGGCTTCGAGCGTGTGGCGCCGGCACAGTTCGGCGAGGGCGTCGGCCTCGACGAGCAACGAGAGATTGCAACCGCACTGATAGAGATCGGCGGTCAGGTGAAGGCCTTGCATGGCGGTTCCCCCAATCGCTGCGGGGCGGTTCGGCCCCGCGTCACTGAATAACCGCAGCGCGAAGATCCGCTGCGGCCCCAAGGCGGCATGCGCCGGAAAAAGCTGCGAATTCTAACAGCAGAACAATGCGTTGCAAGCCATCAAGGCAATGGCGGCGGGGAGTCGGCGAGCCGGCTCAGATGGAGCACCACGGCGGCGCGCAACGCCGGGTCGGCGATGCCGGCGAAATCCATCGCCCGACCGGGCACGGCGCGCTCGGTATCGGCGAGGTAATAGTCGAGGGTGGCGAAATCCCAGACGACCCCCGCGGCCTGCATCGCCGGCGAGAATGCGAATCCCGCGATGGTTCCTGCTCGTCGGCCGAAGACGTTCCACAACAGCGGCCCTTTCGCATGGGCGCCGGTCTTCTCGCCATCGTGGCATTGCGAGCACTTGCGCTCGAAAAAGCGCGCTCCGGCGGCGACATCGGCCTGCATCAGCCGCGCCTTCAGCTCGGCCGAGAGCGGCGGCCGGTAGGTGGCCAGCGGTCCGGGCGTTTCCGCCTGCGTTGCCAGGCAGGAAAGCGCAAGGGCGATGGCGATACTGATGTGGCGGAAAATTCGCTGGCTCATCGGTTTTCCCTTTGCTGCATGCGTTTCGTGCGCGCCGTCTCCAGCTGCTCGCACAGCCGCGCCGCTCCTTCGAGCAGCCGCGGCGTTGGGCGCTGGAGCAGATCGGGCGGGATGAAGAAGAGGTTGTCGCGCTTGACCGCTGCGAGGCTCGGCCACTTGCGCCAGTCATCGAGCCACTCCGGCCGCGCCTCGCCCATGCCCGAGGCGACGATGACCTCGGGATCGCGCGCAAGCACTGCCTCCACCGACACCTTCGGCGCCAGCGGTTCGAGATCGGCGAAGACGTTTGCGCCGCCACAGAGCTTGATGACATCGGAAATGATCTGGCTGCCGCCGACGGTCATCAGGGGTTGGTTCCAGACCTGGTAGAAGACGCGTACGGCGGGTCGGGCGGCATGACGGTTGCGCAGTTCGGCGAGGCGCTCACGGAATGCCTGCGCGGCGGCATGCGCGGCCGCGCCGCTACCGGCGATATGGCCGAAGCGCTCGAGATTGACCGCCACATCGTCGATGTGGCGTGGCTGGACGAGGAAGACGGGAATGCCGAGGGCACGGATCTTCTCGATGTGCGCCGGGCTATTGCCCGAGACCCAGCCGATCGCGAGGTCGGGCCG
This sequence comes from Rhodocyclaceae bacterium, assembly GCA_046294935.1. Taxonomy (GTDB): domain Bacteria; phylum Pseudomonadota; class Gammaproteobacteria; order Burkholderiales; family Rhodocyclaceae; genus Sulfuricystis. The sequence continues at coordinate 10,771 of JBKBOI010000038.1, forward strand.
CAAGGTCGCGATGGCTTCGAGATCGAGGCGCGAATAGCCGCCGATGCGCGGAATCCTCTTCGCCGCTTCGGGATAGTCGCTGTAATCGACCGCGCCGACGATTCTTTCCCCCGCGCCGGCGGAAAACAGCGTCTCGGTGACGTGCGGCGCCAGGCTGACGATGCGCGCAGCCGGCGCTGCGAGGCGCAGCGTCGCGCCCGTGTCGTCCATGACGCTGATCTCGGCGCGGGCAACACTCACGAGCAGCGCCAACAGCCAGAGGAAATGTTTCATTCGATGGCTTGCAAAGCGGTTTCCAGACGACGCCATTGTGCCTCATCTGCCGGCAGGCCGAAGCGCAGGGCGGGCGGATCGGTGAAGCACCGCGCCAGGATGGCGCGGCGAGCGAGGCGTTCCCAATGGGCGTTGGCGCGTGGCGTCGGCTGGTAGCGGAACAATGCGCAGCCCGCCACGGCCTCGTCCCGGCAAAGTAGCGCCGCCAGACGTCGCGAGGCGCTGCACAATCGCTGACGCTGCGCCGCTTGCCATTCACCGTCGGCCAGCGCAAGTCTGGCCGCCCAGCGCGCCGGATGCGATACCGCCCACGGTGAAAGCCGCGCGCGCAGGCGCTCGCGCCAGTCGGGCGTGGCTATGACGAAACCGAGCCGAACGCCGGCCAGCCCGAAGAACTTGCCCAGCGAGCGCAGCACGATGACGTTGTCGAGGCCGCTGCCGGCCAGCGTCTCGGTCGGTTCGGCATCGATGAACGCTTCGTCGACGACGAGTAGTTTCACCGTCGCCGCCATTCTCAGCAGCTCCGTGCGCGGGTGCAGCTTCCCGGTCGGGTTGCCCGGATTGCAGACGACGGCGTAGTCGGCCGGTGCTTGCCAGCCGACGAGCGAGTGGCCCGCCGCCCGCCATGCGGCTGGGTGCTCGGCGTAGATCGGTTGCGGCATGGCGACCCGCCCCGGCTCGACGAGCCGCGGGATCGTCTCGATCGCCCACTGGCTGCCCGGCACGGCGAGCGCCTCGGCACCGTAGTAGGCGCGCGCCGTGTCTTCGAGGCCATCCCCTTCCTCGGGCAGCCGCTGCCAGACCTCGACCGGCGCGGCGGGCAGCGGATAGGGCCAGGGCGCGATGCCGGTGGAAAGATCGAGCCAGTCGGCGTGCGGGATGCCGAAACGCCGCGCGGCATCGAGCAACCGGCCACCATGCTCAAGCACAGGCGAGGCTCCATAGCAAAAACAGCGTCAGCCACAGCCACTGCCCGCGCTCGACCAGTTGCAGTGCCCGGTCGATGTCGGCGGCCCGTGCCGTCCTGCCAGCGCCGAGTTTGGGGCGATCCTCGCGCAGGCCGCGATAGATCGCCGGCCCACCAAGGACCAGGCCCAATGCGCCCGCACCGGCCGCCATTACCGGCCCGGCATTGGGGCTGGCCCATTGCGGCGCCTGCGTGCGCCAGCAGGAAAGTGCCGTGCGCGTGTCGCCCAAGAGCGCGTAAGTGAGCGCGGTCAGGCGCGCCGGAACGAAACCGAGCAGATCGTCGAGCCGCGCCGCGGCCCAGCCGAAGTAACGTCGCCGTGCGTCGCGGTAGCCCCACATCGCATCGAGGGTGTTGGCGAGGCGAAAGAGAAGCGCCCCGGCGCCGCCGGCCACACAAAACCAGAACAGCGCGCCGGATACCGCGTCGTGGCCGTTTTCCAGCACCGATTCGACCGCGGCGGTGGCCACGCCCGTCTCGTCGAGATTGGCGGTCTCGCGCGAGACGATCCTGCCTAGGGCCGCGCGCGCCGCCGACAGATCGCCGGTGGCCAGTGGCGTGGACACAGCCTCGGCATGCTCGGCGAGGCTCTTGGCGCCCAAGGCGAACCCGAGCAGGACGAGATCGACGAGCGGATGCGCGAGCCACATGGCCAGCGCCACCGGTGGCGCGACGAGCAGGCCCCAGGCGAAAAGCCCGCGCAGCCGGTTGCCGAGAGGATGTCCCGGCGCGCCACGACGCAGCAGGTGTTCCGCCGCATCGGCCAGCCAGCCGAAGCCGACCAGCGGATGGAAGCGCTTGGGCTCGCCGAAGAAGCGGTCGAGCAGGACGGCGGCGAGGGCGAGGAGTGGCGGCGTGAGAAAATCGGGCATATGAAGGCATTGATGATACAAGGCTGCACTTCGGATGCTGGCAAGAGCATGCTGGTCGCGGCGCTGTGTCGCATCCTGCATCGCCGGGGGGTGAGGGTCGCGCCGTTCAAGCCGCAGAACATGGCGCTCAATTCGGCGGTGACCGTCGATGGCGGCGAGATCGGCCGCGCGCAGGCGCTGCAGGCACAAGCGGCGGGATTGGCGCCGCGCATCGATTTCAATCCGGTCCTGCTCAAGCCCAACACCGACCGTCGTGCGCAGGTGATCATCCACGGCAAGGCAATCGCCAATCTCGATGCCCGCGCCTATCACGACTACAAGCGGGTGGCGATGGCGGCAGTGCTCGAATCCTGGCGACGGCTGACGCGCGAATTCGACT
>JBKBOI010000039.1:0-13256 GCA_046294935.1 Rhodocyclaceae bacterium
GCCAAGTATCTGACGGCGACCGACAAGGAGGCCCTGGAGGCCTTCCAGCTCTGCGCCGAGCTCGAGGGCATCATCCCGGCGCTGGAATCCAGCCATGCGCTCGCCTACGCGGCGCGCACCGCGCGCGGCTTGCCGAAAGACCGCATCCTGCTCGTCAATCTGTCCGGCCGCGGCGACAAAGATCTGCACACCGTCGCCGAGCGCGCCGGGATAAGATTCTGACCATGTCGAGAATCGCCGCGAAATTTGCCGCATTGCAAAGCCAGCGCCGCAAGGCTCTGATCCCTTTCATTACCGCGGGCGATCCCGAACCCGGCCTGACGCTGCCCTTGATGCACGCGCTGGTCGAAGGCGGTGCCGACATCATCGAGCTCGGCGTGCCGTTTTCCGATCCGATGGCCGATGGCCCGACCATCCAGCGCGCTTCCGAACGCGCCCTCTCCTATGGCGTCAGCCTGCATGTGGTGCTCGGCATGGTGCGCGAATTCCGCAAGTCCGATGGGACCACGCCCGTCGTGCTGATGGGCTATGCGAACCCGATCGAGGCCTATGGCCACGAGGCGTTCGTCCGTGATGCGCAAGCGGCGGGCGTCGATGGTGTGCTGACGGTCGATTATCCGCCCGAGGAGTGCGCGAGCTTCGCCGATGCTTTGCAGCAACATGGCATCGATCCGATCTTCCTGCTGGCGCCAACCTCCGATGAAAAACGTTTCATCGATGTCGCGGAACTGGGCAGCGGCTACATCTATTACGTTTCCCTGAAAGGGGTGACTGGTTCGGCGGCGATCGATCTCGACGAGGTGGTTCGTCGTATTCCCTCGATCCGCGAGAAAGTGGGCATGCCGGTCGGCGTCGGCTTCGGCATCCGCGATGCCGCGTCCGCGGCGCGCATTGCGCGGGTGGCCGATGCGGTGGTGATCGGCAGCCGGATCATCGAAATCATCGAGCAGGGCCCGAGCGAGGAAGCTCCTGGCCGGGTGACGGCCTTCCTGCGCGAGGTGCGTGCCGCGATGGCTGCCGCCAGCGGGGAGACTCACGGATGAGCTGGCTGCAAAAACTGCTGCCGCCGAAGATCAAGCGCGCCGAAGGGCAACGCCGTTCGATTCCCGAAGGATTGTGGCGCAAGTGTGCCGCCTGCGAGGCGGTGTTGTATGCCTCCGACCTCGAACAGAACCTCAACGTCTGCCCGAAATGCGGCCATCATCATCGCCTCAAGGCGCGCGCGCGTCTCGAGTGGCTGCTCGATCCGGAAGGGCGCTTCGAAATCGGCAGCGAGGTGGTGCCGCTCGACGTATTGAAGTTCAAGGACAGCAAACGTTACCCGGATCGGCTCGCCGCGGCGCACGAGGAGTCGGGCGAGTCGGACGCGCTGGTCGTGATGCAGGGAGCGGTCAAGACCTTACCGCTGGTGGTCGCCTGCTTCGAGTTCGAGTTCATGGGCGGCTCGATGGGTTCCGTGGTCGGCGAGCGCTTCGTGCGCGGCGTGAATGCCGCCGTCGAGAACCAGTTGCCGTTCGTCTGTATCACGGCTTCCGGCGGCGCGCGCATGCAGGAGGGCTTGTTCTCGTTGATGCAGATGAGCAAGACGACCGCAGCGGTGACGCGTCTGGCGCGCCAACGGTTGCCGTTCATCACCATCCTCACCGATCCGACGATGGGCGGCGTTTCCGCCTCTTTCGCCTTCGTCGGCGACGTGGTGATGGCCGAACCGGGCGCGCTGATCGGCTTCGCTGGTCCGCGCGTGATCGAGCAGACGGTGCGCGAGAAACTGCCGGAGGGTTTCCAGCGCGCCGAGTTCCTGCTCGAGAAGGGCGCGATCGACATGATCGTCGACCGGCGGGAAATGCGCGATCGGCTGGCGGCGGTGCTCACGCTGCTGCAGAGGATTCCCCCTGTCTGATGCACGCCGTCACCCAGGCCAGTCTGGCGGATTGGCTGGCGCACCTCGAACGGCTCCATCCGCGTGGCGAAGCGGGTATCGAACTGGGACTCGAACGTGTGCGTCAACTCGCCCAGGTACTCGGTCAGCGGCCCTTTTGTCCCATCATCACCGTTGGCGGCACCAATGGCAAAGGGTCGACTTGCGCGCTGCTCGAACGCATCTTGCTATCCGCTGGCCATCGGGTCGGCGTGTATTCCTCACCCCATCTGCTCGCCTACAACGAGCGGGTGCGCATCGATGGCGTGCCTGCGGACGATGCCGCGTTCTGCAGGGCTTTTGCTCGCGTCGAAGCCGCGCGTGGCGACGCGCCATTGACGTATTTCGAATTCGGCACGCTGGCGGCATGGGAGATCTTCGCCGCCGCGCGGCCGGATGTGATCATCCTCGAGGTCGGCCTGGGCGGGCGGCTCGATGCCACCAATATCTTCGATGCCGACTGCGCGGTCGTCACCAGCATCGCGCTCGATCACACCGACTATCTCGGCCCGACCCGCGATCACATCGGCCGTGAGAAGGCTGGTATCTGCCGAGCCGGGCGGCCGCTGATCTGCGGCGATGCCGATCCGCCAGCGGGGTTCATCGAGGCGTGCCGTGCCGCCAGCGCCGATTTTCGTTGCCTTGGCCGTGACTTCGGTTTCCTGCGCCAGGAAGCGCAATGGCAGTACTGGAACGTCTCGGGACGACGGCTGGGTGGCTTGGCATTTCCCGCTTTGCGTGGCGAATGCCAATTGGCCAACGCGGCCTGTGCGATCGCCGCGCTCGATGCGCTGCAGGAACGCTTGCCGGTTGCTGCCCAGGACATTCGCCGTGGCCTGGCGGAAGTCGAGCTGCCGGCACGCTGCCAGGTGTTGCCGGGACGGCCGCAAATCGTCCTCGATGTCGCGCACAACCCGCAGGCGGCGATGGAACTGGCCCGCAATCTCGGCAGCATGGGCTTTGCGCGCACGACCTGGGCCGTGTTCGGCATGATGGCCGACAAGGATATCGCCGGCGTAATCGGGGCGCTGCATGGCCGGGTCGATCGCTGGCTGCCCTGCGATCTGCCGGTGCCGCGCGCCGCGTCTGCCATGCAGCTTGCCGAGGTCATCGCAAGAGCGGGCTCTGCCGGAGCCGTGGCGACGTTCGCATCTCCCGAAGCAGCTCTGCGTCACGCGCAAGAGAACGCGAACGCCGATGATAGAATTTTGGTTTTCGGATCGTTCCTGACGGTGGCGGGGGCGATGCGATCCCTGAATCGCGGCGGTGGCTGAAATGGCGCAAGAGAACGAACAGGAAAGCCCGGATGTTGCACAGCCGGACGAAATCACGCTGTTGAAGAAGCGTGCGCGCCGACGCCTGATCGGAGCCGTGGCGGTGGCGCTGTTCGCGGCGATCGTCTTGCCGATGGTGATGGATCACCAGCCAGCGCCGCCGATCAAGGACATCCAGGTGCGCATTCCGAGCCCTGACGAAGGAGCGGACCGAAAAACGGCGGACATGGAAAAGCCGATCGCCCGCATCGATGCCAAGCCGATCGCCAAGGCGCAACCGAAACCGGAAGCCAAGGTCACGGTAGCGCCGGAAGGCAAGGCGGAGGCGAGGCTGCAAGGCAATGGCGACAGCAAGCCCGAACCGAAAACCGAAACCCAGACTGCGCCTGCCGCCGACGCCAAGCCGGCCGCAAAGGCCGAGCCCAAGGGCGGGGCGAAACCGCCTGCGCCCAATGAAGCCTGGGAGGTCCAGCTGGGCGCCTATGCCGAGCCAGGCCGTGTCAAGATTCTGCTGACGAAGCTCAAGGAACTGGGGCTGCCCGCATACACTGAAAAGGTCGAGACCGCCAACGGCGCACGCACCCGCGTCCGGGCGGGACCGTTTCCCAGCCGTGAAGCCGCCGAGCAGGCGCGTGCGCGCATCAAGACGATCGGCGTCGATGGTCCGGTGGCCAAAAAACCGTGATGGTCCGTCCCGTAGATGACACTGTTCGATTATTGCGTGCTGGCCGTCATCGCAATCTCATTGCTGATCGGCGCCATCCGTGGCATGGTGGGAGAGCTGCTCGCCTTGGCTGCCTGGGTGGTGGCCTTTCTCGCGGCGCGCCGGTGGGCGCAGCCGGTAGGAGAGCTTCTGCTGGCGGAACTCTCCGATCCGGTATGGCGGCCGCTGGCGGGTTTCGTGGCCATTTTCATCGCCGTGCTGGCATCGTTCGCGTTGTTGCGTCGAATGATCGTGCTATTGCTGAAAGCGACTGGGCTGCGCCCGCTGGATCGGGCTCTCGGCGCGCTGTTCGGCATCCTGCGCGGCGCTGCGATCCTGTTGGTGCTGGTGCTGCTCGCTGGCCTGACGCCTTTGCCGCAGCAGGCGTGGTGGCGGCAGGCGTTGTTCGCGGCGCCGCTGGAAACGGAAGTGTCGATGATCAAGCCATGGCTGCCGCCGGGATTGGCCAAGCGAATCCATTACCGTTAGGGTGAAACGATGTGCGGGATTCTCGGCGTAGTCGCTACCACGCCAGTCAACCAGTTGCTTTATGACGGCCTGCAGGTGCTGCAGCACCGCGGTCAGGATGCGGCCGGCATCGCCACCGCGGAGGGCGGGCGCTTCCACATGCACAAAGGGCCGGGATTGGTGCGCGACGTGTTCCGTACCCGCAACATGCGCGATTTGACCGGTAACTGGGGCATCGCCCACTGTCGCTATCCGACCGCGGGTTCGGCTTACGACGCCGCGGAAGCGCAGCCCTTCTACGTGAATTCGCCGTTCGGTCTGATGCTCGCCCACAACGGCAATCTGACCAACGCCGAGCAGCTCAAGCGCGACATGTTCCTGCAGGACTTGCGCCACATCAATACCAATTCGGATTCCGAGGTGCTGCTCAACGTCCTGGCGCACGAAATGCAGGCGGCGACGACGAAATACCAGGTCGATGCCGAGACGATCTTCAAGGCGGTGGCGGGCACGCACAAGCGCGTGCGCGGCGCCTATGCGGTGGTGGCGATGATCGCTGGTTATGGGCTGCTGGCCTTCCGCGATCCTTATGGCATCCGTCCGCTGGTGATCGGCCGGCACGAGACGCCGCAGGGCATGGAGTACCTGGTGGCCTCGGAGAGCGTGGCGATCGACACGCTCGGCTTCCAGTTCGTGCGTGACGTCGAGCCGGGCGAGGCAGTGCTGATCGATACGCGCGGGCAGTTCCTCAGCCGGCAGTGTGCGGAGAAGACCATCCATGCGCCTTGCATGTTCGAATACGTCTATCTGGCGCGGCCGGATTCGCTGATCGACGGCGTCTCCGTTTACGCGGCGCGGGTGAACATGGGGGTGGCATTGGCCGAGAAGATCCGTCACACGATGCCACACCTGGCGATCGATGCCGTGATCCCGATCCCCGATTCTAGCCGGCCGGCGGCGCTGGAGCTTGCAACCCGGTTGGGCGTGCCTTACCGCGAGGGTTTCGTCAAGAACCGCTATATCGGCCGCACCTTCATCATGCCAGGCCAGGCGACGCGCAAGAAATCCGTGCGTCAGAAGCTCAATGCCATTGCTTCTGAATTCCGCGGCAAGAACGTGCTGCTGGTCGACGATTCGATCGTGCGCGGCACGACCAGCCGCGAGATCATCCTGATGGCGCGCGATGCTGGCGCGAAGAAAGTCTATTTCGCCTCGGCGAGCCCACCGGTGCGCTACGCCAACGTCTATGGCATCGACATGCCGACGCGCGCCGAGCTGATCGCCGCCTATCGCAACGACGAAGAGATTCGTCGGGAAATCGGTGCGGATGCCTTGATCTATCAGGACCTGGATGCGCTGCGCGAGGCGGTGCGTGCATTGAACCCCGCGCTGACGCAATTCGACACCTCCTGCTTCGATGGCCGCTACATCACGGGCGACGTCAGCGCCGAATATCTCGACAGCATCGAGGCCGCCCGAGCCGGGCCGGTGCGCGATGAAGGCGGTGGCAGCCAACTCGATCTCAACCTCGTTTCGCCTTCCAACGAATGAACGACGACCATTCCTACCGCTTCGAGACGCTGGCGATCCGCACTGGCCAGGAGCGGAGCCAGTTCGGCGAACATTCCGAAGCGCTCTATCTGACCTCCAGCTTCGTGTTCTCCAGTGCCGCCGAGGCAGCCGCGTTGTTTTCCGGCGAGCGGGAAGGGTTCGTCTATTCGCGCTTCACCAATCCGACCGTCACGCTACTCCAGCAGCGCCTCGCCGCGCTCGAAGGGGCCGAAGCCTGCATCGCCACGGCCAGCGGCATGGCGGCGATCCTCGCCACGACCCTGGCGCTGCTCAAAAGCGGCGATCACATCGTCGCCGCGCGTGGCATCTTTGGCGCCAGCCAGACGTTGTTCGGCACCATTCTGTCGAAATTCGGTGTGACGACGACCTTCGTGCCAGGCTGCGACCCAGAAGATTTCCGCGCAGCACTGCAGCCGAACACCCGGCTCGTGTTCATCGAGACGCCCTCCAATCCACTCACCGAGGTGCATGACATCGCGGCGTTGGCGACACTGGCACACGAGGTCGGTGCGTTGCTGGTGGTCGACAACTGCTTTTGCACCCCCGCGTTGCAGCGGCCGATGGAATTCGGCGCCGACCTGGTGATCCATTCGGCGACCAAGCACCTCGACGGTCAGGGCCGGGTACTCGGCGGCGCGGTCTGCGGCCCGCAGGCGGTGATCGACGAGATCTTCAAATTCATGCGCACTGCCGGGCCGACACTGTCGCCCTTCAATGCCTGGGTGATCGCGAAGGGGCTGGAAACGCTCAAACTGCGCATGCTGGCACATTCCGCGAACGCGTTGGAATTGGCGCGGCGTCTCGAAGCGCACCCTGCGGTCGATCGCGTGTTCTATCCCGGCTTGACCTCACATCCGCAGCATGCGCTCGCGATGCGCCAACAGGCAGCGGGGGGCGCGATCGTTTCCTTTGAGGTCAAGGGGGGCAGGGAAGCGGCCTGGCGGGTCATCGACCAATGCCGGTTATTGTCGATCACCGCCAACCTCGGCGACGTCAAGACGACGATCACCCACCCGGCGAGCACCACCCATGGCCGCATCACGCCAGAAGCGCGCGCTGCGGCGGGCATCGGCGAGGGACTGCTGCGCGTCGCCGTCGGTCTCGAAGCCATCGACGACATCGAAGCCGATCTACTGCGCGGCCTGAATGCAGGCTGAATGGGGGGCGCCGTAGGGTGCCGTTCCACCAACGCCGACTTTCGTAATGCCGCGGGACGGTAATCCGAGCTGATAGAATCACAACCCCCGTTGCAGTCTCGCACTGCTGCTGCCAACCCTGTTTTGATCGCCATGAAACGCTCCCGCTTCAACCGCCGCGCCAAGCAAACGCCCGATACCGAGGCGTTGATCCACTGTGCCACGCAATTGAGTCTATCCGGCAGCCGGCTGGAAGATGCTTTCTGGGAGCATCGCCTGCAAGGCGTCATCGATCGGCTGTTGAGAGACCAGGATGAGGCCGCGCTGAATGCCGCGCTCGATCATCTCTATGGTAGTGGCGGGCGGGCCTACGACGAGCTGGCCGACCTGGTGGAAGGCTGCGCCGAGTCGCGCCACCATCCGCTCGCCGGTAGCGGCGCGGGGCAGGACGTATTGCTGTTCGCGGCACCGGTGCTGGCCTGGTCGCGTTATGCAATCCCTTCCGGGCCGATCAAAGGCGAAAGCTTGGCGATGTTGCGAGTGCAATTACAAGCCCATGTTTTTGCATCCGATGTGCGTTTTGGGCTGGCCGACTTCCTGTTCAGTCCTGATCAGCTGCCACAAAGCTATTGCGAAACGGCCTCGTTGCGGGAAAAGTTGGCCAAGGCGGCGCTTCATGGCCGTGACACCCGGCTCGATGCGGCGCAGATGCCCGAGACGATGAATTTCCTTTCCGATACCCGCTATCTGATCGGCGTCGTCTGCACAGCCGCGGGAGCGCCGCTTTTTCGCTGGCAGGAAGAGGATGGCTCTCGCAACGAGGCGCACAAGCAATGGCGCCTGCAGGGGGGCGAGGTGCTGCGGGGCCTGCTGCCGGCCTGTGCGTTCGAGCCGCTGCTACCACAGTCCTTTCATGCCGCGATCCGCGAAGCCGACCGTGCCTCGCGCCCTTACTCGCTACGCTCTGCCGTGGCCTTTTTGCAGACGACCCTGAACGTTCCGGCCGCCAACCTGCGCGCGGTAGTGGCTCCCTTTTACGACCGCCAGCTCGAAGAATACCGGGTGGGCTTCACCCTGGGCGAGGCGCCCGAGGTGATTCACGGTGTCGTCTGGCCGCTGCTCGAGCACGAGGACGAAGCAGCCGATCTGCCGGGGCAGATCGAGAGCGTCCTGCGCGAGGCGGGCGTGCGCGAGGTGCTGGTGCTCGATCATCGCTTCCCGCTCGAATACTGCGACGACTGCGGTGCGCCGCTCTATCCGAATCCCGAAGGCGAACCAGTGCATGCCGAGTTGCCCGAGCAGGAAGAGGATGCCCTGCCGCGTCACCTGCACTGATTGCCGGCATGTCACTGCTGTCTTCGCTGGATGAACTGGTCGCGGCGCTGCGCTGCCTGCCTGGCGTGGGGCCGAAATCCGCCCAGCGCATGGCCTATCACCTGCTGCAACACGACCGCCGGGGCGCCGAGCGCCTAGCCGCGGCACTGACGCGGGCGTTGGAAACCTTGCATCCCTGTGCCCGCTGCAACAACTTCACCGAAGCCGAAATATGCGAGCGCTGTCTGTCGCCGCAGCGCGATGCGACTCAGCTTTGCGTCGTCGAGATGCCGGCCGACGTCAATGTCGTGGAGCAGACACAGGCTTACAAAGGTCTGTATTACGTGCTGATGGGGCGTCTGAGTCCTCTCGATGGCATTGGTCCGCGGGAGCTGGCTTTCGACCGCTTGCTGGCACGGGCTTCGGACGGTGTGGTGAAGGAGGTGATCCTCGCCACGAATCTCACCCATGAAGGCGAGGTGACTGCGCACTATCTGGCCGAAATGCTGCACGCGCGCGGCATCAAGGTCAGCCGCCTCGCGCGCGGTCTGCCGCTGGGCAGCGAGATCGAATACGCCGACGCGGCCAGCGTGGCGCAGGCCCTGCTAGATCGCCGCGATTATTGACGGCCGGGGTCGCCGGGGGCTATGAATTGCCCCCGGGCTTGAGTACAATTGTTGAGTTTTTTGCGTTTGCTCCTGAGAGATAGGAAGCCACCATGAGTTGTGACGATAAAGTAGATTGTGGCAGGCGCCGGCTGCTGGTCGCCACGTCGGTTGCCGGCGGCGTGGCGGGTGTCGCCGCAGTGGTGCCATTCGTCGGTTCGCTGGCCCCGTCCGAGCGTGCCAAGTCTGCCGGAGCCCCGGTCGAGGTCGATATCAGCAAGCTGCAACCCGGTGAGATGATGACCGTCGAATGGCGCGGCAAGCCGGTGTGGATCATCCATCGCACCAAAGAGATGCTCGAAAATCTGACGAAGCACGACGACAAGCTGGCCGACCCCAAATCCGAGCGTCGTCAGCAGCCGGATTATGCGAAGAACGAATACCGATCGATCAAGCCCGAGTATCTGGTCGCGATCGGCATCTGCACCCATCTGGGCTGCTCGCCGACCGAGAAATTCAAAACCGGCACCGAGTCTGGCATCGAGGCCGACTGGCCAGGCGGCTTCCTGTGTCCCTGTCATGGCTCGACCTTCGATCTGGCTGGCCGCGTGTTCAAGAACAAGCCGGCCCCCGACAATCTCGAGATCCCCCCGCACGTCTACCTGTCCGACACCAAGATCCTGATTGGCGAGGACAAGAAGGGAGCCTAAGCCATGGCTGGCGCCAACGTCGAGAAATACAAGTCCGACGGCACGACCTCCGGCAACCTGCTGGAATGGCTCGATGCCCGTTTTCCGCTGATGTCGTTGTGGAACGACCATCTGGCCAAGTATTACGCCCCGAAGAACTTCAACTTCTGGTATTTCTTCGGTTCCCTCGCCCTGCTGGTTCTGGTGTTGCAGATCGTCACCGGAGTGTTCCTGGTGATGCACTACAAGCCGGACGCCTCGCTGAATGCCTCGGGTGTGCCGGTGGCCTTCGCCAGCGTCGAATACATCATGCGCGACGTGCCATGGGGCTGGCTGATCCGTTACATGCACTCCACCGGGGCATCGGCATTTTTCATCGTCGTCTATCTGCACATGTTCCGTGGCATGCTCTACGGTTCCTACCGCAGTCCGCGCGAGCTGGTCTGGATCGTCGGCGTGGTGATCTTCCTCGTCCTGATGGCCACGGCTTTCATGGGGTATCTGTTGCCGTGGGGACAGATGTCCTACTGGGGCGCCCAGGTGATCCTCAATCTGTTTACGGCCATTCCCTTGATCGGCAACGATCTCGGCGTATGGATTCGTGGTGACTACGTGGTCGGCGATGCGACACTGAACCGCTTGTTCTCTCTGCACTATTTGTTGCCGGTGCTGATCCTGCCGGCACTGGTCGTGGTGCATCTGATCGCCCTGCACGAGGTCGGCTCCAACAACCCGGACGGGATTGAAATCAAGAAGAAGAAGGACGCAAACGGCGTGCCGCTGGATGGCATTCCCTTCCATCCGTATTACACGGTCAAGGACATCGTGGGAGTCGTGGTGTTCCTGATGGTTTTCTCGGCAGTGGTGTTCTTCATGCCGGAAGGCGGCGGCTATTTCCTCGAAGCCAACAACTTCTATCCTGCCGATCCGCTGGTGACGCCACCGCACATCGCGCCGGTCTGGTATTTCGGTCCCTTCTATTCGATCCTGCGCGCCAACACGGTCAATTTCTTCTGGATCGACGCCAAGCTGTGGGGGGTGATCTTCATGGGCCTGGGCGTGATCATCTTTGCATTCCTCCCCTGGCTGGATCGCAGTCCGGTCAAGTCGATCCGTTATCGTGGCCCACTTTACAAGATCGCGCTGACGATCTTCGTGATCTGCTTCGTCATCCTAGGCTATCTCGGCATGCTGGCCCCGACGCCTGGCCGCACGCTGGTGGCGCAAATCTGCACGATTCTCTACTTTGCGTTCTTCCTGCTGATGCCGATCTACACCTCTCTCGACAAATGCAAGCCCGAACCGGAAAGGGTGACAGGATGATGAAGAAGCTGTTGATTGCCTTCCTGTGTGCGCCGTTGATGGCCTTCGCCAGCGGGGCTGGACTCCACCTCGACAAGGCGCCCGATCGCAGCCATGACATGGCGGCCCTGCAAAACGGTGCCAAGGTATTCGTCAATTACTGCCTGAACTGCCATTCGGCCTCCTATATGCGCTACAACCGTCTGCGCGACATTGGTCTGACCGAGCAGCAGATCCGGGACAACCTTCTGTTTACCCAGGAAAAGGTGGGCGAGCTGATGACGATCGCGATGCGTCGCAATGAGGCCAAGCAATGGTTTGGCGCCGCGCCGCCGGATTTGACGGTGATCGCCCGGGCCCGTGCCTCCGAGGCCGGCTCCGGCGCCGACTGGTTGTATACCTATTTGCGTAGCTTCTATCGTGACGACACCCGCCCGAGCGGTTGGAACAACGTGGTTTTCTCCAACGTTGCGATGCCGCATGTACTCTGGGAATTGCAGGGCGAGCAGATTCTCGGCCCGGATCACAAGCTGACCCTTGCCAAGCCCGGCCTGATGAAACCCGAAGACTATGACGCCATGATCGGCGATCTGGTCGGCTTCCTGAACTACATGGGCGAGCCGGTACAAAACTATCGCAAGGAGCTGGGTGTCGTCGTGCTGATCGCCCTGGCCATCCTGTTTGTCTTTGCCTATGCGCTCAAGCGCGAGTACTGGAAAGACGTTCATTAACGAGCAACTCTCCTGCCCATGGGACACCGAGACATGAACCCTCCCGTGCGTCGAGTGGTACGTGATTCCGACTATTCGTGGGGAACGAGCGCCATGATGAATCTGTATTCGGGCACCACCTGCCCGTATAGCCATCGCTGTCGTATCGTCCTCTACGAGAAGCAGATGGACTTTCAGGTCATCGACGTCGATCTGTTCAACAAGCCCGAGGACATAGCGGTCATCAATCCCTACAACCGTGTGCCGGTGCTGGTGGATCGCGACCTCGTCCTCTATGAGGCGAACATCATCAACGAGTACATCGATGAGCGCTTCCCGCATCCGCAACTGATGCCGCCGGATCCGCAGACGCGCGCCAAGGCTCGTCAGCTGCTTCACACGATGGAGCACGAACTCTACGGCCACCATATCGACGCGCTCGAGCGCAACCTGAAGACGGCCGACAAGGCGCGTGCCCACATCCGTGACCGGCTCGTCGAGCTGGTGCCGCTGTTCGCCAAGCAAAAATACCTGTTGGGCGAAGACTTTTCGATGCTCGACGTGGCGATTGCGCCGCTGCTGTGGCGACTCGAACACTATGGCATCGAATTGCCGAAGTCTGCCGCCCCCGTCCTCAAGTACGCAGAGCGTATCTTTGCCCGACAGGGCTTCATCGATGCGCTGACACCATCAGAAAAGATCATGCGGCGCTGAAGCGCGCTGCTGATGTAGCGCTGCATCCCTGCAGATGTCATCGACCAAGCCTTACCTGATCCGTGCCATACATGAATGGTGCGTGGATAGTGGTTTTACACCCTATCTTGTAGTCAAGGTGGATGCCCATACGCGGGTTCCGCGGGAATATGTCCGCGATGGGCAGATCGTGCTCAACATCAGCCCCCAGGCGACCCATCATTTGGCGATGGGAAACGACGAAATCGTCTTCCAGACCCGTTTCAGCGGCACGCCTTTCCAAGTCAGCGTGCCGGTATCCGCCGTTGCGGCGATCTATGCGCGAGAAAACGGTCAAGGGATGGCTTTCGAAGTGACGCCAGAAGAAGTTGCCGCGGATGCCGAAAAAGTCGGCGCTGGCGTGACGGCACATGAAGAAGCGGAGCAATCCGCTGAACGGGCCGGCGAGCAAGCCCCGAAACGCGGCGCTCATCTAACCCGGATCAAATAGCCACTGAGAGGCCTCAGGCGGGCAGGAACGTCTGGCGCCCAAGTCAGGAATCGAACCTGAGACCTACCGCTTAGGAGGCGATAAATCCATCATCTTGAATCCCTTGCCATTACTTGCTTTCCGGCTCGTCGATGGGTATTTTACCCACTTCGCGGGACACTCGCGGGACAGTTGAGCGAAACAGTCGGTTATTCGGAGAGGGGACGGCATGGCATCGATCACGGCGCGGCAGGGCAAGGACGGGACGGTCACGTGGCAGGTCAAAATCCGGCGGCGTGGCTATCCGCCGGTCAGCCGGACATTCGTTCGGCGGGCCGATGCCGAGCGCTTCGCCCGGCAAGCCGAGGCCGAGATGGATCGCGGGGCCTTCGTCGATCTCGAC
>JBKBOI010000040.1:0-13116 GCA_046294935.1 Rhodocyclaceae bacterium
CGTTGCTGCATGTCCATGAAATCTCCGATGGGTTGAATGGGTGCTCAAAATATGCGCGAGAGAGAGATGACGATTTCGTTTCAGTCGGTCGCGGCACATCGCGGAGCGGGACGGGGAATGCGCGGTTCGGATCGGGAAGCACGCCCGGATAACGCGTCAGTTGCTGCTCGCAAGCGATGCACAGCAGCGATTCGAATAGCTGCTCGCGGCGCGAAAGTGGCGCCAGGCAACGGCTGCAATACGTTCGGCTCATCTCTCTTCGACCAGCGCGATGGCCGGATCGAGGACATCGGGCGTTTCTTCCACTGGTGCCGCACCTTGGCGCTGGGCGCCGTGTTGCTCCAGATACCAGGCAATCGCGGCCTGGCATTGCTGCGCCAGCTCGCGCCGCTCGCGTAAGGTGGCATCAATCGCGCCAAGCAGGCGTACATCCGCCGCCACGCCTTCTGCGCGTGCGATCGCGTACAGGCTTTGCCAGAGCGTGATGTCACCGTCGTAGGCTGGCGCGCGGCTGGGATTGCCACGGCGATCGAGATAGCGCAAGGCGAGCGGAATGACCGGGACGCGGGCATCGATCGCGCTCTGGAACAGCGCGGCATGAAAAGGCAGCACGCGCTCGCCGCCGGTCGTCGTCCCCTCCGGAAACACCCCGACTGGAACAGCCGCGCGCAGTCGGCCAATGATCGCTTCGCGCGTGCGCTGCGCGGCGGCGCGCGAGCCGCGCTCGAGGAAGATCGTTTCGGTATGCGCACACAGCCAGCCGATCAGCGGCCAGTTTTTCACGTCGTCCTTGCAGACGAAGGCAACCGGCGTCAGCGCGTTGATGACGAAGATGTCGAGCCAGGAAATGTGATTGCAGACGATCAGCCCGGGCGGCAGTGCCGTCCTGCCAGCGCCAACCTTCAGCCGCACGCCGAGCATTTCGAGCAGCTGGCGCGACCAGCGCTGCTTGAGCGCCCGACGCCAGCTCACGTCTACCCACGGATAGACGACGGCGACCGTCGCCGCGCCCCAGACGAGATGCAGACCGACGCGCGCGAGGCGAAAGCCGGCGCGGATTGCGCGCACCTTCGTCAGCACGCCTGCCGTTCGACGAAATGTCGCGCGTAGCGTGGATCGACACGGCTCATCGGCAACATCAGCAACAGGTCGGCGGTGTTGAAGTCGGCATCCCAGGCCGGCTCGCCGCATACCCAGGCGCCGGCGCGCAGGTAGCCCTTGATCAGCGGCGGCAGCTCGGGGTTCGGCAGCGCCCAGATGTGCTCGAGCGGCAGTGGATGGCGCGGAAACACGCGATACTCGGGCGGCGCCATGTGCGCGGCGAGCGCATGATAGATGCCTACGGCATTGTGGCCGCCATCTTGCATGCCGATGCTGGCGCAGCCGATCAGGTATTCATGCCCGTTCTCATGCATGTAACGCGCCAGACCCGACCACAACAGCGCGATGGTCGCCCCGGTGCGGTAGGCCGGATCGATGCAGGAGCGGCCGACTTCGACCATGCGCGGCCGCAGATGCGTAAAGCGTGTCAGATCGAACTCGTTTTCCGAATAATAACTGCCGACCTTGCGCGCCGCCTGCGGCGAGAGGATGCGATAGGTGCCGACGATGCGCCCGTTGGCTTCGTCGCGCACGATCAGATGCTCGCAGTAGGGATCGTAGAAATCCTGATCGATGCCGGGCGTGCGCGTCGGCAGCGTGGCGCCGAGCTCTTCGGCGAAGACGCGCCAGCGCAGTTTTTGCGCGGCGAGGATTTCACTGTCGCTTTGCGCCAGGGTGACATGCAGGCGGGGACGCGCAGGGCGCAGCAGGCTGGCGCGCTCGTTCAGTTCATTCCGGTTTTCCATCGCCGGTCTCCTTTTCTCACGTTGCGATGCGCGCACTCTAGGAAACCCTCGTTACGGCAACTTGACGAAGCCGTGACGGAACGATGACGTCGCCTTGGCCGCCTGAAATATCGCCGTAACACGCCTGGGCGAACATGCCGGCATGCGCATCCTGATGGTCTCGGACGTCTATTTCCCTCGCATCAATGGCGTTTCCACCTCGATCGAATCCTTCCGCCATGCCTTGGCCGAAGAAGACATCGAGGTGCGCCTGATCGCACCGGCCTATCCCCATCCTCACGAAGACGATGACCGCATCTGCCGGGTGCCCGCACGCAAGGTGCCCTTCGACCCGGAAGACCGCCTGATGGAGGGCAAGGCATTGCGGCGCGCGCTCGCCCAGCACGCCGATGTCGATCTGGTGCATATCCAGACTCCTTTTGCCGCGCACTATGCCGGGCTTGGTCACGCCCGCCGCCACCGGCTGCCGTGCATCGCCACCTATCACACGCATTTCGAGGAGTATCTCTACAACTACGTCCCGGCCCTGCCCAAGGCGGCGCTGCGCACCTTCGCCCGCGCCTTCGCCCGGCGCCAGTGCAATGCGCTCGATGCCGTCATCGTGCCATCTCGCGTGATGGCCGACACGCTGCGCGCCTACGGCGTCGCCGCGCCACTCTTTCGAGTCCCGACTGGCATTCCCGTCGATCATTTCGGCACGGCGTGCCGTCTGGCCAGCGCCGACTTTCGCATGCGCTTCGGCATTCCGCCGGCTGCGCCTCTCGCCCTCTACGTCGGACGAACGGCGCACGAAAAGAACATCGGCTTTTTGCTCGAGGCGCTGCCGCATGCGCTCGGACGCACACCAGAGCTGATCCTGGTGATCGCCGGCGAAGGCCCAGCGCTGCCCGCTTTGAAACGCCAGGCAGCAGCTCTTGGCATCACGGCCAACGTGCGCTTTTGTGGCTATCTCGATCGCCAGCGCGAGCTGCCGGCCTGCTACGCGGCAGCGGATGTGTTCGTGTTCGCCTCGCGCACCGAGACGCAGGGGCTGGTGCTGCTCGAGGCGATGGCCTCCGGCTTGCCGGTGCTGGCCATTTCCGCGCTCGGCACGCGTGAGATCGTCGAACCGCGGCGCGGCGCACTGCCGGCACCCGAGGATGCTGCCGGTTTCGGCGCAGCGCTCGCCGCCCTGATCGCCGATCCGCCGCGTCGTCGAGCGATGGCGCTGGCCGCGCGTGACTTCGCGTGCGAATGGACCACCCACGCCTGCGCACGCCGGCTCGCCGAGGTCTATCGCGCGGTGCGGACACGTCATGCCGTGTCACATTCCCGTCACGAAAGATTCATCGCCCCGTAGCATTGCCGCCGCATGCTGCGCGCATGATCAAGGTGCGCAGCATCTTCCTCTCGGACATCCACCTCGGCACGCGCGGCTGCCAGGCCGATAGCCTGGTGGCCTTCCTGCGCCACTATGAGGCCGAACATCTGTTCCTGCTCGGCGACATCGTCGATTTCTGGGCGATGAAGCGCGGCATCCACTGGACGCCGGCGCAGAACACCGTGGTGCAGAAAATCCTGCGGCGCGCGCGCCATGGCGAGCAGGTGATGCTGATTCCCGGCAACCACGACGAAGCGCTGCGCGAATATGTCGGCGCGCGCTTCGGCGACATCCAGATCGCCGCCGAGCACATCCATGAAACCGCCGATGGCCGCCGCCTGTTGCTGCTGCACGGCGACGAGTTCGATCAGGTGACCCGGCATCATCGCTGGCTCGCCCTCATCGGCGACATCGGCTACAACCTGCTGGTGCGTCTCAATGCCTGGCTGTCCTGGGTGCGCCGCACGCTGCGCATCGCCGGCTACTGGTCGCTCGCCGGTTATGCCAAGCGGCGCGTCAAGCGCGCGGTCTCGTTCATCTTCGACTTCGAGGATGTCGTCATTCGCGCCGTGCATGAGCGTGGCCTCGACGGCGTCATCTGCGGACACATCCACAGCGCGACTCTGCGCGAGCATGATGGCATCCTCTATGTCAATTGCGGCGATTGGGTGGATAGCTGCAGCGCCATCGTCGAACATCTCGACGGACGGCTCGAGCTGATCGAATGGCGGCAAGTCAGTACGAACGTCGTATCCTTGCGGGCGGCTGCCTGATGGCGCGACGCAGCCTCACGATCACGCTGGTCACCGAAACCTATCCGCCCGAAGTCAACGGCGTGGCGATGACGCTTAGCCGCCTGGCGGCCGGGCTGAAAGCGCGCGGCCATGACGTGCGCCTGGTGCGGCCACGCCAGCCGGGCGAGCTCCGTGGCTTACGGGCCAGCGGCGATCTGCTGACATTGGGTCTGCCGATCCCGCGCTATCCCGAATTGCGCTTCGGCCTGCCATGCGCCGGCGAGTTGCAGCGCATCTGGATCGGCCGGCGCCCCGATGTCGTGCATGTCGCCACCGAAGGTCCGCTTGGCTTCTCGGCGCTCGTCGCCGCGCGGCGGCTCGGCATTCCGGTGGTCTCCAGCTTCCACACCAACTTCCATGGCTACAGCCGCCACTATGGCCTCGGCTGGCTACAGCGCGGCATCAGCCGCTATCTGCGCTGGTTCCACAATCGCACGGCGGCAACACTGGTGCCGACGGCCGCGCTCGCGTCGGAACTGGGCGCCCAGGGCTTTCGCAACGCGCAGGTGCTCTCGCGCGGGGTCGACACCACCTTGTTCAATCCGTCACGGCGCTCGGCGCTGCTGAGATTGGAATGGGAGGCGCAGCCAGACGACCCGGTCTGCCTCGTCGTCAGCCGGCTGGCGCCGGAAAAGAACCTGGAACTGGCTTTCCAGGCCTACGCCGCGATCCGCGTGGAACGCCCGAATGCACGCATGGTTTGTGTCGGCGCCGGCCCGGCCGCGGCGACCCTCGCGCGCCGTCACCCAGAAGTGCTGTTTCGTGGCATGCGCACTGGTGAAGACCTCGCCGCCCACTACGCGAGCGCCGATCTGTTCCTCTTTCCCAGCCTCACCGAAACCTTCGGCAATGTCGTCGGCGAAGCCTTGGCGAGCGGCCTGCCGGTGGTCGCCTTCGATTATGCCGCCGCCGGCGAGTTGATCATCGATGGGCGAAACGGTTGGCGGGTACCGCCCAATGACGCGGCCGGCTTCATTGCCATCAGCCGTCATGCGTTGCGCATGGTCGCCACAGGCAGGATCGCGCGCGCTGCCTGCACGGCCAGTGTGCAACGGTCAAGCTGGGAGAGCGTGCTCGATGACTACGAACAACTGCTGAAAAAAACCGTCGCGGCGCACGACAACGCCGCCAGTGCCGTCCTGCCAGCGCCGACTTTCGGCATTTGACATTCATGCAGCGAGGGCCACACCCCGCCGGTAAGGCCGGAGAGAAGGTGAAACCGATGGTTGTTCGAATGCTTGCAATTTGCTAAGGTGCAGCAAAACAAATCGAATCGAGGATATGAAAGATGCCGTCCGTTACCGTCCGAAATGTGCCCGATGAGGTGCATCGCGCCATCCGGGTGCGGGCTGCACAACATGGCCACAGCATCGAGGCCGAGGTGCGCGCCATCCTGGAGGCAGCCGTGCGTCCGCAGAACCGTCTGAAGCTTGGTTCGATGCTGGCCGCCGCCGGCCGCGAGGTTGGTTTGACTGAAGAGGACTTCGCCATCCTGACGAGCGTGCGCGACAAGACTCAGGCCAGGGCAGCGAGGTTTGAATGATCCTGTTGGATACCAACGTGGTTTCGGAGCCGCTGCGCCCTCAGCCCGATGCTCGTGTCATCGAATGGATTGATGCGCAACCATTGGAAACGCTGTACTTGTCCGCCATGACCGTAGCCGAGCTGCGAGCCGGAGTGGCGCTGATGCCGGTAGGCCGTAGGCGCGACGGACTGAACGACTATCTGGAAAAAAGCGTGCTGCCATCGTTCGCTGGTCGCGTGCTGCCGTTCGACCTTGCATGCACGAATGCTTATGCCCAGGTACTGGCGACGGTCAGGCGCGCGGGTAGGGGTATCGAGACAGCCGATGCCATTATTGCAGCCGTGGCGGCTGCCAATGGATTTATCGTGGCAACTCGTGATGCCAGTCCTTTCGAAGCGGCAGGGCTGACCGTTATCAACCCTTGGGAGGAAGGATAGAGTCTGGGACACCTCGAAAAACCCGCTGCGGGGGCGCATCGCTGCGCTGCGCCCCCGCAGCGGGTCATGCAGGGCTTTCCTAGGCGATGCCCGCCTCGTGTGCCTGCACGTCGGCGTGATAGGAGCTGCGCACCAGCGGCGCGCTGGCGCAGTTCGTGAAGCCCATCTGCTCCGCCTCGTCCGCGTACATCCTGAAGACGTCCGGGGGCACATAGCGCGTCACCGGTAGGTGGTGGGCAGAGGGCGCGAGATACTGGCCGATGGTGAGCATCTCGACGTCATGAGCGCGGAGATCGCGCATCACCTGCAGGATCTCCTCGTCGGTCTCGCCCAGGCCCACCATCAGCCCGGACTTGGTGGGAATGGCCGGCAGGCGGCGTTTGAACGCCTGCAAAAGCCGCAGCGAGTGCGCATAGTCGGCGCCGGGACGGGCCTGCTTGTAAAGCCGCGGCACGGTCTCGAGATTGTGGTTCATCACATCCGGCGGATCCTGCGCCAGGATGTCGAGCGCGATCTGAAGCCGGCCTCGGAAGTCCGGCACGAGGATCTCGATCTTCGTCGCCGGCGAGCGCTCGCGTATTTCCCGGATGCAGGCGGCGAAATGGCCGGCGCCACCATCGCGCAGGTCGTCGCGGTCGACGCTGGTGATCACCACGTATTTGAGCTGCATCGCCGCGATGGTGGCGGCGAGCTTCGCCGGCTCCTCGGGGTCGGGTGGCAGCGGCACGCCGTGACCGACGTCGCAGAACGGGCAGCGGCGCGTGCACAGATCGCCGAGGATCATGAAGGTGGCCGTGCCCTTGCCGAAGCATTCGCCGATGTTCGGGCAGGTGGCTTCTTCGCAGACGGTATGAAGCCCATGCTGGCGCAGGATCGACTTCACCTCGCCGAAGCGCGCGGCCGAGTTGCCGGCCTTGACGCGGATCCACTCCGGCTTTTTCAACGGTTCCGCCGGCACGATCTTGATCGGGATGCGCGCCGTCTTGGCGGCGCCTTTCTGTTTTTCGCTCATAGCAATCTCTCGAGTTGGGCCACCAGTTTAGCGCCAACGTTTTCCATGTCTGCTTCGGGGTCAAAGTTTGCCAGTTGCGTCACCGCCATGCCCGCATAGCCGCAGGGGTTGATCGCGGCAAAGGGTGAGAGGTCCATAGCGACGTTGAGGGCGAGGCCGTGGTAGCAGCAGCCGTTCCTGATGCGTAAGCCGAGCGCGGCGATCTTCGCGCCGCCGACATAGACACCCGGCGCGCCTGCGAGCCGCTCGCCTGGCACACCATACTCCGCCAGCAGGTCGATCACCGCCTGTTCGATAAGGCCCACCAGCGTCTTCACCGTGAGGCCGCGGCGCTTGAGATCGAGCAGCAGGTAAGCCACGAGCTGGCCGGGGCCATGGTAGGTGATCTGGCCACCACGGTCGATCTTTACCAGCGGAATGCCGATGTCCTTGAGCAGATGCTCGGGTCTGCCGGCCAGACCGAGCGTGAACACCGGCGGATGCTCACAAAGCCAGAGTTCATCGGGCGTATCCGCGCCGCGCGCGGCGGTGAAGTCCTGCATCGCGCGCCAGGTCGGCCCGTATTCGACGCGTCCGAGCCGCCGGACGATCAGAGGACGACTTTCACCCACGGATGTGCAGTCAGCTCGCGATAGAGCGCGTCGAGCTGCGGTTTCGATCTCGCCCGCACGACGCAGGTGATGGAAAGATAATGGCCGGCCCGCGAGGGGCGCATCTCGACCGTGGTGGCATCGAAATCGGGGGCGTGTTTCAGCACGATCTCGACGATGGCCTGCGCGAAACCCTCGCGCGTCGCGCCCATCACCTTGATCGGGAAGTCACAGGGGAATTCGAGCAGCGTCTCCGATTCAGTCATGGCCGCGCATCACCGTTTGCTTGAAGTCCTGATACCAGCGATACATTTGCCGAAACACCGGGCCGGGCCGGCCTGCCGTCTGGGAGTTGCCAATTTTGCGACCGTCGAGCTCGACGATCGGGAGCACCTCCTTGGTCGAGGAGGTGAGCCACAGTTCGTCTGCGGCGCGCACTTCGGCGTCACAGATGTCGCGCACCTCGACCGGCAGTCCATGCCGCGCGGCGAGTTCGAGCACGATGTCGTAGGTGATGCCGGTGAGCATCAGGTGGTTCTTCTGTGGCGCGAGCAACGTTCCATTATTAACGACGAAGATGTTCGATGCCGCGCCCTCGGTGAGGATGCCGTCGCGGAACATCACGGTCTCGGCGCAGCCGGCATCGATCGCCATCTGGCGCAAGAGACAGTTGGCCAGGAGCGAGGTCGCCTTGACGTGGCAGCGCAGCCAGCGGAAATCGGCGGCGGAGACGGCCGCGACACCCTGCTCGACCTGTTCGGCCGAAGGCGTCGTGAGCGGTTCGACGAGGCCGAACACGGTGGGCGTGACGGATTCTGGAAACGCATGGTTGCGGATGGCCATCGGCCCGCGCGTGACCTGCAGATAGACCGACTGGTCGTCCCATTCGGCTGCGGCCACCAGCCGAGCGACGATGGCATGCCATTCGTCCCGTTCGAGCGGGTTGGCGAGCCGGATCGCGTCGAGGCTCCTTTGCAGTCGATCCAAATGCTCGTCGAGCCGGAACGGCTGGCGCGAATAGACCGGGATGACTTCATAGACGCCATCGCCGAACAGAAAACCGCGATCCATCGGCGACACCCGCGCCGCTTCGAGCGGCAGGAACCGACCGTCGAGATAGCAGGTGCTCATTTCTGGAAATACAGCTTGAGGCCATCCCAGGCGCGGCCGAGGAAGCCGGCGAGGGGGACGTCGGACAAGGCGACGAGCGCATGCTCGCCGTAGGGCTTGCCATCCACGGTGAGCCTCAGCGTGGCAATCGGATCGCCTTGCTTGACCGGCGCGAGCAGCGGCTGACGGCTCACGACTTCGACTTTGATGCGCTCGGGTTGGCTCGCCACCCCTTTCGGCAGCGAGAGCACGAAGTCCTGCGCGAAGCCGGCGCCGACGGTGTTCTGCTGGCCCTTGAAGACCTTCAGCTGGGTGAGCGCCTGGCCCTTGTCGTAGAGCTTGACCGCATCGAAGGCGCGGGCGCCATAGTGCATCAGCGCCAGGGTTTCCTGCACGCGGGCGTTGTCCGACGGCAGTCCCACGACCACCGTCGTCAGCCGGCGCACACCATCGAAACGAGAAGCGATCAGGCAATAGCCCGCCGTTTCCGTGTGTCCGGTCTTGACGCCATCGATCGCCGGATCGAGCCAGAGGAGACGGTTGCGGTTCGGCTGTCTGATCTTGTTCCAGGTGAATTCCTTCACGGCGTAGCGCTTGTATTCCTCGGGAAAGTCACGGATCAGCGCCGTGGTCAGCTTGGCGAGATCGACCACGGTGGTCGTGTGCGCGGGATCGGGCAGGCCGGTGGCATTGACGAAATGCGTGTTGGCAAGGCCAAGCCTTTTCGCCTCGGCGTTCATCAGATCGGCGAAGGCTTCCTCGCTGCCGGCCACCACCTCGGCGAGCGCGATCGAGGCATCGTTGCCGGACTGGATCACCATGCCGGAGAGCAGATCATCGACCGTGACCCGCTGGTCGGGCGCGATGAACATGCGCGAGCCTGGGGCTTTCCATGCCTTCTCCGACACCGGCACGACCTGGTCGAGGCGGATCTTGCCGTCGCGCAGCGCGCGATAGACGACATAACTGGTCATGATCTTGGTCAGCGAGGCCGGCTCGACCTTCTGTTCGGGGTTTTGGGCGGCGAGGATCTGGCCGGTGGTCTGATCCATCAACAGCCAGGCGCGTGCGGCCAGTGGCGGCGGATCGAGGGTCTGGGCGAAACCGTTCAGGCAAAACAGGGAGAGGAGGAAAAGGAGGAAACGCATCGAGATTCACCATGGATGATCGCCAGAAGGGCACCTCGAAAAACCGTCGCGAGCGGGTGGAGGGCAAGGCGATTGGTGCGCAGCGACCGAGACATATCAGTTAGATAGGCGAGAGAGCGAAAACGAAGTTTCGGCGTAGGCTCACGTGAGCGAAGCGAACGTTAAGCGAGGCGAAGCCGAGCGGCCGAAGCCAACACCGCGCAACGCGAGCCTCGCCCGCGCAGCAGGTTTATCGAGGCGCCCAGAAGTATACCCGGCGGCCCATGATGATTATTTCACGAGCACGGTGGGCAGCTCGAAGACGAGCTTCAGCCGTTCGGCGACGCGGCGCGCCTCGGCCACGTCGGGCCACGGACCAAGCTGCAGGCGATGCAGATTGCCCGTGGTTCTGACCACCAGCTTCTCGCCGAGTTCGCCGAGCTCGCGAGACAGCTTGGTTTTCAGGGATTCGGCATTGTCACGACTGGCAAAGGCGCCGAGCTGCAGATAATGGCCTTTGCGATCGACCACGTCTTCGAGCACTGCGGGAGTCTTTCCCGGCATCAAAGGCGTCTCGGCCGGCGCCGGAGGCGAAACGGGCACCGTCGCGCCATCGGGCGTCACCGCTTCGACGAGCACCGTGCCGCTGCCGTCGTCGACGAGGCCGAGCTTCCATGCCGCGGCATAGGACAGATCGATCACGCGCTCATGCAGGAAAGGGCCGCGATCATTGATGCGCACGATGACCGACTTACCATGGTGCGATCCGTCATCGATCCGCGTCACCCGGGCATAGGAAGGAATCGGCAGCGTTGGATGCGCGGCGGTCATCGCAAACATGTCGTAGGTCTCGCCGCTGGCGGTCTTCTGGCCGTGATAGCGGCGGCCATACCAGCTCGCCACGCCCTGCTGCCGGTAGCCGGCGGCGGCAGAAAGCGGCACGTAGTCGCGGCCGAATACCGAATAGGGACGGTTGGCAAAGCGGTGCAGCGGCTCCGCTCTAGGCACGGCATCGGGGATCGCGGCCAGATCGATCGAATGCTCGAGCGGCCCGTCGTCGAGATAGAAGCCGCCGCCCTGTCTCGTGACGGCCGGCTTCTTTTCGCCAAGATTCGGCGCTGGCGACACGGCACCCCCGGCGGGAGGAGGCGCGGCATGCCTCGGCGGCTGCCCGCCACAGCCGGAGAGGAAGAAAAGGACGAGGAGAAACGGACGGTATCTCATTTCTGCACCAGCATGCGGTTCTTGTGGATCGACATCAGGATGCCGACACCGAGGCACAATGTCACCAGCGCCGTGCCGCCATAGCTGACGAAGGGCAGCGGCACGCCGACCACGGGCAGGATGCCGGAGACCATGCCCATGTTGACGAAGGCATAGGTGAAGAAGATCAGCGTCACTGCAGCCGCCAACAGACGCGCGAACAGTGTCGGCGCCTGCAGCGCGATCTGCAGCCCGCGGCCGATCAGCAGGGCGTAGAGCACCAGCAGCACGGCATTGCCGATCAGGCCGAACTCCTCCGACCAGACGGCGAAGATGAAATCGGTATGGCGCTCGGGGATGAATTCGAGCTGCGCCTGCGTGCCTTGCCCCCAACCTTTGCCGAGAACGCCGCCCGAACCGATCGCGATCATCGACTGGATGATGTGGAAACCCTTGCCGAGCGGGTCTTTTTCCGGATCGATGAGCGTCAGGATGCGTTGGCGCTGATAGTCGTGCAGCAGGTTCCAGGCGAAGGGCGCGGCGGCCACGGCCACGCCGATCAGGCCGAGGATCACTTTCCACGACAGACCGGCGAAAAAGATCACGAAAAAGCCGGCGGCGAACACCAACACCGCGGTGCCCAGATCGGGTTGGCGGGCGATCAGCGCCACCGGCACGAGCAGGATCGAGGTGGCGACGAGCCAGTCGCGCCAGACGAGCAGCCCTTCGCGCTTCTGAAAATACCAGGCGAGCATCAGCGGCATCGCGATCTTCATCAGCTCGGAAGGCTGGATGCGCATGAAGCCCAGGTTCAACCAGCGCCGCGCGCCCTTCGAGACGTCGCCTGCCAGCGCCACGGCGACGAGCAACAGCACGCCGAACACATAGATGGGCAGCGCGATGTGCATCAGTCGCTGCGGCGGAACCTGCGCGACGACGCGCATCACTACCAGCGCCGCGCCGAGGTTGATCAGGTGCGCGCTCATGCGTTCCGGCGCGGCGCTCGCCATCGCGACGGTGGCCAGCGCGAGCAACGACCCCGTCACGAGCAGCAGCGGGCCGTCGATCGGCGCGACCAACATCCGCCAGTAGGTGCGCAGCCGGGCGGTCATTCGGGATCCGCCTCCACGGCCGCATCGTCGGTGGGCGTCATCCCTTGGGGCAGCTTGCCGAGCAGATAGTAATCGAGCACCTGGCGGGCGATCGGCGCCGCCGCCTGGGCGCCGAAGCCGCCGTTTTCGACCAGCACCGCCAGCGCGATCTTGGGCTCGTCAGCCGGAGCGAAGGCGATGAACAGCGCATGATCGCGCAAATGAGCCTTCATCGTTTCGGTCTTGTGCTCGACGCCCTTGTAGGAGAACACCTGCGCCGTGCCGGTCTTGCCGGCGGCGACGTATTCGGCGTCGGCGAAGGCGCGTGCTGCCGTGCCTTCGCGGGTCACGCCGATCATCGCGCGCTTGATCACGTCGATGTGCTCCTGCTTCCAGGGTAGCCTCTTGATCGGCTGCGGCTCGATGTAGCGCTTCTCGCCGGTCTTCGTGTCGGTGATGTATTTCACGAGGTGCGGGCGGAACATCACGCCGTCGTTGGCCAGCGTCGCCACGGCCTGGGCGAGCTGGATCGGCGTGTAGGCGTTGTAGCCCTGGCCGATGCCGATCGAGATCGTCTCGCCGGCATACCACTTTTGCTGCTCAGGCTTTTTGAAGCGCTTCTTCTTCCAGGCCGGCGAAGGCAACACGCCCTCCGACTCATTCTCGATGTCGATACCGGTGCGGCTGCCCAGACCCAGCTCGCCCATGAAGCGGGCGATGGCATCGATGCCCATGTCGTTGGCGAGCATGTAGTAGTAGGTATCACAGGAGACGACGATCGATTTATACATGTCGACCAGGCCGTGTCCGCCTTTCTTGTCGTCGCGGAAGAAGTGGCCACCGAAACTGAAGCCCCCCGGATCGAAAATGGCTTGCTCGGGACGCCGCTTACCGAGCTCCAAAGCGGCCAGCGCCATGAACGGCTTGAAGGTCGAGCCGGGCGGATAGGCGCCATTCAAAGCCCGGTTGAGCATCGGTTTGTCGGGCGAATCGTTGAGCGCTTCCCAGTCGATGGCACTG
>JBKBOI010000041.1:0-13103 GCA_046294935.1 Rhodocyclaceae bacterium
CTGTTCGAAGCGGGGTAGCGCAGCCTGGACGCTTCCGCCAGTGAGCAGGCCGACGACCAGAAGCAGCCGGATCAATCCCTCGAGGACGAATCTCTTTCCAGCCATGCCTGAAAACCTTTGTCCAGGTAAGCGTGCGGCGGCAGGTCATCGGCAAGCAGGGCGCTATCGATTGCCTCGTTTTCGGTGGCTTGGTGGTAACCGTTCCAGACATAGGCCAGACTGACGCCAAGCAACAGGGCGAGCATGGCCAACACGGTGCGCAGCGGGTGTCTTTCTTCGCCACCACCCAAAAGCGCGGTGCCATCGGCGCCGACCACGGTGGGTTCATGGATGGCGACGCGCTGGTGTTGCAGGGCACGCTCGCGCGCGGCGCGCAGACGTTCGACGGTTTCGTGGTCGAGATTCTGCGTGCCATGGTCGAGGATGCGACAAATTTGGCGGGCAAACAGTTCTTCCTGGTTCATGGCGTGATTCCTTTCGCGCTGAGTGCGGCGGCCAAGGCGTGGGTGGCGCGCGAACAATGGGTTTTGACACTGCCTTCGGTACACCCCATGATGGCGGCGGTTTCGGCAATGTCCAATCCTTCCCAGTAACGCAACAGGAAAGCTTCGCGTTGACGGGGGGGTAGATTTTTCAAGGCTTCCTCCACGACAGTCAAGGTTTCCACCCGGAGCAGCGCATCGAGCGGCGTGGCGAAGGGATTGGCATCCTCGTCCATTTCCAGGGTTTCGAGCGCGTCGGTGGGATTTTCTTCGTCGCCCTCGAAAGCCGTCAGCGAGGTGAATCGCTCGGCGCGCGTGCGGCTACGCCGAAAATGGTCGCGGATCGCATTTTGCAGGATACGCTGGAAAAGCGGTGGCAACTCCTCGGCCGGCCGGTCGCCATATTTTTCCGCCATGCGCATCATGCTGTCCTGGACGATGTCCAAGGCGGCGTCCTCGTCGCGCACGGCGAACAGCGCCTGCTTGTAGGCGCGGCGTTCGACGCTGGCAAGAAATTTGGAAAGCTCGGCGCGGGAAGCCAAGGAAAAGACGCAAGCGGATCGTGAAAACGGATGCGGGGGGCTGGAAAGCCTTGACCACGCATATTACTGTCAAGTATCGTTGCACGTTTCGGATCTGAAGACCGGCAACGTGGAACGAAGAAAATGCAATTGACAGGCGCAGAGATTGTAATCAGGTGCCTCCAGGAAGAAAAGGTCGAGTATGTGTTCGGCTATCCTGGCGGCTCGGTTTTGTTCATTTATGACGAATTGTTCAAGCAGGACCAGATCCGGCACATCCTGGTCCGTCACGAACAGGCGGCCGTTCATGCGGCGGATGGCTATTCCCGCTCGTCCGACAAGGTGGGTGTGTGCCTCGTGACCTCCGGGCCTGGCGTGACCAATGCCGTGACCGGTATTGCCACCGCCTACATGGATTCGATTCCGCTGGTGGTGCTCACCGGCCAGGTGCCCACTGCCTACATCGGTCAGGACGCCTTCCAGGAAGCGGATACGGTCGGCATCACTCGGCCGTGCGTCAAGCACAATTTCCTCGTCAAGGACGTCAAGGATCTCGCCGTCACGCTCAAGAAGGCGTTCTACCTCGCCAAGACCGGCCGTCCCGGCCCGGTGCTGGTCGATATCCCGAAGGACATCACGATCCAGAAGACGGAATTCCACTATCCGAAGACCATCTCGATGCGTTCCTACAACCCGGTGGTGAAGGGGCACACCGGCCAGATCAAGAAGGCGGTACAACTCCTGCTGGAAGCCAAACGGCCGATGATCTACACGGGGGGCGGGGTGATCCTTTCGAACGCTGCCGAAAAACTGACGCGGCTGACGCGCATGCTCGGCTTTCCGATCACCCAGACCTTGATGGGCCTGGGTGGCTACCCGGCCACCGACCGTCAGTTTCTCGGCATGCTGGGCATGCACGGCACCTATGAAGCCAACATGGCGATGCAGGAGTGCGACGTGCTGTTGGCGATCGGTGCGCGCTTCGACGATCGCGTGATCGGCAACCCCGAGCATTTCGCACGCAATCCGCGCAAGATCATCCACGTCGATATCGACCCATCGTCGATCTCCAAGCGCGTCAAGGTCGATGTGCCGATCGTCGGCAACGTCCCCGACGTGATCGACGAGATCATCCGCCAACTGGAAGCGAGCGAAGGCAAGCCCGACGCGAAGCATCTCGCCGCCTGGTGGGAGAGAATCGAAGCCTGGCGCGGGCGGAATTGCCTCAAATACAAGATGGGCGATGATCTGATCATGCCACAGTACGTCATCGAGAAGCTCTACGAGGTCACGGGTGGCGATGCCTTCGTGACTTCCGACGTCGGCCAGCACCAGATGTGGGCGGCGCAGTACTACAAGTTCGACAAGCCGCGCCGCTGGATCAACTCCGGGGGCTTGGGCACGATGGGCTTCGGGTTGCCGGCGGCGATGGGCGTGCGCTTCGCCAATCCCGATGCGACCGTTGCCTGTATCACCGGCGAAGGCTCGATCCAGATGAACATCCAGGAACTGTCGACCTGCAAGCAGTTCCATCTGCCGATCAAGATCCTCTGTCTCAACAACGGCTATCTCGGCATGGTGCGCCAGTGGCAGCAGATGTTCCACGGCAATCGCTATGCCGAATCCTATGTCGACGCGCTGCCGGACTTCGTCAAGCTCGCCGAAGCCTATGGCCACGTCGGCATGCGCGTCACGAAACCGGCCGACGTCGAGCCGGCGCTCAAGGAAGCCTTCGTCAAGCACAAGAACCAGCTGGTCTTCCTCGATTTCCTGACCGACAAGACCGCCAACGTGTTCCCGATGGTCGCGGCCGGCAAGGGGCTGTCCGAAATGATCCTGGCCGAGGAGCTGTGAACATGCGCCACATCATCTCCATCCTGATCGAAAACGAATCCGGCGCACTCTCACGCGTCTCGGGCCTGTTCTCGGCGCGCGGCTACAACATCGAGTCGCTGACCGTCGCGCCGACCGAGGATCCGTCGTTGTCACGCATGACCATCGTCACGATCGGCTCCGACGACATCATCGAACAGATCACCAAGCAGTTGAACAAATTGATCGACGTCGTCAAGGTCGTCGATCTGTCCGAGGCGCCGCACATCGAGCGCGAACTGATGCTCGTCAAGGTGCGCGCCACCGGCAAGGACCGCGAAGAGATGAAGCGCGTTGCCGACATCTTCCGCGGCCACATCATCGACGTCACCGAGTCTTCCTATGTCATCGAGCTCACTGGCGATGGCGCCAAGCTCGATGCCTTTCTCAACGCCATCGACCGCTCGCTGATCCTCGAAACCGTGCGTACCGGTGTCTGCGGCATCGGCCGCGGTGATCGCATTCTCAAAGTCTGAACCAGCAAAGGGGTAATCATGAAGGTCTATTACGACAAGGACGCCGATCTCTCTCTGATCAAGGGCAAGAAAGTCACCATCGTCGGCTACGGCTCGCAAGGCCATGCGCATGCGCAAAATCTCAAGGATTCCGGCGTCAAGGTCACCGTCGGCCTCAGGAAGGGTGGCGCTTCGTGGGACAAGGCCAAGAAGGCCGGCCTCAAGGTCGAGGAGATCGCCAAGGCGGTCAAGGATGCCGATGTCGTCATGATGCTGCTGCCTGACGAGACGATCCCTTCCGTCTATTACGCCGAGGTCGAACCGAACATCAAGAAAGGCGCCGCACTGGCCTTCGCGCACGGCTTCAACATCCATTACAACCAGGTGGTGCCGCGCGACGATCTCGATGTCATCATGATCGCGCCGAAGGGTCCGGGCCATACGGTGCGCTCCGAATACCTACGCGGCGGCGGCGTGCCCTCCCTGATCGCGGTCTTCCAGGATAGGTCTGGCAAGGCCAGGGACATCGCGCTTTCTTACGCGGCGGCCAATGGCGGCACCAAGGGCGGCGTGATCGAGACGACCTTCCGCGAGGAGACCGAGACCGACCTGTTCGGCGAGCAGGCGGTGCTCTGCGGCGGGCTGGTCGAGCTCATCAAGGCCGGCTTCGAGACGCTCACCGAGGCCGGTTATGCCCCCGAGATGGCCTATTTCGAGTGCCTGCACGAAGTGAAGCTGATCGTCGATCTGATCTACGAGGGCGGCATCGCCAACATGAACTACTCGATTTCCAACAATGCCGAGTATGGCGAGTATGTCACCGGCCCGAAAGTCATTGGCGCCGAAGCGCGTGCCGCGATGAAGGAAGCGCTGAAAAACATCCAGAATGGCTCATATGCCAAGCAGTTCATTCTCGAAGGGCGCATGGGCTATCCCGAGATGACGGCAAGGCGGCGGCTCACCGCCGCGCATCCGATCGAGCAGGTGGGCGCGCAGTTGCGCGAGATGATGCCGTGGATCAAGGCCAAAGCCTTGGTGGACAAATCCAAAAACTAAGTGGCCCATTATCCGCACCCCATCATCGCCAAGGAAGGCTGGCCCTTCCTGGGCGCTGCCGTGGTCCTGGCGCTGCTGGTGAGCTTCGGCGGCGCGCCGCTGCCCTGGTCCGTGCCATTCTGGCTGGTCGCGCTGTTCGTGCTGCAGTTCTTCCGCGATCCGCCACGGGCCGTGCCGGGGGATGCGAAGAGCGTGCTCTCGCCCGCCGATGGTCGCATCGTCGCCATCGAGCCGGTGACGGACCCGTGGCTCAAACGCGAGGCGCTGAAGATCAGCGTGTTCATGAACGTCTTCAACGTCCATTCGAACCGCAGCCCGGTCGATGGCAAGGTCATCAACCGCTGGTATCACCCGGGCAAGTTCGTCAATGCCGATCTCGACAAGGCATCATTGGAAAACGAGCGCAATGCGCTGCACTTGCGCAGTCTCGATGGGCAAGACGTCACCTGTGTGCAGGTCGCCGGACTCATCGCGCGCCGCATCCTTTGTTACGTCGAGCCGGGCGACGAACTCACGCGCGGCCAGCGCTTTGGCTTCATCCGTTTCGGCTCGCGCGTCGATCTCTACTTGCCGAAAGCGGTCACCGTCAGGGTCACGGTGGGGCAGAAGGTGCGAGCGACCGAGACGATCCTCGCCGAGCTGCCGTAAACATCCTGCGGCCGGCGGACGGTTACAATAGTCTCGACATCCTTCGCGCCCGTTGCCCACGATGCCCGAATACCGCCCCCGCAAGACCTTGTTCAATCCGGAGCTACGCCGGCGGGGCATCTACATCCTGCCCAACCTGTTTACCACCGCGGCGCTGTTTTCGGGGTTCTATGCCATCGTCCAGGCGATGAACGGCAAGTTCGAGGTGGCGGCGGTGGCGATCTTCGTCGCGATGGTCTTCGATGGCCTCGATGGCCGCGTCGCGCGGCTCACGCACACGCAGAGCGCCTTCGGCGCCGAATACGATTCGCTCTCCGACATGGTCTCCTTCGGCGCTGCACCGGCGCTGGTGGTCTATGAGTGGGCGCTCAAGGACCTCGGCAAGCTGGGCTGGATCGCCGCGTTCATCTATTGTGTCGGCGCCGCGCTGCGTCTGGCGCGTTTCAACACGAATCTGGAGGTGGTCGATAAGCGCTGGTTCCAGGGCCTGCCGAGCCCGGCGGCCGCCGCACTGGTGGCGGGACTGGTCTGGGTGCTGATCGACAACGAATGGAGCGGGCAGGAAGCACGCTGGCATGCCTGCGTCCTGACCATTTTCGCCGGCGTGACGATGGTGACGAACCTGCGTTACTACTCGGGCAAGAACATCAACCTACGCAAGAGCGTGCCGTTCATCATCGTCGTCGCCGTCGCGCTCGGCTTTGCGCTGGTTTCGAGCTATCCGCCCGGCGTGCTGTTCGCGCTGTTTCTCGTCTATGCGTTGTCTGGCTACTTCGTTACCCTCCTCGACTGGCTGGCCAGGCGCAAAAAACTTGCGCGCGGCGAATAGTTTGTTATATTTGCGCCATGACCGCGACGCTTTTCGACCTTGCTGCCACGCTTGTCGGTTTCACCGCACCCAAGACGGTGCCTGCGTCGCCGCGTGCCACGCTGCACTCTTCGCTGCGCTCTTCGTTGTTTACCAAGCTGCGCCCGCTGCTGCGCCGCGCGCGCTGAAACGTTCTCCTTCCCCACAATTCGAATTTCGCGTCCCGCGGCCGGGCTGGTCGGGGGATGTCATGAGCATCGGACATTCCAGCGGAGCATGAAATGAGCAAACCACAGTTGATCATCTTCGACACCACCTTGCGCGACGGCGAACAGAGTCCGGGCGCGGCGATGACACGCGAGGAGAAATTGCGCATCGCCCGACAACTGGAGCGCATGCGCGTCGATGTCATCGAGGCGGGCTTCGCCGCGGCGAGCCCGGGTGACTACGAGGCGATCCGCGCGATCGCCGAAGCGATCAAGGATTCGACGGTGTGCTCGCTGGCGCGCGCCAACGAGAAGGACGTGCGGCGTGCCGGCGAGGCGATCCGTCCGGCGGCACGCGGCCGCATTCACACCTTCATCGCCACCTCGCCGATCCACATGGAAAAGAAACTGCGCATGAAACCCGACGAGGTCGTCGCGGCGGCGGTGCAGGCGGTCAAATGGGCGCGCGAATACACCGATGACGTCGAATTCTCCGCCGAGGATGCGGTGCGTTCCGAATTCGATTTCCTCTGCCGCATCTTCGACGCGGTGATCAGGGCCGGTGCGACCACCATCAACGTGCCGGATACCGTCGGCTACAGCATCCCGGCCGAGTGGGGCGCGCGCATGCGCGCCCTGATCGAGAACGTGCCGGATGCCGACAAGGTGATCTGGTCGACGCATTGCCACAACGACCTTGGGCTGGCCGTCGCCAATTCGCTCGCCGCGGTGCTCAATGGCGCGCGTCAGGTCGAATGCACGATCAACGGCCTGGGCGAGCGCGCCGGCAATGCCGCGCTCGAGGAGGTCGTCATGGCGGTGAAGACGCGCAAGGATCTGTTCCCGGTGGACACGCGCATCGACACGACACAGATCGTCGCCGCCTCGCGTCTGGTCTCGCAGATCACCGGCTATGTCGTGCAACCGAACAAGGCGATCGTCGGCGCGAATGCCTTCGCGCACGAATCGGGCATCCATCAGGACGGGGTGCTCAAGCATCGCGAGACCTACGAGATCATGCGCGCCGAAGACGTCGGCTGGCATGCCAACCGCATTTCGCTGGGCAAGCTGTCGGGGCGTAACGCTTTCAGAACCAAGCTCGCCGAGCTCGGCATCCATCTGGAGAGCGAGGAAGCGCTGAATGCCGCCTTCGCGCGTTTCAAGGAACTCGCCGACAAGAAGCGCGAGATCTTCGACGAGGACCTGCATGCCATCGTCTCCGACGAAATGGTCACGCCCGAGGTCGAGCACTACAAGCTGGTCGCTTCGCGCTTCCATTCCGAAACCGGCGAGGCGCCGAGCGCCGAGCTAACGTTGGCGGTCGGCGGCGTCGAGCAACGCGCCCAGGCGACCGGCAGCGGTCCGGTGGATGCCGCGCTGCGCGCGATCGAATCGGTCGTGCAAAGCGGAGCCGAGTTATTGCTTTATTCGGTGAATGCGATCACCACCGGCACCGATGCGCAGGGCGAAGTAACCGTGCGGCTGGCGAAGAATGGCCGCATCGTCAATGGCCAGGGGGCGGATACCGACATCATCGTCGCGTCGGTGAAGGCTTATCTGAACGCGCTCAACAAACTCTACATCGGCGCCGAGCGGGTCAATCCTCAGTTGTGAGCGCGGCGCCCAGTCGGGAAGTGGCCGTCAGCCGCGCGAAGACCAGCGTGGCGGCGAAGAAACCGCCGGCGAGCAGCGTTTCGCCGGCGGCCAGCCAGCGGCTCGGGCCAGCGTCGGTCAGCAATCGCATCAGGCCTTCGAACAGATAGAGCAGGATCAGCAGACTCGCCCATTGGTAGGTCTTGCGCCGGCCGTGCAGGATGCCGAACAGCGGCAACAGCAAGGGCAACGCCTTGAGTGCGAGCCATGAGCCCCCGGGCCGCAATGGCGCGAGCCACAGCTCCCAGGCCAGACAAACCGCGATCAGCCCGGTCAGGCTGGCGCTGGCGATGAAGGTCAGACGCTGGATACTGCGAAAGTCGGCGCTGGCGGGACGGCACGCAGAGGCCATGGCACAGCCTGGATGGTTAGAATCGGAACGATTATATGGTGCTCACCCCGATCCGCTTGCTCCTCAACGTCGCCCGGCGTTTCAATGCCGAGCACTACGCTCAGACGGCGGCTGCACTTTCGTTCGTGACCTTGCTCGGCCTGGTGCCGATGGTCGTCGTCGGCGCCGCGCTGATCGAGTGGCTGCCTTTCGGCGTCAAGCTGTCGGCCGCGCTCGAACAGTTCCTGCTCGGCACGCTGCTGCCGGAAAAGGCCGGCAAGGTGATCGCCCGCTATCTCGGTGAATTCGCACAGCGTGCCGGCCGAATGACCTGGATCGGCCTGGCATTCCTCGGTCTGACGGCGCTCTTGCAGATGCTCACCATCGAGCGCAGCTTCGCCGCGATCTGGAAAGTCAAACGGCCGCGGCCGTTGCCCAAGCGACTGGGCCTGCATCTGCTGACCTTATTGATCGGGCCGTTGGTCTTTGGCGGCGCCCTGGCGAGCACCACCTATCTGGTCACCATTTCCTTCGGGTGGGTCGATGAACCCCGCTGGGTACGTCTGGCCGTCTATGAGACTTTGCCGATCTTCTTTCTCGCCGGCCTGTTGGGCCTGCTTTACTGGGCCCTGCCCAACCGCGCGGTGTCGGGCTGGCATGCCGGAGTGTCGGGTGTGCTGACGGCACTCGCGTTCGTCGGCCTGCAGCGGCTGTTCGCACTCTACATCGTCAAGCTGCCGACCTACACGCTGATCTATGGCGCCTTCGCGGTGCTACCGATCTTTCTGCTCTGGCTGTATCTTTCCTGGACGGTGATTCTCGTCGGGGCGCTCGTCACCGCCGAATTGCCTGCGTCACTGCGTCGCTGATCCTGAGGAGATGACATGAAAACGCTGTTGCGTCTGGCCGTTTTTTTCTTTGCTTGGATGGCGTTTGCGCTGGCCGCGCTCGCCGATGACTTTTTCGATGCCTCGCTCGGCGATTTTGCCGCGGAACTCAAGACGGCGCAGCAACAAGGCAAGCACGGCATCCTGCTGGTGCTCGAAGCCGAAGGCTGCCCGTTTTGCAAGCGCATGCGCGAACAGATCATGAGCCGGCCCGAGGTGAAAGACTTTTTCCATCGGCACTTCAACGTGTTCAGCGTCGATGTGAATGGCAGCGTGATGATCACCACGCCGGAGGGCAAGGAAATGAGCGAAAAGGCATTTGCGCGCCAGCTCAGATTCAAAGGCACGCCGACCTTCGTCTTTTTCTCGGTCGATGGGCGGGAGATGGCGCGATATGTCGGCGCCACGCGCGATGCCGAAGCCTTTTTGGCCTTGGGCCGCTATGTCGCGGCAGGACATTGGCAAA
The DNA here is from genome assembly GCA_046294935.1 of Rhodocyclaceae bacterium. GTDB lineage: Bacteria > Pseudomonadota > Gammaproteobacteria > Burkholderiales > Rhodocyclaceae > Sulfuricystis. The sequence continues at coordinate 9,386 of JBKBOI010000041.1, forward strand.
GAATGAGTTTCGAGCAGTTCCGTATGCTTGACCGCTCCAATGCGACCCAATAGAATAGTCGAGCAAAATCATCAACTATTCGAGGAGCGCAAGATGAACAAAGAAAAGATCCACGAACTCGTCACCCAACATCCCGTCGTGCTGTTCATGAAAGGCACGAAGCAGTTTCCGCGCTGCGGTTTCTCCGGTCGCGCCGCGGAAATCCTCAAGCGTTGCAACGTCGATTTCGTCGATGTCAATGTGCTCGCCGAGCCGGATACCGTGCCGGAGCTGCGCGAATACGCCGACTGGCCGACCATTCCAGTGCTCTACATCCGCGGTGAATTCATCGGCGGCTGTGACATCATGACCGAGATGTATCAGGCCGGCGAGTTGCAGGCAAAACTCGGCGATCTGATGAAGTCCGCCACCTGATCAGCCTTTGAGCTCGGCGAGGAGCCATTCGATCATGCGTCGCGCCTGGTTGAGATAACTGGCGCCGAACATGTTGAAGTGGTTGAGGATGTGATAGAGGTTGTAGAGCGTCTTGCGCGTCTCGAACCCGGCGTCGAGCGGCCAGTGGACACGATAGGCCGCGTAGAACGCTTCCGGATAGCCACCGAAGAGTTCCGCCATCGCCAGATCCGCTTCACGGTCGCCGCGATAGACGGCCGGATCGAAAATCACCGGGCTGCCATCGGGAAGTTCCCCGCCGTTGCCGGCCCACAGATCGCCGTGCAACAAACAGGGCAAGGGCTGGTAATCGAGAAAGAAGGCCCCCAGCCTTTCACACAGCCGCTCGCCGAGTGCGAGCGCGGCAGCGGGCATGCCATTGGCTTTGGCGCGCGCAAGCTGTGGTTCTAGCCGCTCCTTGGCGAAAAACACCGCCCAGTTGGTGTGCGAACGATTCGATTGCGGGGTGATGCCAATGAAATTGTCGCGTGGCCAGCCGAAGCGGGCACCGGCCTCGTGTCCCGTCTTCCAGTGCAATGCGGCGAGACGTTCGCCGAGTCGTGCGCCGGCACGCGGCGAGAGCGGCGACAGTTCGAGATATTCCAGCTCGATCCATGCCATGCCATCTTTCGTGATCCCTGTGCCGAAGACCTCGGGAACGCGCACCGTCTGCGTAGCCCGCAGGGCGGCCAGCCCTTCGGCTTCTGCCTCGTACATCGCCAGCCGGTGCTGCGGGCCGGTTTTCCTGAAACGCCGCTGGGCGGAGGAGGGTTTCGCCATGTCCGAAAAATCTTACCGCCGTCGATCTTGCCTCAAAGACTGCCGCGCACCCGTGAAATGGCGGCCTTGACCTGCGACGGCGCCGTGCCGCCGACATGATCGCGCGCGGCGAGCGAACCTTCGACCGTCAGCACGGCGAAGACGTCGGCCTCGATGAGCGGCGAAAAAGTCTGCAGTTCGGCAAGTGGCAATTCGGCAAGATCACAGCCTCGCGCTTCGGCAGCGCGTACCGCGCGTGCGACGACCTCATGCGCATCGCGGAACGGCAGCCCCTTCTTGACGAGGTAGTCGGCGAGATCGGTGGCCGTGGCAAAGCCTTGTTTCAGCGCCGCGGCCATCGCCTCGGGCTTCACGAGGATGCCGCCGGCGAGATCCGCGAAGATCGTCAGCGTGTCGATGAGCGTATCGGCCGTGTCGAACAGCGGTTCCTTGTCTTCCTGGTTGTCCTTGTTGTAGGCGAGCGGTTGCGCTTTCATCAGCGTGAGCAGCCCGACGAGATGGCCGAAGACCCGGCCGCTCTTGCCGCGCGCAAGCTCGGGGACGTCCGGATTCTTTTTCTGCGGCATGATCGAGGAGCCGGTGCAGAAGCGGTCGGCCAGATCGATGAAGCCGATGCGCGGGCTCATCCAGAGGATCAGCTCTTCCGCAAAGCGGGAGATATGCACCATCGTCAATGACGCGGCGGCGCAGAATTCGATCGCGAAGTCGCGGTCGGAGACGGCATCGAGCGAATTGGCGCAGACGCCGTCGAAACCGAGTTCGCGGGCGACGGATTCACGATCGATCGGATAGGTCGTTCCGGCCAGTGCCGCAGCGCCGAGTGGCAGCCGGTTCGTGCGCTTGCGGCAATCACTGAAACGCTCGCGATCGCGCGCGAACATTTCGACATAGGCCAGCAGGTGATGGCCGAAAGTGACCGGCTGGGCCACTTGTAGATGAGTGAAGCCGGGCATCGCGGTGGCCGCATGCGCTGTCGCCACGTCGAGCAACGCGCGCATCAGTGCCACCAGACGGGCATCGATCGTGTCGATCGTTTCGCGCAGCCACAGGCGGATGTCGGTGGCCACCTGGTCGTTACGCGAGCGGCCGGTATGCAGCCGCTTGCCGGCATCGCCGATGAGCTGGGTGAGGCGCTTTTCGATGTTCAGATGCACGTCTTCGTCATCGAGGTTCCAGGCGAATTCGCCGCGTTCGATCTCTAAGGCTACCTGCGTCAAGCCGCGTTCGATCACCGCCAGGTCTTCCTGGGAGATGATCTTCTGGCGCGCGAGCATCCGCGCATGGGCGAGGGAACCCTGGATGTCCTGTCGCCACAGGCGTCGGTCGAAGAAGACCGATGCGGTGTAACGTTTCACGAGGTCGGCGACGGGCTCGGAAAAACGGCCCGACCAGACCTTGGCGGAGCTGGCGTCGGAATGATCTGACATAATGATGCGGAACAAATATTTGCCAAGCCATGAGTATACCCTCGCCGTCTTCCTCCATCGGCTTGCCGGATTTCCGCAACCAGGGCATCTGGTTGCGGCTGCTGTTGGCAGGAAATGGTCTGGCCGTGCCAGTCGGCTTGGCGCGCAACCGGGAACCATCCCGCCTGCCCGACGAAATGCTCGATCTGGCCGCGCTGGTCGAACCGGCCTTGCTGCTCACCCTCGCGGGACTGTTCTTGCTTTCTCCCCGGCTCTCGAGGCTGCGGCCGGCCATCGCCCGGGGTTGGGTCGTGGTCTGGACGTCACTCGCCTTTGCCGCGATCGATGGGATGCTGGCCGCCGCTTTCGGCAAGCTTCCGGGCTGGCGCGCGCCATTGGCCGGTGGAATGGGGGCATTGCTGTTGCTGTCCTGGCTCGAACTGCGCGCTCAGGCCCAGACACCTGCGCTGGCCGAGGCGCGTCTTGCAGCTCTCAATGCGCGCATCCGTCCCCACTTCCTGTTCAACAGCCTGAATGCGATCCTCGGTGTGATGCGTGACGATCCGCGACGGGCGGAAAGCGCGCTCGAAGAATTGGCCGAATCGTTCCGCGTGCTGTTGCGCGACGATCGCGCGCTGGTGCCGTTCTCCGAGGAGATCGCTCTGGCGCGCAAATATCTGGCGATCGAGAAGCTGCGTCTCGGCGAGCGTCTGAAGGTGCGCTGGGAAATGAATGATTGCCCGCCCGATGTGCTCGCGCCGCCTTTGCTGTTGCAGCCCCTGCTGGAAAACGCCATCTACCATGGGATCGAGACGGCCAGCGAGGCGGGGGAGATCCGCGTGCGTATCAATGCTGGCCGGTCGCGGCTGAAAATCGAGATCGACAATCCACTCGCCGCTGGCGCCACCCAACGTCCCGGCAACCGGATGGCGCTAGACAACCTGCGCGAACGGCTGATGCTGTTCTATGACCTCGAAGCGAGTATCGAAAGCAGCGCGCGCGATGGCCGCTATCGCATCTGTGTCATGCTGCCGCTGCGGGGGCCTCGATGAATCCTTTGCCACGCCTGTTGATCGTCGATGACGAGCCGCCGGCGCGAT
>JBKBOI010000042.1:0-12987 GCA_046294935.1 Rhodocyclaceae bacterium
ACGCTCGGCGATCATGGCGTCGCGATCATGAGCCAGCGCGAAAACTTGAGCTTCGCGGCGCCGATCGTCTCCGACACGGCGGCGCTGAATGGCTTGATCGCCGAGATTCTCGCCACCGGCGCCGATATCCATGTGCTGCGCGATCCGACGCGCGGCGGACTCGCGGCGACGCTCAACGAGATCGCGACCCAGTCGCAGGTGGGTATGCTGCTCGACGAAAAGGCGATCCCGATCCAGCCGGTGGTCGCTGCCGCTTGCGAATTTCTCGGTCTCGATCCGCTCTACGTCGCCAACGAAGGCAAGCTGGTCTGCATCTGCGCGCCCGAGGATGCCGAGCGCGTTCTGACCGCGATGTGTGCCCATCCACTCGGCGCGAAGGCGGCGAAGATCGGCGAGGTGATCGCCGATGAGCACCACTTCGTGCAACTGACTACCACGCTCGGCGGTCGGCGCATCGTCGATTGGCTGGCGGGGGATCAGCTCCCCCGCATCTGCTGATCAGACGGTGATGCCATCGGCGACGGCGCGATAGTCACTGAGTTGGTCGAAGTTCAGATAGCGATAGATGTCGCTGGCCTTCTGGTTGACGACATTCACTTCGGCCAGATATTCCTCGACCGTCGGGATGCGACCCAAGAGCGCCGCGACCGCGGCGAGTTCCGCCGAGGCGAGATAGACGCGCGTGTCCAGCCCCATCCGGTTCGGGAAGTTGCGCGTCGAAGTCGATACCGCGGTCGCGCCCCGGTGCATCTGCGCCTGATTGCCCATGCACAATGAGCAGCCCGGCACCTCGATGCGCGCGCCGGCCTTGCCGAAGGCGGCGAAGTAGCCTTCCTCCATCAGCTCGTGCTGGTCCATCTTGGTCGGCGGCACGACCCACAGCCGCGTCGGGATGTCGGTCTTGCCGGCCAGCACGCTGGCTGCGGCGCGGTAGTGGCCGATGTTGGTCATGCACGAGCCGATGAACACCTCGTCGATCTTATCGCCGGCGACCTGTGAGAGCGGCTTGATGTCGTCCGGGTCGTTCGGGCAGGCCAGCAGCGGCTCCTTGATCTCGTTCATGTCGATCTCGATCACCGCGGCGTATTCGGCGTCGGCATCGGGCTCGAGCAGCTGCGGGTTGGCGAGCCATTCCTCCATCTTGTGGATGCGGCGCGCCAGCGTGCGCTTGTCCTCGTAGCCTTCGGCGATCATCCACTTCATCAGCGTGATGTTCGACTTCAGATATTCGATGATCGGTTCCTTGTTGAGGCGCACCGTGCAGGCCGCGGCGGAGCGCTCGGCCGAGGCGTCGGAAAGCTCGAAGGCCTGCTCCACCTTGAGGTTCGGCAGGCCCTCGATCTCGAGGATGCGGCCGTTGAAGACGTTCTTCTTGCCTTTCTTCTCGACGGTGAGCAGCCCTTGCTGGATCGCCACGTAGGGAATCGCATTCACCAGATCACGCAGCGTGATGCCGGGCTGCATCGTCCCTTTGAAGCGCACCAACACGGACTCGGGCATGTCGAGCGGCATCGTGCCGGTGGCGGCGGCAAACGCCACCAGGCCCGAGCCGGCTGGGAACGAGATGCCGATCGGGAAGCGGGTATGGCTGTCGCCGCCGGTGCCGACGGTGTCCGGCAGCAGGAAGCGGTTCAGCCACGAGTGGATCACGCCGTCGCCAGGGCGCAGGCTGACGCCGCCGCGCGCGGTGATGAAGGAGGGCAGGGTTTTGTACATCTTGATGTCGACTGGCTTCGGATAGGCCGCGGTGTGGCAGAACGACTGCATCACGAAATCCGCCGAGAAACCGAGACAGGCGAGATCCTTGAGTTCATCGCGCGTCATCGGCCCAGTCGTGTCCTGGCTGCCGACGGTGGTGATGCGCGGCTCGCAGTAGGTGCCGGGGCGGATGCCTTGTCCCTCCGGCAGGCCGCAGGCGCGGCCGACCATCTTCTGGGCGAGGGTGAAGCCGCGGCCAGAGTCGACCGGCGCTTTCGGCAGGCGGAACAACGTCGAGGCCGGCAGGCCGAGGAATTCGCGCGCCTTGGCGGTGAGTCCCCGGCCGATGATCAGGTTGATGCGGCCGCCGGCGCGCACCTCGTCGAGCAGCACTTCCGATTTGTAATCGAAGGTGCAGATCACCTGACCGTTCTTTTCGATCTTCCTTTCATACGGGTAGATGTCGATGACATCGCCCATGTTCATCTGCGTCACATCGCACTCGATCGGAAAAGCGCCGGCGTCTTCCTGGGTGTTGAAGAAGATCGGCGCGATCTTGCCGCCGAGGCAGAACCCCCCGTAGCGTTTGTTCGGCACGAAGGGAATGTCTTCCCCGGTCCACCAGATCACCGAATTCGTCGCCGACTTGCGGGAAGAACCCGTGCCGACGACGTCGCCGACATAGGCGACCGGATGGCCCTTCTTTTTGAGTTCCTCGATCAGGCTGATCGGCCCGCGCTCGCCGGGCTTGTCCGGCGTGATGCCATCGCGCGGGTTCTTCAGCATCGCCAGCGCATGCAGTGGAATGTCCGGACGGCTCCAGGCATCGGGGGCGGGCGAGAGGTCGTCGGTGTTGGTCTCGCCCGGCACTTTGAAAACGGTGACAGTGATCTTCCGCGGCACTTCCGGGCGCGATGTGAACCATTCGGCATCGGCCCACGACTGCATCACGGCTTTCGCGTTCGCATTGCCGGCCTTGGCCTTGTCGGCGACGTCGTGGAAGGCATCGAACACCAGCAGCGTCTTCTTCAGCCCATTGGCGGCCACCACACCGACTTCCGGATCGTCGAGCAGATCGATCAGCGGCTGGACATTGTAGCCACCGAGCATCGTGCCGAGCAGCTCCACCGCCTTGACGCGGGAGATCAGCGGACATGCCGTTTCGCCAGCGCCGACTTTTGCAAGGAAGGCTGCCTTCACCTCGGCGGCATCATCGACGCCGGCCGGGACACGATGGCTGATCAGTTCGACGAGGAAGGCTTCCTCCCCGGCAGGCGGGTTCTGTAGCAGTTCGACGAGCTGCTGCGTCTGCTGCTTGGCGAGGGGGAGGGGTGGGATGCCCAGCGCCGCGCGTTCGGCGACATGGGCTCGATAGGCTTCGAGCATGGAGGGTCCTTTCCGTGAGGGTCATTTCTTGCAGTCGCCGATGCGGCGACCTTTGATGAGAGAAATCATCTCGCCCATCCCCTGATCGGGCGTCATGCGCAGTTTCTGTTCGAAGTCGAAGGCGGATGCCGAGATCGTGCCCTTGACGGTGCCGGTCATCTTGCCGCCTTCCGCCTCGCAGATCATCTCGTAGCTGATGTTGCCGCCGTCGTTCTTCATGTTGCGGATCGTGCATTTGCTCTTTTCGTCCATGCCATACTGCTTGCCGGAGGCGATGTCTTGCGGGGTGTAGCAGTGGGTGAATTTCTGCGCTGGCATTTTCATGCCCTGCATCTTCATTTCGGTCGTCAGTTCCCACAGGCCGGGCGACATCTCCTGCGCAAACAGGGGGCTGGCGAGCATCAGGCAGGCAAGGGCGGAAAGCAGTCGTTTCATCCGATTCTCCTTTTCAAGCGGGTGGGTTAGAGAAAAAAAGCGCGGCAGACGGCGGCAGCGTCACGCCGGTCGCATGGGCGCGTTGCAGCAGCTCCCAATGGTAGCGGTAGGAAGCGCGATCGTGGAGCCGGCCGTCGATCTGGATCGGCCCCCAGTCCACTTTGGCGGCTGCGGCAAGGATGGCAGCGGCTTCCTCGACTTCCTCGCCGTGTGGCTGCATCGCCATGACGATCGGCTCGATCTGGTTCGGGTGGATGCTCCACATGCGCAAGAAGCCGAATTCCTCGCGGGCGCGATGGGCATCGTCGGCAACCACCGACGGATCACGGAATTCGGTGGTGACGTTGTGCGTCGGCACGATGCCATTGCCCAGCGCCGCCGCGGCGATTTCGCATTTGGCGCGTACGATCAGCGGATGGGTGAATTGCCCCGGTGAGCGCATCGCGCTGGCCGGGATCGCGCCGTGGTGGGCGGAGACGAAATCCATCAGCCCGAAATCGAGCGATTCGACCAGGGATAGCCGTGCGATCTGCCAGACATCGTGCAAGGCGCCGGGGGTTTCGATCAGGACATGCACGGGAATCGGCCGCGCGATGCCGTGACGCGCGCGAAGTTCCTCGAGCGCCGCGATCTGTATTTCGACATCGCTCACGGACTCGGCTTTCGGCAATACGAGATAGGCTAGATGTCTTCCCGCCTGGTCGAGGAGGATTTCGAGTTCCTCGCGCCAGGCGGGATGATGCGCCGGATGGATGCGCACCCCAATGCGATCGTGGCGGTTGGCCGGGGAATCGATCAGCGCGGCGATCATCATCGCGTGCTCGCGCTCATGGCCGACCGGCGCGCCATCCTCGCAGTCGGCGGTGACATCGAAGACGGGCCCGAGACGGGCCTGGAGTTCGAGCGCCTTCATGATCGATTTTTCGCTGCCGGCGAAATGTTCGCAGGCGGCCAGCGCTGGCAAGGGCTTGCCGCCGGCATAGAGCACTTCGGCAGGATGAGGCGCCCGGTTCACGGCATCAGGCGAACAGGTGCTCGACGCCGTCACGCTCTTCGATCAGCTCCTTGAGCGTGGCGTCCATCTTCTCGCGCGAGAAGGCGTCGATTTCGAGACCCTTGACGATTTCCCACTTCCCGTTGGCACAGGTGCAGGGCATGCCATAGACCATGCCCTCGGGGATGCCGTAGGAGCCATCTGAGGCCACGCCCATCGTCACCCAGCCGCCATTCGTGCCGAGATTCCAGTCGCGCATGTGGTCGATCGCGGCATTGGCGGCCGAAGCGGCGGATGACAGACCGCGTGCCTCGATGATCGCGGCGCCGCGCTTGCCGACCTTCGGGATGAACTCGCTCTCGTACCAGGCATCGTCATTGACGAGAGCCGCCGCTGGTTTGCCACCAACGGTGCAGAAACGGATGTCCGGATACATCGTCGGCGAGTGGTTGCCCCAGACGATCATGTTCTTCACATCGCTGACCGGTGCCTTGACGCGGCTGGCCAGTTGCGAGATCGCGCGATTGTGGTCGAGCCGCATCATCGAAGTGAAATTCTCGCGCGGCAGGCTCTTGGCGGTATTCATCGCGATCAGCGCATTGGTATTGGCGGGGTTGCCGACGACGAGGATTTTGACGTCACGGCTGGCGACTTCGTCGAGCGCCCTTCCTTGCTCGATGAAGATCTTCGCGTTGTCCAGCAACAGATCCTTGCGCTCCATCCCCGGCCCACGCGGCTTGGCGCCGACCAACAACGCCTGCTGCGCATCCTTGAAGGCAACCTTGGGATCCGAGGTGCCGATCATGTCGACGAGCAGGGGGAAGGCGCAATCTTCGAGCTCCATCATCACGCCCTTGAGCGCCTGCTGCGCCTTGTCGTTGGGCAGTTCGAGCATCTGCAGGATCACGGGCTGATCCTTGCCGAGCATTTCGCCGCTGGCGATGCGGAACAGCAGTGCGTAACCGATTTGACCTGCGGCGCCGGTGACGGCGACGCGAACGGGGGCTTTGGTCATGGGAGGCTCCTTGGGTGTTTGATTGCGGGAAACTTGTCGAATCATAGTGGGGATTGCTGCATCGTGTCAATTCATATCTTATAAAAGATATAAGATATATGATAACCTATGGACGTCGTAAAAAAAATGTGCTTGAATGTGCCATATGAAAAGGCAGACCTCAGCAGAATCTCCCTCGTTCAGTCCGCTGTACCGGCAGATCAAGGCCTTGATGCTTCAGGCGCTCGAAAAGCAGGAGTGGCGACCAGGCGAGATGATTCCTAGTGAAGCCGAGCTGGCCAGCCGTTTCCAGGTGAGCCAGGGCACGGTGCGCAAAGCCATCGATGAGATGGCCGCTGAAAATCTGCTGATACGCCGGCAGGGCAAGGGCACTTTCGTGGCGAGCCACAATGACCCGCGCGCTTTCTTCCGCTTCCTGCGGCTGGTGCCGCTGACGGGAGGAGTCGAGCCGGCGCGCAGTCGACCACTGGAGTGCTGGCGCGCCAAGGCGCGGCCCGAAGCGGCGCACATCCTGGGCATCCAGCCCGGTGATCCGGTGATCATCGTGCGCCGTCTGCTCGAATTTTCCGGCAAGCCCGTCGTGCTGGACGAGATCTACTTGCCGGGTGAAATCTTTGCCGGATTGACGCTCGATGTGCTGAAGGAATCACACGTTTCACTCTACACTCTCTTCGAGGAACGGTTCGGGGTACGCATGATCCGGGCCGAAGAGCGTCTGCGCGCCGTGGCCGCGGACCGAACCACCGCCGAGCTGCTCGGCGTGCGGGAAGGCAGTCCACTGCTGTCCGTGGAGCGCACCAGTTTCACCTATGGCAACCGGCCGGTGGAGTGGCGCCGCGGCCTGTATTCGACCGAAGCGCATTGCTATTTCAATGAATTGACTTGAATCCAATCGATCCATTCGGGTCTGAGAAGGTAGTATGCTGCATCGCAAACAAGAAAGGAGTGGATGAATGGACGCAATCGCGCGAAAACGTCCCAAGCATTTGAATCTATTTCAGATAAAGCTCCCCGTCGCTGGGGTGGCCTCGATTCTGCATCGCATCAGCGGATTTGGGCTGTTTCTGATGCTGCCCCTCTTGATCTGGTTGCTCGAATTGTCGCTCGGTTCTCCGGAATCCTTCGCGCTGTTCAAGACGATCACGGCGCATCCACTCGTCAAGCTGCTTTCGATCGGCCTGCTGTGGGCGTTCCTGCATCACTTTTGCATGGGCATCCGCATCCTGCTCATCGACATCCATGTCGGCGTCGCCAAGGCGCAGGCGGCGGCTTCGGCCAAGGCCGTGCTGGCCGTGAGCCTGGCCCTGACCTTGATCCTGGGGGCGAAGCTATGGTGAATCGCAAGATCGTCGGTGCGCATTACGGTCTGATCGACTGGCTGGCACAGCGCATCACGGCATTGGTGTTGATCGTGTATTCACTGGTGATCGCGATCGGCCTGCTGTCGGGTGCGGGAGCGAGTTTCGAAACCTGGCGCGCCTTCATGGCGGCGGGATTGATGCGCTTCATCACCTTCCTGGCCGTGCTTGCCTTGTGCTGGCACGCATGGGTGGGCGTGCGTGACATCTGGATGGATTACGTCCAGCCCGCCGGCATCAAGCTCGCGTTGCATGTCTTGACCTTGCTGGCCCTGATCGGTTACGCCGGCTGGGCGGTGAGAATCATCTGGAGGCTGTGAACGTGAAAGTCACCGTCCGCAAATTCGATGCCGTCATCGTCGGCGCCGGCGGTGCCGGATTGCGCGCCGCGATCCAGCTTTCGGAATCCGGTTTCAAGACCGCGGTGATCACCAAGGTGTTCCCGACGCGCTCGCATACCGTCGCCGCACAAGGCGGCGTCGCCGCGAGTCTCGGCAATTCCGAAGAGGATCACTGGCACTGGCATATGTACGACACCGTCAAGGGCTCCGACTGGCTCGGCGACCAGGATGCGATCGAATTCATGTGCCGCAAGGCCAATGAAGTCGTCATCGAGCTGGAACATTACGGCATGCCGTTCGACCGTCTCGACAACGGCCGCATCTATCAGCGCCCCTTCGGCGGCCACATGTCGAACTTTGGTGAAAAACCAGTGCGGCGCGCCTGTGCCGCCGCAGACCGCACCGGCCACGCGATGCTGCATGCGATGTACCAGCGCAATGTCAAGGCCAACACCCAGTTCTTCGTCGAGTGGATGGCGTTGGATCTGATCCGCGATGCCGAGGGCGAAGTGCTCGGCGTCACCGCGTTGGAGATGGAAACCGGAGAAATCTACGCTTTCCATGCCAAGGCGACGATCTTCGCCACCGGCGGGGCGGGGCGCATCTTTTACTCCTCGACCAACGCCTTCATCAATACCGGCGATGGTCTTGGCATGGCGGCGCGCGCCGGCATTCCGCTCGAGGACATGGAGTTCTGGCAGTTCCATCCGACCGGCGTTGCCGGGGCGGGCGTGCTGATCACCGAGGGCGTGCGTGGCGAGGGCGGCATCCTCAGGAACTGCAATGGCGAACGCTTCATGGAGCGTTATGCGCCGAATGCCAAGGACTTGGCCTCCCGCGACGTGGTCTCGCGCGCCATGGTCACCGAGATCAACGAAGGCCGCGGCTGCGGGCCGAACAAGGATTACGTGCTACTCGACATCACGCATCTCGATCCCGAAGTCATCATGAAGCGCTTGCCGGGCATTCGCGAAATCGCGCTGCAGTTCGCCGGTGTCGACTGCATCAAGGAGCCGATCCCGGTGGTGCCGACCGCGCATTACCAGATGGGCGGCATTCCGACCAATTACCATGGTCAGGTGGTGGTGCCGGGTAAGCGCAGCCAGAATGAAATCGTGCCGGGTTTCTATGCTGCGGGCGAATGCGCCTGTGCCTCGGTGCATGGCGCGAACCGGCTGGGCACCAATTCGTTGCTCGATCTATTGGTGTTCGGCAAGTCGGCAGGGGAGACGGCCGTCGAGCAGTTGCGCAACTCGCCGAAGGCCCACAAGGAACTACCGGCCGATGCCTTCGAACTCACTCTGGCGCGCCTCAATCGCCTCGAAACCCAGAAAGATGGCGCCAACGTGCATGAAACGCGCCTGACGATGCAGCGCACGATGCAGAAGCATGCCGGCGTGTTCCGCTTCGCCAGCTTGCTCAAGGAAGGTGTGCAGAAGATTCTCGAAGTGCAGAAGGACGTGCAGCAGACCGAGATCAAGGACAAGTCCAAGGTGTTCAATACCGCGCGCATCGAGGCGCTCGAACTCGACAACCTGATCGAAGTCGCCGTGGCGACGATGGTATCCGCCGAGGCGCGCAAGGAATCCCGTGGCGCCCATGTGCGCGATGATTGCCCCGATACGCCCGAGCATCCGAATGGTCGCGACGATACCAATTGGCTCAAGCATACCCTCTGGTTCAAGGAAGGCAACCGGCTCGATTACAAGTCGGTCACCCTGCGCCCACTGACGGTCGACACCATCGCGCTGAAGAAGCGCGCCTATTGAGAGCGAAGACATGACGAAACGCACCCTCCGATTCCGCATTTACCGCTATGACCCCGACCGGGATCAAAAGCCTTGGATGCAGGACCTCAGTGTCGAGGTCGACGGCACCGACCGCAAGCTGCTCGATGCCCTGATCAAGCTGAAAGCCGTGGATGACTCGATCGCTTTCCGTCGTTCCTGCCGTGAGGGCGTGTGCGGCTCGGATGCCATCAACATCAACGGCAGGAACGGCCTTGCCTGCCTGACCGATTTGGCCAGCTTCCCGGATGGCGAGCCGATCGTGTTGCGCCCCTTGCCCGGCTTGCCGGTGATCCGTGATCTGATCGTCGATATGACGCAGTTCTTCAAGCAGTATCACTCGATCAAGCCGTATCTGATCAACAATGATCCGCCGCCGGAACGCGAACGCCTGCAATCGCCGGAGGATCGTGAGGAGCTGAATGGCTTGTACGAGTGCATCCTGTGTGCCTGCTGCTCGACGGCTTGTCCATCGTTTTGGTGGAATCCGGACAAGTTCGTCGGTCCAGCGGGGCTGCTGGCCGCCTATCGCTTCATCGCCGATACGCGTGACCAGGCCACCAGCGAGCGCCTCGATAACCTCAACGATCCCTACCGCCTGTTCCGTTGCCACACCATCATGAACTGCGTCGATGTCTGCCCGAAGGGGTTGAATCCCACCCGGGCGATCGGCAAGATCAAGGACATGATGGTCAGGCGTGCCATCTGATCTGGACGGCATGAGCATGACGGAAGCGCAACGCATCCGCACCGAGAAGCTCCGCTGGGCGAGCCGGCGGGCACTCTTGGAGAACGATCTGGTGCTCCAGCGCTTCTGGCAGCAGCATCCGGAGGTGCTGGACGAGCCGCTGGCAGCGCCGCTCGAGCGCTTGCTGGTTATGGAAGACCACGATTTGTGGGCACTGCTCTCTGGCCGCCGGCGGGCTGACGACCCGGATCTGCAAAAACTGGTCGAACTGCTGCGGCAGCCGGCCATTCGTAATGAGGACTTTCGACAGGGGATTGACGCATGACGCAAAAAACCGCCACCTTGACCTACAACGGCAAGACCACCGAATATCCGGTCTATTCCGGCACCATCGGCCCGGAGGTGATCGACATCTCCAAGCTCTACGCACAGACCGGTGCATTCACCTACGATCCGGGCTTCATGTCCACGGCGTCGTGCAAGTCGTCGATCACCTATATCGACGGCGACAAGGGCGAGCTCCTCTACCGCGGCTATCCGATCGAGCAATTGGCGGAAAAGTGCGACTTCATGGAGGTCTGCTACCTGCTCAAGAATGGCGAATTGCCGAACGAGGCGCAATATGACGAATGGGTTCAGCGGGTGCGCAAGCACACGATGGTGCATGACCAGCTGACCCGCTTCTTCAATGGCTTCCGCCGCGATGCGCACCCGATGGCGGTGCTGGTGGGGGTCGTTGGTGGTCTATCGGCCTTCTACCACGATTCGCTCGACATCAATAATCCGGAACATCGCATGACGGCGGCGATCCGCCTGATCGCCAAGATGCCGACCATCACGGCGATGGCCTATCGCTACAACATGGGCCTGCCGTTCATGTATCCGAAGAACGACTACGACTACGCGACCAACTTCCTCTACATGATGTTCGGCACGCCCTGCGAGGAATTCAAGCCGAACCCGGTGCTCTCGCGCGCGCTCGACCGCATCCTGATCCTGCACGCCGATCACGAGCAGAATGCCTCGACTTCGACCGTGCGTCTGGCGGGGTCCTCCGGCGCCAACCCGTTTGCCTGCATTGCCGCCGGTATCGCCTGTCTGTGGGGCCCAGCGCATGGTGGCGCCAACGAGGCCTGTCTGCGCATGCTCGAGGAAATCGGTGACGTCTCGCGGGTGCCGGAATACATCAAGCGTGCCAAGGACAAGAACGATCCGTTCCGCCTGATGGGCTTCGGCCATCGCGTCTATAAGAATTACGACCCGCGCGCCAAGCTGATGCGGCAGACCTGCTACGAGGTGCTCGACGAGTTGGGGCTACATGATCAACCGCTGTTCAAACTGGCGCTGGAGCTCGAGCGCATCGCGCTGGAGGACGAGTACTTCATCGAGAAGAAACTCTATCCGAACGTCGATTTCTATTCCGGCATCGTGCAAAGCGCGCTCGGCATCCCGACCAACCTCTTCACCGGCATCTTCGCGATGGCGCGCACCATCGGCTGGATCGCCCAGTGGCACGAAATGATCGGCGATCCGGAACAGAAGATCGGCCGCCCGCGCCAGCTCTATCTCGGCTCACCGAAGCGCGACGTGCCTGAAATGAGCGCACGCTGAGAAACGGCAAAGGGGCGTCGGGGAGGAGGCCCCCTTTTTTTATGGCTGGCTATCAAAAGAGGTGATGAGATGATCAAGGAATTGTTGTCCAACTCCTATCTGTTCGGTGCGAATGCGCCTTATGTCGAGGAGTTGTACGAGAAATACCTCGAAAATCCAGGTGCCATCGATCCTGCCTGGCGGGACTATTTCGACAAGCTGGCGAATCTGCCGGGCATCGGCGCCTATCAGGGGCCGGATGTGCCACATGCCCCGATCATCAGCGGCTTCGCGCAACGCGCGCGCGAAGGCTGCCTGAGCGTCGTGCGGCGTGCCGGCATCGGGGAGAAGCAGACGAAAGTCCTGCAAATGATCAATGCCTACCGTTTCCTCGGCAACCGCTGGGCGCAGCTCGATCCGTTGAAACGGCATCCGCGCCCAGAGGTTCCCGAGCTGGAGCCGTCCTATTACGGCTTCACCGAGGCCGACCTCGCCACCGCCTTCCGCACCGGCTCGTTCGACATGGGGGTCGAGGAGGTCACGCTACGCGAAATCCTCGACATGCTGCGCCTGCGCTATTGCGGACACATCGGCGCCGAATACATGTTCATCGCCGACGTGCAGCAAAAACGCTGGATCCAGGCGCGCTTCGAACCCCCCCATGCTCAGCCGCGTTACAGCAACGAGGAACGCAGGCAGTTCCTGGAAACTCTGACTGCGGCCGAGACGCTGGAGCGTTATCTGCACACCCGCTATGTCGGACAGAAGCGCTTTTCGCTGGAGGGCGGCGAGTCGCTGATGGTGGCTTTGCAGCAGCTGATCCAGCGTGCCGGGAGCCAAGGGGCCAAGGAAATCGTCATCGGCATGGCCCACCGCGGACGCCTGAACGTGCTGGTCAATATTCTCGGCAAACAGCCGGCGATGCTGTTCGAAGAATTCGAAGGCAAGAAGAAGAGCGAGCTGATCGCCGGCGACGTCAAATATCACATGGGATATTCCTCCGACGTCGCGACCCCGGGTGGCCCTGTGCATCTGACCCTGGCCTTCAATCCGTCACATCTGGAAATCGTCAATCCAGTAGTCGAGGGCTCGGTCTATGCCCGCCAGGTACGCCGGGGCGAAAATGGCGTGAGGGAGGTGGTGCCGGTGCTGATCCATGGCGATGCCGCGGTGGCCGGCCAGGGCGTCAACCAGGAGATGCTGAATTTCTCGCAGACGCGCGGCTACGGCACTGGCGGCACCGTGCATATCGTGGTCAACAACCAGATCGGTTTTACTACTTCCGATCCGCGCGATGCACGCTCCTCGCTTTATTGCACCGACATCTTCAAGATGGTCGAGGCGCCGATCTTCCACGTCAATGGCGACGATCCCGAGGCGGTGGCCTTCGTCACCGCGCTGGCGGTCGAGTTCCGCAACGCCTTCCGCAAGGATGCCGTCGTCGACATCGTCTGCTTCCGCAAGCTGGGCCACAACGAAGCGGACGAGCCGATGGTGACGCAGCCGCTGATGTACCGCAAGATCGCCGCGCATCCCGGCACGCGCAAGCTCTATGCCGAAAAGCTCGAAGCCCAGGGCGTCATTGCCCCCGGCGAGGACGAGCAGATGATCCGCGATTACCGCACGGCACTGGATGCCGGCAAGCATCTGCGCAACCCGGCGATCAACGATTACAAGAGCCAGTCGGCGATCGAC
>JBKBOI010000043.1:0-12689 GCA_046294935.1 Rhodocyclaceae bacterium
GCATCCTGGCGCTGACCGAATACGTCTATCGCCTGCAACGCAAATGATCCGGACTGTCGGTGCCGTTTCACCGGCGCCGACTCGTGGGACGGCTCATGAACCGATACGTCTGGCTTGCACTGGCGGGCGTTGCGGCATTGACCGTGGGAGCAAGCCTTGCGCTGACCGCTTGGCTCGATCTGCATCCCTGCCACCTGTGCATCTTTCAGCGCCTGCTGTTCATGCTGCTCGCTGGGTTGGGCGGCGTGGCTGCATTGGCGCGGTCGCGCGGCGCGACGCTCGGGGCGGGAGGCCTGTTCGTGACGACCGCATTCGGCGGCATGGCCGTTGCGGCATATCAAAGTTGGCTGCAATGGCAACCTCGCGGCACGATCACCTGCGCCAGCGGGCCGCCAGGGCCGATCGAACGGCTGGTCGAATGGCTTGGCCAGTTGCAGCCCGAACTATTTCTCGCCACCGGTTTATGCGAGGACAAGGAACTGACGGTTCTGGGCCTGAGTCTCGCCAATCTCGCTTTCATTGCTTATGCAGCGCTTGGAGCCTTTGCGCTCTGGCTGTTGATCCCAGCTTCGAATCGGAGCAAGACACCATGAACATGACGCGACGCGCATTCCATCGTCTGCTGCTGGTGGGTAGCCTGATGGGGGCTGCTTTCCCGACCTTGCGGGCAGCGCCGGTCTTGAAGGAGGGCATCGACTTCTCGCCGGTCAACCCGCCACAACCTGGCGAGATGCCGGGCAAGATCGAGGTGCTGGAATTTTTCTCCTACGGTTGTCCTCACTGCCGCGAGATGCACCCGTACGTCACGGCATGGGCCGCGCGTCTGCCGAAGGATGTCGTTTTCCAGCGCGTGCCGGTCAGCTTCGGCCGCGCCTCCTGGGCGAATCTCGTCAAGCTCTACTACGCGCTGGAAGCCGAAGGGCTGCTGGCCCGCCTCGATCAGGCCGTCTTCGATGCGATTCATCAGCAGCGCATCAATCTGTTCACCGACAAGGCGATCTTCGACTGGCTGGGTAGCCGCGGCGTCGACAGGGAAAAATTCCGCGCGACCTTCACCTCGTTCGGTATCGGTACCAAGCTCATGCGCGCCGATGCACTCACCGCCAACTACAAGGTCGATGCCGTGCCGCGTCTGGTCGTCGGCGGACGTTACAACGTGCTCGGCAACAATGCGAAGAGCTACAACGATTTTCTCGTCATCGCCGATGCGTTGATCGATAAAGTCAGGAGCGGCACCGGCTAACAGAAAGTTACAGTTCGTTACCCGGTTTGCATTGTTCTTTCCATGGCATTGGTCATAATGGAATCAGCCCGACGCAGTGTCGGAACTTCAACCAGACGCAAGGAGAATGATCATGAAAAAACTCGCACTGACCGCTTCCTTCCTGACCGCCACCGTCGTCGCGGCAACCGCTGCCGCGCAAATGGGTCCTGGAATGGGGCCCGGCGGAAAGGGTCGCTTTGCCTGGAATCAGGATTACACCCCTGGTTGGACGCTGATGACGCCGCAGGAGCGCACCGACTGGGCCATCAAGATGCGGGAAGTCAAAACCTATGAGGAATGCGTGGCGCTGCAGGATGAGCATCGCAAGACCTTGGAAGCGCGTGCCGCCGAGAAAGGTGTCAAGCTCATTCCGCCGCGCATGAACGGCTGCGATGTGATGAAGGCGCGCGGGATCATCAAGTAGTTCGCTGTTTTCCGCGACGAGGTGCCTCATGCCGACGTTCTTGCAGCGGGGCTACGCCCCGCTGGATGAAAGGCCCGCCCCCCTTCGCCCCCCTCGCGGGGGGTTCTTTCGTGCTCGCGCCGCATGCGCGGCGCTCGAATATGAGTTGCATGCCTTGCACGAAGGGGTGCGCGGCAACGCGTTGATGATGCCGACAATCGCCGCCTCGCTGAATGATGCCGATATCAAGGCAGTTGCGGCGTATATTGCGAGTCCATGAAATCCAGCGTCCATTTGTTCTCGTCCTGCATCGCGCCGCTCTTTCTCGCCGGCTGCCAGTCCATTGGCTACCGCGATCTGCCACAGGAGCGGCTCGGCTATGTGCAAGCGATCGCCGAATCGTGGAAGGAGCAAATGCTGCTCAACATCGTCAAATCGTCGCCACCGATCTTTCTCCTGCCTCCGATGCCATGGTCGGCTGCCTTTCCGGGCTCGCCGCCTTCGGCGCCAGACATGCCTTGTTGCTGCAATGTCTGGAGATGCGCGAGGCGTTCTCGACGGCATATTCCTACAGCACAACAGTGCTCGACGTGGTGCTCGCCCGCCAGAAAGAGCGCCTGGTCGCCCAAGGCTTCGAGGTCGAGACGCGCATCGTGCCCGGCTTTGCCAAAAGCGAAATCAACCGCATTGCACGGGAGGAAAACTATGCCCTGATCGTGGTCGGTTCGCACGGGCACAACATCTTGAGCGAAGCACTGCTCGGCGGCGTCGCCAGCGAGGTGCTGCATGGAGCGACGCGGCCGGTGCTGGTGATGCGCATTGCCCGCGATCCCGCGAGTGGCGAAGTCTGCCTGCTGCCCGCCGGCTGTGATCTGGCTTCCCATGTGCTGTATGCGACCGATTTTTCCGAAAACTCCGAACGGGCATTCGGCGTGGTCGAACAGATGGTCGATGTCGGCGTGCGGCGCGTGACCTTGCTGCACGTCCATGAGGACACCCCTTCGGCCGAGCTGGAAAGCACAGCCCGTGTGCGGCTGGAAAGATTACGGGCGCGGCTGACTTCTCACGGTTCTGTCAAAGTGGACATCGAGCTGGTCACGGGCAAACCTTACCGCAAGATCGTCGATATCGCCGTGGCGTGCGGTGCGCATCTGATCGTCATGGGCAGCCAAGGCCACGGCTTCGTGCCCGAGCTGTTCCTCGGCAGCGTCAGTCATCAGGTCGCCCGGCATGCTTCAATGCCGGTGCTGCTGGTACCGGCGGCGCGGTGAATGGCTAGGCGGCTTTCTGTCTGAAATCGCATCCATTCCGCGTGGCGCAGAACGTAAAGGGCACGGTGGCTGAATGAATGGGGCCGTCCTCGAGATAAAAGGCCTCGTCGTCGAGGCAGGCGGACGCCGGCTGCTCGATACGATCGATCTGTCCTCGCTCCCCTTGGTCGAAGCGACGATTCCCGCCATGCGTCGGATCGGCACTGCTGTTCAACTGGAAACCCTGATGGCGCGCGGTTTGGCGCCTGACGATGCAGTGGATCGCATCATCCTCGGGATGTTGCGATAGAAATCGAAAAAGGATATCGCCATGCAACAGCAAGCAACGAAGATGGAGTTCAGCATCATCGCCCGCCGTGTCGACGCCCATGGCAGCCTCGCGCGCTGCAAGGATGCCGAGATCGTGCTCGACACCGACCTGGCCGGACGGCGCGATGCTTTCAACCCCGCCGAGCTGCTGCTCGCGGCGCTGGCCGCCTGCATGCTCAAGGGCATCGAGCGGGTGACGCCGATTCTCAAGTTCCGGCTGCGTGGCGTCGAGGTCAAGGTGCATGGCGTGCGCCGCGACGTGCCGCCGGCTATGGAGTCGATCGATTACGAGATCGTCGTCGATACGGACGAAGACGACCGGCGCCTCGAACTGCTGCACGAAAACGTCAAACGCTACGGGACGGTGTTCAATACCGTGGCGCCCGGCACTACACTGGCCGGCACGTTGCGACGCAAGACGGCATCGATGTGATCATGCGAGTCATTGGTGTCGTCCCCGATCTGGATTTTGCAGCCATTTGGTGTGAAAGCTTTTTATGGGATGAAACCGACGGGCCGGCGGGCGATTCGTGAGCGGATGCCGGCAGCGGTAGGCGAAGACAACGGAGATGCCGCCCACCCGTTCGAGCGCAAGCGAGTCGTGGGTATGCCGTGGCTGTGCCTTCCCAATGCCCCAGCCACGAACCATGAGCAAAGACGGCCCACCGGTTTCATCTAGAGGGGTGGTTTCTCGACCATGAAAGTTAGGACGGAAGCTTGGCTCGCGCTGTCTCGTCGGCCCAGGGCGGAAAAGCATTGGGTCTTCCGATGCCGGAACGAAAATTCCCTTGCAGGCATAAAGCGGTCATCTGGGGATGGCATGCTTTCTTGGGAGTCGAGTGTTCTGCCGTTGGTGGAGTGATATCGTCCATCAAGCAATCCGGGGTGCCAGGTGCCGCCCCGCCAGCGCCGACTTTTGCAGCCCTGGCCGACACTTTATTCCTATAATGGCTCGCGCCTGGGCAGACTTCGAGAACATGCAGTGGAGGCGTTTCATGTTCAATAGGTTGTTGGTTCTTTTCGTCATGACCTTTTTTTTCTTCTGCCAGACGTATGCCGCCGACAAGCCGGAGTTCCTCGTCGACGCCGACTGGCTCGCCGAGCGGCTCGATGATCCCAAGCTGGTCGTGCTCGAAGTGCGTTATCACCCGCATCGTTATCACACCGTCGGCCACATTCCTGGCGCGATCCAGGTGCAGCGCTTCGCCGATCTTGGAGCCAACGACAAGTTGCCGATCATGAAATTTCCGTCGCGTGAGGCTTTCCAGGCCACCTTGCGGCGCTGGGGCGTGAATGACGACTCGATCATCGTCGTCTATGACGATTCCGTCTCTGCGCTGGCATCGCGGGTACTGTTCCTGCTCGACCTCTATGGCTTCGACATGCGGCGCGTCAAGCTGCTCGATGGCGGCACGGTTGGTTGGAGCGGTTTCAACGAACTGACCAAAACACCCACGCCAGCGAAACAGCCGGGCAGGGTGACGCTCAAATCACCAGCAGGCGAACGTATTGTGGGCTGGCCCTTCGTTTATCGACGTGTCGTGGCCGAACGCGATGCGAAGATCACGCTGATCGATGCGCGCCCAGCCGAGATGTACGATGGCAGCCGCATCCAGCATTCCGTGCAGGGTGGTCACATTCCCGGCGCCATCAACATCGTCAGCCTGCAGGGGGTGGATGGCCAATCACAGCAATGGAAATCACTGGAAGAACTTGCCCGGCTCTATCAGGCGGTGCCGAAAGACCATACGGTCATTACCTATTGCCATGATGGCTTTCGCTCGACGCTCGCCTGGCTGCAGCTGAAAGCACTCGGTTATCGGGATGTGCGCGTCTATGACGGCGGCTGGGGTGATTGGGATCGTACTTTGACCTTGCCGATCGTCAAAGGCAGCAAACCATTCGATGCCGATTTCGAGCTGTGAGTTCATCGGCCATCATGTTCCGCTCTCCTCGCCCCTGGCCCTGATGCCGAGGCGGCGCAGTTTTTCCCACAGCGTCTTGCGTGTGATGCCGAGCGCTTCGGCCGCCCGGGTCATGTGATGGTCGTGGCGTTCGAGCATCATCATGAGATAGTCGCGTTCGCAGGCCATCAGATAATCGGCGAGAGAGGTCGAGACGGTCGGCTGATTGTCTGCCGTGCTCGTCACGCCGTCGCTGAAGAAGGCTTCGACTTCGAGCAGCGGCCCGCGCGAGAGAATACAGGCACGCTCGACCGCATGCTTGAGCTCGCGGACATTGCCGGGCCAAGAGTAATTCAGCAGCGCCTGCTCGGTGCGGGGATCGATGCGCCGTGCCTCTTCGGGATGGCGCCGGTTGAAGTCTTCGATGAAATGATGGACGAACCAGCGGATGTCCTCCGGCCGCTCGCGCAGGGGAGGAATGCGCAGATGAATCACATGGATACGATAATATAAATCTTCACGGAACTGGCCGGCTTCGACCATCGCTTTCAGATCGCGGTGGGTGGCGCAGACGAGCCGGAAATCCGCGGCGATGGGTTTTTCTCCTCCCAACCGCGTGACTTTGCGATCTTGCAAGGTGCGTAACAGCTTGGCCTGCATCGACAGAGGCATCTCGCCGATCTCGTCGAGGAACAGCGTGCCCTGATGGGCTTGCTCGAACAATCCGCGCTTGGCCTTCACCGCGCCGGTAAATGCTCCTTTTTCGTAGCCGAACAGCTCGGCCTCCATCAAAGATTCTGGAATCGCTGCGCAATTGACGGCGACGAACTCACCGGCGTTACCGATCGCATGTTGATGAAACAGCCGTGCGACGTGCTCCTTGCCAGAGCCCGACTCGCCGGTGATCAATAGCGCTTCGACATGCCGTGCAAGGCGCGGCAGATTTTCGGCGATGCGCTGCATCGCTGCCGAGACCCCCAGACGCGTGTCGTCCATGTTGCTTGCTGCGCCATAGCTGGCAGCAAGTCCACGTACTTTCTGTACCAGTACATCGACATCGAAAGGCTTGGTGACATAATCGGCTGCGCCGGCCTTCAATAGCTCGACCGCACGGTCGATCGTGCCATAGGCGGTCATGAACAGCCAAGGCGGCAAGCCGGAATGCCGTTTGTGCATCTCGAGAAAAAGCGCACCGCCGTCCTGATCGGGCAGCCGAATGTCGCTGACGACGACATCGAAACGTCCGTTGGCCAAGGCATGAATGGCTTGCTCGGCACTCTGACACCAGACGGGCGCGAAACCCTCGAGCTGGAAAAGCTGGAACAGCGATTCCCCCATGATCTCGTCGTCTTCGATCAGGCACAGGCGGGGACGGTGTTCATTGGTTTTGATCATAAGGAATCTCGATATGGAAGGTCGTCCAGCCCGGCTCACTATCGACGCTCAAACCGCCATTGAGCTGCCGGACGATTTGATAGACCACCCACAAGCCCAAACCGTGGCCTTTGGCACGGCCGCCAGCGAAAGGTTCGAACAACGTGGCCATCTGTTCGTCAGGGATGTGTTCTCCATCGTTGCTGACGGAAAAGCGCAGCGTACCCTCCGTCGCGGTGATCTCGAGACGGACCAGCCCACGGTCTGCGGCTGCGGTGATCGCGTTGAGAAGCAGGTTGAGCAGAATCTGTCTCAATAGCGTGGCAGGCAAAGGCAGGTGGGTGTCCAAACCCCCGACCATTTCGATCTTGATCTGACGCATTTGGGCTTTCGCCTCGACGAGGATCAGCACATCCTCGATGTCTGCAGGCTCGAAGGGCCGGTCCTGTGTCTTCGTCTCGACCAGCAGAGCGCTCACCGTATTGCGGATCTGAGTCAGTCCTCGCTCGAGCAGCGAAAGGGTCTGCATCGCCAGCGCATCCGCCTGACCGTGGCGCTGGTAGGTTTTGATGGCCGTCAGCATGCCGCCGAGTGGATTGTTGATTTCGTGAGCGATCGCAGCCGAAAGCCGACCAACCGCTGCGAGACGCTCGGAAGCGAGCATCTGGGCCTCGAGCTCCTGCTTCTTCTTCAGCTCTTCGATCATGCGTTGGAAAGCCTGGCCGAGCTGACCGATTTCATCGCGGTTGTTGGGCAGCGCAATGCGTTCGGTTGCATCCAGTTCGCTCGGCACATGACGCATCGCGTCGGTGAGAATGAGTAGCGGTGCGCCCGTACTGCGGGCCCAGACCCAGGAAATCGGCATGATGACGACCAGTACGAGTAGGGTGACCAGCATTGCGCGACCGATCAACCCCAAATAACGAGGCAGAAAAGAGAGCTTCGTGTAGCCGAGAATGACGTGCCCGAGCGGCACCCCATCGGCAACGATCGGTGATAGGACGAAATAGAGTGCCGAGCCAGGAGGAGCGAAGACCGCTTGCTGGCTCACCTGCGGTTGGTGGGTGAACTTGCGTAATTCGGCGTAAACACCTCCCAATTCGGCAGGACTGCTGCCGACTGGAAAGGCGCGTGGCGTGGTCGAGACGAAAACTCGATAGTGGGCATCGGTGACCAGCATGATGTTCGCCTGCAGTTCCGGCGCGACGGGATTTGATTCGCGTGCCGATTGCAGGATTTCATAGGCACGCCAGATGTCATCGTGCAGCAGCGGTGCCACGAGGGTATTGGCCAATACTTTGCCGAGGCTGCGTCCGTGCCCCTCGAGGTTTTGGCGTAGCTCGTCGTATTCCCTTGCCACCAGCGCGCTGGTGACGGCGATCGCCGTACCGATGACCGCCGTCAGCACGCGGAGCGGAATTTTCCAGCGCAGCGAGAGATCGTCGAGCCACCTCATGGTTGTGCGACCATCCTCGCCATACGAGCGATTTCTTCGTAGAGCGCGAAAGACCCGGCCGTGAAGCCATCGAGACGCATCGCGTGCAGTAACTCGGTTCCTTCGGGGTCCGTGGCCATGCCCGTCAGCAAGCTGCGGAAATCCTCCAGTTCGATGCGACCGATGTCCTCGCGCGCGACGAAGGGAGGAAAGCCGAGGTCACCCGAGCGCTGGATGATGCGGGTCGCCCGGGCGAGTGAGGGATGAAATTCTGCCAAGGTTTCCCAGACGTAACCATCGACGGCGCCGCCGTGGGCGAGCCCGATTCCAACGGCTTCGATCACCTTGCGATGCGCCCAGGTGTAAAAGCTGCGCGAAAAAAAGGTGGCTGGGTTTTCTCCCATCTTGGCGAGCAAATAGTTCGCATACAGGAATCCGGAATTCGAATCGGGATCGGAGTAAGCGAATACCCTGCCACGCAAGTCCATCAATGATTGGCTTTTCTCGTCCTCGACCGGTACGATCAGATAGGACTGATACAGTGGGCGCCCGCGCCACAGGGGCACGGCGACCAGTTGCAACCTATGTCGATGACGAATGTAGGGATAGCCACAAAGCCAGGCAAAATCGATCTGACGGGCAAGCAACAGTTCGACGATTTCGCGGTAGCTGCCACGCTGTATGAAAACGACTGGACGGAGTAGTTTTTTTTCCAACCAGGCCCGCCAGCGGCCCAGAAAACCGACTTGATCGTCGAGGAAGACCGGCGTCAGGCCGATGCGCAAAGGAATGTCCTCCGCGCCGAGCGAACGCCGTGGCGCCGCGACGAGCGCCGCGGCGAGCTTGAGAAGCCTGCGACGGGAACGCTGAAAGTTTGTTTGGTTCATATCCGTCAATGATATACAGCCTGCCAGCCACTGGTCGAATCCCGCCCTGGATCGGCGCCATGCGCAGGTGAGGGCGGATAGGCATTCGTGCCCTCTGGCGAACCCAAGGCGGAAGGGATGAGCCACGCACATGCCGGTGATCCTAGGACGATTATCGGCTTTGTCCATTCGACGATCCAGGAATCCTGTTACTGATGCGTAGCACGCTGCGGCGCAATAAATGGGTCGATGGTTACGATGGCGTAACGCGAATCTGGAAGGTCGATTCATCGCCGTATCTGCCAACGTTCGGATTCGGCATGGTATTTCTTCCATGATCTCGAACTGGCCCGGCGATTGCTTTCCACTCGATGCCTTAAGGCATTCGTTTTCAAGAGAGGAGGCAAGGCAGATGAGTGAAGAGTTGAGAGTCTCATCGATCGAGACCAGAGAAAAACCGGGGGTGCGCCGTTACGCAATGGTAGTCGATGTGCGCCGTTGCATCGGCTGTTTGGCCTGTCAGGTGGCCTGCAAGGCAGAATACGACACGCCGCTGGGTGTCAACCGCACCTGGGTGCCATACAAAGTAGTAGGCAAGTATCCGAACGTCAAGAAACAATTCTTGCCAAGGTTGTGTAACCACTGCGACGATCCGCCCTGCGTGCGTAACTGTCCAGTGGGTGCTACCTTCAAGGTCGAAGATGGCGGTTTCGTGCTGCAGCGTTATGAGCGCTGCATCGGTTGCCGTAGCTGCATGGCTGCCTGCCCCTACAACGCGCGCTTCATGCTGCCTTCGCATCGCACCTACACGCCGATCACCAATGTGGTGGACAAGTGTACTTTCTGTTTCCATCGCGTGACGCAGAACCTCGTGCCTGCCTGCGTGCAGACCTGCATCGGCCGCTCGCGCGTCTTCGGTGATTTGAACGATCCGAACAGCGAAGTCTCCTATCTCGTCGCCAAGAACGCCACCCAGGTTCTGCGGCCAGAACAGGGCACCAAGCCGCATGTGTTCTATATCGGCGCCGACCGCAATCAGACCGAGTTTGGTCGGGATGCTTATCGTCAGCCCGAGGTGATGGAACTCGAGCGTGCAGCCTTCAAACGTCATTTCAAGATCTAAAGGGGAATCGACATGGGTGATTACGTCTGGTTTCATGATATTTCCTGGCATAGTGTCTATGCCATCTACTTTTTCGTGATCGGCATTCTCGCCGGCTTGTCGTTCCTGTCATATGGGTCGTGGCTGATGCCGGCCTTGCGGCCATTGCGCGAGAAGGCGGCTTATGGCTCGCTCGGGCTGTTGGCGATCGGCGGTCTGCTGCTGATCGCTGATCTTTCGCAGCCGCTGCGTTTCCTGAATATGCTCAATCCGGCTTATCTGCAATTCACTTCACCGTTGGCGTGGGGCGGCCTCAACATCATCGCCTTCGGTGTGTGTTCGGTGCTCTACATACTCGAATTGCAGAAAAAAGAGGAAAGCGCGCGTGGCAAGACGCTGGCAATGATCACTGCGTTGCTGGCACTCGGTCTGCCGATCTACACCGGCTACGACTTGTCGGTGCACCAGTCGCGTCCCATGTGGAATACACCGATCATGCCGGTGATTTTCGTCGCCATGGCGATCGCTTCGGGTTCCGCCGTCGGAGCTTTGCTGGCGGGCGGCAATCAGGAAGCACAGAAAATCCTGCGCGAGTTCATGCTTTGGTCGACGGCGGCCGTCGGCGTGATGCTCGTCGGGATTCTCGGCACGACCAACTACGGTGGTTCGGCCGAGGAGCTGACCTTCATCATCCTGACCACGGGCACGATGGGCCTGATCTTCGTTGGGTTGGGTATCGTCGCCGGTACCGCTGCCCCGGTCGCCATGCTCTTCGTCGCGCATCTCAAACAGCAGACGGCGGGACTGGCCATCGCTGCGATCTTGATTCTCATTGGCGGCGCCGCACTGCGCTATGCGCTGCTGATGGGGCCGCAACAACTGCAAACGCTCTACTGACCGATTAGGAGGAGATTGAAAGATGGAAATGCCAAAAGTCACGCGTCGCACCTTCCTCAAGGTCAGCGCTACTGCCGGCGCTGCGGCTGCCACCGCACCGCGCCTGCTCAACGCGATGGAAAACGAACTGGGTGGCAAGGATTTCGGACCGGTGACCGGAGTGGAAAGAAAGGCCATCCCCATCAACTGCCACTTCTGCAACATCCAGGACGGCGCCATTGCCTATCTGGAAAACGATCGCGTCGTCAAGCTCGAAGGCAACCCCGAGCACGTCTCAACGCGCGGGCGTCTTTGCGCCAAGGGAAATTCCGGTATGTGGTACAGCTACGATCCGGACCGCATCCTCTATCCATTGAAGCGTGTCGGCAAGCGGGGTGAAGGAAAGTGGAAGCGCATCACATGGGACGAGGCGCTCACCGAGGTTGCTGCGAGACTCGATGCGGCGATCAAGGAAGATCCGAACACCATCGTGCTGAAGTATGGGCGCAACCGGACAGGCGGCGTGATCGATCGTTTCATGCATACGCTGGGTTCCGACAGCATCATCAATCACACGTCTGTATGCGAATCCTCCAAGAAGGTGGGGCTGGAGCCGGCGTGGGGGCCAGACATCGAAACGCCGGACTTCGCCAACACCAAATATGTGCTGAACTTCGGGTCGAACGTCCTGGAAGCTTCTTACTTCCACAATCCACTATCGCAGCGTGTCGCGGAGGGTCGTGTCGACAATCATATGAAGATCGTCACCTTCGATGTGCGCTTGTCGAATACGGCGGGTTTTTCAGATGAGTGGATTCCGGTGCATCCTGGCACGGATGGAGCCGTCGCGTTGGCGATCGGGCATGTGATCCTGCGCGAGAATCTGCAAGATTCCGATTTCATCAATACTTGGACCAATGTCACGGTTGATGAACTGAAGGAGCACTACAAGCAATTCACTCCCGAGTGGGCAGAGAAAATCTCGGGTGTGCCGGCGGCGACGATCGAGCGTATCGCGATCGAGTTCGCCACGACCAAGCCAGCGACGTTGTTCACCTATCGTGGTCCGGCCAAGCACCTGTATGGCTCCTACAACGAAAAGGCCTGCATGATGCTGCCGATCATCACCGGCAACGTCGAACGGCGTGGTGGCTATTGCCTGCCGCGCGGCATGGGCTGGCCGCAGCCGCAGCCGCAGCCGCCCAAGCCGGCCAAGCATGCCTACATGAACAATCATCGGCACCCTCTCTACCCATTGGCGAGTCATGGTGTTTCGCACCTGACCCCATTCCATATTGCCGATGGCACGATCAAGGTGAATGTCTATTTCACCTATCAGGACAACCCGGTCTATACCAACCCGGGCGCACGGGTCGTGTGGGGCAAGGTGCTCTCGGATGAAAAATTGGTGCCCTTCTTCGTCTCGATGAGTTCGCACATGGGAGAGGAGACGGCGCTTGCGGACATCATCTTGCCCGACTGCCCGTATCTGGAGCGCTGGGAGCCGGAATCGATGCCGAACTCGCTGTGGCCGTGGCTGGGCATTCGTCAGCCGGTGCACAAATCGCTTGGCGAATCGCGCGAGAACCGCATCCTGATGCGTGACATCATCTGGAAGCTCGATCCGGATGGCTCGCGTGGTATGCGCAAATACTGGGAGTTCAAGGATGGTGAGGACTACATGCGCCATCACTTCGACAACATCCCTGGTCTCAAGGAAGCCGGTGGTCTCGACTTTCTGAAGAAGCATGGCGTCTGGCCGATCTACGGCAAGCTCGATCCGAAGACCGGCAAGATCGTCGACAAGACCGGACGGGAAATCAAGGCCGAATACGGACTCTACAAGAAGGAGCTGTCCGAAGCCGACATGGTCGGCGCGGTGGTC
>JBKBOI010000044.1:0-12388 GCA_046294935.1 Rhodocyclaceae bacterium
TCACCGCCTGCTTGTTCTTCACCAGCGCATTGACGATCTCGCGGCTTCTGGCGGGTGAAAAGCGCCAGTCGGTGGAGAAGGAGATGACCAGAAAGCCTGCCTTGGCACGCGCGAGCGCAGCAGCGAGATCGTCGCCGAAAGGCGCCGCCGGGTCGAAATAATCGAGCGCGCGGGTCATCAAAAGATAGGTGTTGGCGTCGAAGACGCCGGCAAACTTGTCGCCTTGATAGTGCAGATAGGACTCGACCTCGAATTCGACGTCGAAACCGTAGCTGCCGGCGCCGGGACGCCGCTTGCGGCCGAATTTCTCGGCCATCTGGTCGTCGGACAGATAAGTGATGTGACCGAGCATGCGCGCAAGCCTCAAGCCGCGCATCGGTCGCGTGCCGTAGCGGTAGAAATGGCCGCCGTGAAAGTCGGGATCGGTAATGATCGCTTGCCGGGCGACGTCGTTGAAGGCGATGTTCTCGGCAGTGAGCTTCGGCGCCGCGGCGATCACCAGCGCGTGGCGCACGCGTTCGGGCTCGTCGATCGTCCATTGCAGCGCCTGCATGCCACCCAAGGATCCGCCGACCACGGCGGCCCATTGGTCGATGCCGAGATGGTCGGCGAGTCGAGCCTGGGCTCTCACCCAGTCTGGCACGGTGACGACCGGAAAATCCGCCCCCCAGGGCTCGCCCGTGGCCGGGTTGAGCGAGGCCGGTCCGGTCGAGCCGTGGCAGCCGCCGAGGTTATTGACCCCGACGACGAAGAAGCGGTCGGTGTCGATCGGCTTGCCGGGGCCGATCATGTTGTCCCACCAGCCGACATTTTTGGGGTTGTCGGCATACCAGCCGGCGACGTGATGGTGGCCGGAGAGCGCGTGGCAGATCAGCACCGCGTTCGAACGCGCCGCGTTGAGGTGGCCATAAGTCTCGTAAGCCAGCTCCCACTGCGGCAGTACCTTGCCGGCGGCGAAGGTGAATGGCTCGTCGAAGGCGACGCGCCGTGCCTCGACCGGGCCGATGCTGCTGCGCTCGGTCATGGCGGGAGATTACGGCCGGATGCGCCGCGCGCCGTTGTAGCGGCGGCTCCAGTAACGGTCGCTCATGTCCTCGATGCGCACGCGCGCGCCGGAACGCGGCGCATGGATGAACAGGTTGTCGCCCAGATAGATGCCAACGTGAGAGAAGGCGCGCCGCATCGTGTTGAAAAAGACCAGATCGCCAGGCTTCAGTTCGGACTTCTCGACGCGCTCGCCTTGCTGGGCGATTGCCTTGGCGTTGTGTGGCAGGACCAGGCCGAGCGTTTCGTTGTAGACGTAGCGGACGAAACCGGAGCAGTCGAAGCCGGTTTCCGGTGAGCTGCCGCCGCGCTTGTAACGCAGGCCGATGAAGTCGAGCGCCCGATCGAGAGTGTCGCCGATACTGCCGGCGGCGCGTGACATGAAAGAAGCCTGCGGCAGCTCGTCCGTCGTGGCTTGCATCGCCGGCAGCTGCGGCAGCTGCGCCGACGCTTCGTCGGCCTGGGCGGGAGCGATGGCGGTCCAGAACAGGAATAGCGTTACGGTCAGGGTCTTGTTCATAAGCCGCGCACTTTAACAGAAAGTCGGCGCTGGCAGGACGGCACCTGCGACCGCTCGTGGTTGGGTCAGAGTGCCTCGACCATCTCGCGGATCCGCCCTGGCTCATCAAGGCGCAGGATTTTCGTGACCTTTGCGGCGAGCTGCGCGGCGTCCGCCATCACGATCTGCTGCTTGACCTCGAGCAATTGCGTCGGATGCATCGAAAACTGCCGTAGCCCCATGCCCAGCAGCAGCCGCGTCATTTTCGGGTCGCCGGCCAGCTCGCCGCAGATCGCCACTGGCATCCCGGCCTTGTTCGCAGCTTGGATCACCTGGGCGATCAGGCGCAGGACGGCTGGATGCAGCGGATCGTAAAGGTGCGCGACCGCCTCGTCGGTGCGATCGATCGCGAGCAGATACTGGATCAAGTCATTGGTGCCGATCGACAGGAATCGTAGATGGCGCAGGAACGGGCCGAGCGATAGCGCGGCGGCAGGAATCTCGATCATCCCGCCGACGGCGACGTCTTCCGCGAACTTGCAGCGCCGCTCGCGCAGTTGCTGCTTGGCCTGCTCGACCATCGCCAGCGTCTGGACGATCTCGCTGTGATGGGCGAGCATCGGCACGAGGATCCTCACCTCGCCGAAATGTGCCGCGCGCAGGATCGCGCGCAACTGGGCCAGGAAGAGCTGCGGCTCGGCCAGGCAATAGCGGATCGCCCGCAGGCCCAGCGCCGGGTTCGGCACCTGGCGTTCGGCGCCGTTCAAGGCGCGCGCCGCCTTGTCGGCGCCGATGTCGAGCGTGCGGATCGTCACCGGCTTGCCGGCCATCGCCTTGGCAACATGGCGATAGGCTTCGAACTGCTCGTCCTCGTCCGGTAGCGTATCGCGGTTCATGAACAAGAATTCGGTGCGGAACAGGCCGATGCCGTCAGCGTTTGCCTCACGCACCTGCACGATGTCCTGTGGCAGTTCGATGTTCGCCTGTAGGACGATCTCGACATCGTCGAGGGTGGCGGAGCGCGCGCTCTTCAGACGCTTGAGCTTGGTGCGCTCGAGCTCGAATTCGCGCTTCCTGAGCCGGTATTCCTCGAGCACGCGCGGATCGGGATCGACGATCAGCACGCCACGCCGGCCATCGACGATGACGAGATCGTCCTCGCGCACCAGCGCGCGCGCATGGTGCAGGCCGACGACGGCGGGTATCGCGAGGCTCCTGGCGACGATCGCCGTATGCGAGGTGGCGCCGCCCAGATCGGTGACGAAGCCGGCGATCTTCAGGTTCTTGAACTGGATCGTGTCGGCCGGCGAAAGATCGTGCGCGACGATGACGATCTCCTCGCCGCCTTTCCTAGCCATGCGGCGCGGCTTGCCGGAAAGGGCGCGCAGGATGCGTTCGACCACCTGTACGATGTCGTGACGGCGCTCGCGCAGATAGGCATCCTCGATTTCGTCGAACTGCGCCACCAGCTGTTCCATCTGCTGCACCAGGGCCCATTCCGCGTTGCAGCGCCGCTCGCGGATCAGGTCTTTCGGCACGTCGCTGATCAGCGGGTCGTCGAGGAACAGCGCATGCACGCCGACGAGGGCGGCGAGCTCGCTGGGCGTGCCCGGCGCATTGATTTCCGCGTTCAAGGCAGTCAGCTCATTGCGCACGGTCTCGAGCGCGGCATCGAAGCGCGCGATCTCGGCGGGAATGTCGCGTTCGCGGATCGGGTAATGGACGACCTCGAAGATGGCATGGGAAATCAGATGTGCGCGGCCGATGGCGATGCCCTGGGAGACCGCGAGGCCATGCACGGTGAAGCTCATTCCTCCTCCCCGAAGCGGTCACCGATCAGGGCGAGGATCGCGGCGAGCGCTTCGTCGGCACGCTCGCCTTGGGTATCGACGATCACGGTGCTACCCCTGCCGGCGGCGAGCATCATCACACCCATGATGCTTTTGGCATTGACGCGGCGGCCGTTCTTTTCCATCCACACTTCGCAGGGAAAGCTGCCGGCGAGCTGTGTCAGTTTGGCCGATGCGCGCGCATGCAGCCCGAGCTTGTTGACGATCGTCGCAGTGGCCTTCGGCATGGTGGTGAAGATCAATGCCGCAGCATGTCGAGCACACCGTCGCGCCCGCCGCCGGTGGTGCGCTTCAACAGTGTTTCCATGTCGCGGTCGCGGTAGGAAAGCGCCCGCAGCAGCATCGGCAGATTGACGCCGGCGATGCCTTCGACATGGCCGGGCTCGAGCAGCTTGGCAGCGAGATTGGCTGGCGTCGCGCCGTAGATGTCGGTGAGGATCAGCACCCCGTCGCCGCTGTCGACGAGCTCGAGCATTCGTTTCGCCAGCGGCAGCAGGTCGTTGGGATCGTCGCCGGCGGCCACGCCGAGCTGCAAGAGCTGCACCGGACGTTTGTTGAGGACGTGACAGGCGCACTGCAGCAGCGCCTCGCCAAGGGTGTCGTGGGTGATCAGGAGGATGCCAATCATCGCTGAGGATTATTGCACGAGCCTGATGGCCAGATTGTCCATCGTGAAATGCAGGCGGGTTTGCATCGCCGGTGTGACATAGACCCGTCCCTGGGCATCGATGCGCATCACCTGGGTGGCGTCGAGCCGGCGGGAGAGCTCGCGCCAGCGCTCACCGCCGATGAACAGTGGCTTGGTCAGCACGTCGGAGAGCATGCCGGCCGTGGGGCCGGGGGGGATCAACACCGTCACGGCCTGCGTGCCTTGCGCCGGCTTGCCCGAGCGCGGATCGATCAGATGACAGTAACGGCGGCCGTCGAGCTCGAAGTAACGCTGATAGTCGCCCGAAGTGCCGATCGCTTCGCCGTCATGCAGTTCGAGGGTGGCGATGATGCCGTCGCCGGCTTGCTCGACGCGTGGATGGCGGATGCCGACACGCCAGGGCGTGCCATTCTTGCTGCCCAGGGCCAGCACGTTGCCGCCGATGTTGATCAACGCATTGTCGATGCCGCGCGCCTTGAGAAGACGCGCGGCGCGATCCAGCGCCACGCCTTTCAGATAGCCGCCGAAATCGAGTGCCACGGCGCGATTCTTCGAGGTCACGGTGTCGTCGCCGTCGATCTCGAGGTCGGCGATCGAAGGTTTGGCGGCGAGAAGCTGCTGCAATGCCGCGTCATCCGGCAGCACGGGTTTGAACTCGTCGCCGTGAAAGCCCCAAAGCGCAACGAGCCGGCCGATGCCGGGATCGAACAGATATTCGCCTCGAGCGGCGAGCGACTGCGCGGTGCGGATCAGCCCCGAAAGCTCGGCGGAAACCTTGTGCGGCCGACCGGCGGCGATGGCGTCGTTGAGCGCCGTCAGCTCCGAAGGCTGCCAGGCATGGTAGGCACGGTGCAGACGGTCGAATTCGCGCAGCACTTCGCCGAGCGCGGCATGCGCTTGCGCCTCGGCCACACCCCAGACCTGCAGCTCGACGCGCGTGCCGAAGACGAAAGCTTCCTGCGCGATCGGCCGGGGTTGGCCACAGCCTGCCAGCAGCAGGCTGAAAAGGCCGATGAGCCAAACCTTCATGCTTCGCCGGCTTGCTCCAGTTCGATCGCCGCTGCCAAAAGCGCCAGCCGCGCGATCACGCCATAGGCATAGAAACGGTTGGGTGGCGCATCCGGGTTTTGGCTCATGTCTGGCAGCGAGCAGCCGGTTTCGAAAGCGAGCGGCTTGAAATGCATGCCCGGCGCGTTGAGGTTCTCATCCACGCCGCGTTGCGTGTGCACCCGGTAGAAGCCGCCGACGACATAACGGTCGATCATGTAGACCACCGGTTCGGCGACACCTTCGTCGACGCGCTCGAAGGTCGGCACGCCTTCCTGGATGATCACCTCGGTGACCTGCAGCCCTTCCTTGACCACCGCCATCTTGTTGCGCTGCCGGCGTGAGAGCTCGCGCACTTCGCTGGCGTCCTTGACCATCATGATGCCCATGCCATAGGTGCCGGCATCGGCCTTGACGACGACGAACGGCGTTGCATCGATACCGTACTCCCGGTATTTGCCGCGAATGTGAAAGAGCAGCTTGTCGACGCTGCCAGCGAGGCATTCGATGCCCGCTCTTTGCTGAAAGTCGATTTCGCCGCAAACCGCGAATTCGAGGTCGATGAACCACGGGTCGATGCCGATCAGTTCGGCGAATTCACGCGCCACGCGCCGGTAGGCCGCGAAGTGCTGTGACTTGCGCCGCACATGCCAGCCGGCATGCAGGGGCGGGATGACGAACTGCTCGTGCAAGTGCGCCAGGATCGGCGGCACGCCGGCGGAGAGATCATTGTTGAGCAGGATCGCGCAAGGATCGAAGCCCGGATCGCTCGCAAGGCCCAGCCGGCGCCCCAGGCCATCCGGCCCCGGCGCGCCGAAGCGGCGCAACGGCTCGAGTGTCAGCGTCTGGCCGTCGGGGAGCGTGAGCGTAGTCGGCCGGTCGACCTCGGGCAGCAGCGAACCGATGCGTACGTTCAACCCCGTATGGCGCAAGATGGCGGCCAGCCGCGCGACGTTCATCAGATAGTACTGATTCCGCGTGTGGCTCTCTGGAATCAGCAACAGGTTCTTCGCTTCGGGGCAGAGCTTCTCGATCGCGCTCATCGCCGCCTGCACGGTAAGCGGCAGCATGGCCGGGTCGAGATTGTTGAAGCCGCCGGGAAAGAGGTTGGTGTCGACGGGGGCGAGCTTGAAGCCGCTGTTCCTGAGATCCACCGAGCAGTAAAACGGCGGCGAATGCTCGAGCCACTGGCCGCGCAGCCAACGCTCGATGGCGGTTTCATTGTCGAGGAAGCGCTTTTCGAGCGCGAGCAGAGGGCCGGTCAGCGCAGTGGCGAGGTGGGGAACCATGATGAATGATGTTACACCAGCGGCCCCTTAGCCTGACGTGCCGCGCGGTCGTAGAATCGGTGCCATCGAGAGGAGCCGCATCATGGATGGACACGATCCCCGGACATACGAGCTTACGGTGGCCGCCGACGGCACCACCGCCCCAGGATCGGGCGTGCTGGCCGCGTTCGTGCCGGCCACGGCCCAGACACCGCCGCTGGTGGCGCTGGCCTGCGATCCGCGTCATGATCCCGGGCGCACGATCCAGGAGCTTTCGCCCTTTGCGATCGGCTGGCTGCTCGACGAG
This sequence comes from Rhodocyclaceae bacterium, assembly GCA_046294935.1. Taxonomy (GTDB): domain Bacteria; phylum Pseudomonadota; class Gammaproteobacteria; order Burkholderiales; family Rhodocyclaceae; genus Sulfuricystis. The sequence continues at coordinate 6,665 of JBKBOI010000044.1, forward strand.
CTGGGCGAGGTCGGCGAGACGGCCGTCTGGGTGGTGATCGACAACCATGGGCGCTTCTATCGCGCCCAGCTGGACTTTCCTGCAAAAATCGGCGCTGATGGACCGGCACCCCGTGTCGTTTTCGCCGATTTCGGCAAGGGCCACGACATCGATGCGTTCTATGCCGATCTCGGCGCCCCTGCAGAGGCATCGATCGAGCTGCTCACCGCGCTGGTCGAACGGCCAAGCCAGAATCCGATGACGCCGCCGATGGCCGAGTTTCTCGACGCGATCGAAGCCCACGGCAATCTGCCGGCGCCCGGGGTGATTTTTCACAAGGTCTCGGCGGCGGCCGAAGAGGGCGACGCGCGCCAGGTGGCCAGCATCATCCAGCCCGACCCCGTGATCTCCACGCTACTGATCAACTATGCCAATGCGGCGCGTTTCGCCGCTGGCGGCAAGACCGCCTCGGTGCCGCAGGCGGTCACCCGTCTGGGCACCGGCTTCGTCAAGCGGGTGGTATTCGTCGCCGAGATGATGGCGCGCTACCAGAAAGGCGCGTGTCCGGATTTCGATTACCGTGGCTTCTGGCTCAATGCCGTCGCCACCGGCGCCGCGATGCGCGCGCTGCTGCCCGAGCATGGCATCGCCCCGTCGCGTGCCGATGACGCCTTCACGACGGGTTTGGTTTCCAGCATCGGCTGGCTCGCGGTGGCGGAAACCTATCCTGCCCTGATGTCGCGCTATCTCGAACGCTGCAAGGGAGCCGCCTCTCTCACCAAAGCGTGGGCGCAACATGAAGTCTTCCCTTGCGAGATCAGCAAGGTGTCCGAGCGCTATCTGCAGCGCTTCGAATTTCCCGAGGCGGTCATCGCCGCGGTGGCCGGCCGCAGCGACGTCGATCGTCAGTGGTACGACGCCCTCGCGCGCGCCATCCGCATCGGCCAGGCGCTGGCGCCCTTCGAGTGCCTGGCGGTGCCCGCCACCGTGCCGGTGCCCGACGCCTGCCGGGCCGAATGGGCGAACTGGCAAAACTTCATCGCTTCGATCCATTGATCCTCCTCAGGAACCTCGCTTTCTCCCGCGGCGGGCGCCCGCTCGTTTCGGGTGCCTCGCTGCAATTGCACCCGGGCTGGAAGGTTGGCCTCGTCGGCCCCAACGGCTGCGGCAAATCGTCCTTCTTCGCGCTGCTGCGCGGTGAATTGCATGCCGAAGCCGGCGACCTCGACATCCCGCCCGGCTGGCGCATCGGCCACGTAGCGCAGGAGACCCCGGCGCTGTCCATGCCGGCCATCGAATTCGTGCTCGATGGCGATGCCGAGTTGCGCGCGATCGAGGCGGAACTCTTGGACGCCGAGGATGCCCATGACGGCCACCGCCTCGCCGAGCTGCACAGTCGTTATGCGGACATCGGCGGCCATGCCTCGCGCGCTCGCGCCGCCGAAATCCTCGATGGCCTGGGCTTTGCGCAAACCGATCTCTCCCGTCCCGTCGCCGAATTCTCTGGCGGCTGGCGCGTGCGGTTGAATCTCGCGCGGGCGCTGATGGCGCGCGCCGATCTGCTGCTGCTCGACGAGCCGACCAATCATCTCGACCTCGATGCCGTGCTCTGGCTCGAAGGCTGGCTCAAGCGCTTTCCCGGCACGCTGCTCATGATCTCGCACGACCGCGACTTCCTCGACGCAGTGGTCGATCACATCCTCGCCATCGAAAGCGGCGGCATGAAGCTCTACGGCGGCAACTACACGGCCTTCGAGCGCACACGCGCCGAGCGGCTCGCGCTGCAACAAGCGATGTATGAGAGACAGCAGCGCGAGATCGCCCATTTGCACGCCTACATCGACCGCTTTCGGGCCAAGGCGACGAAGGCGCGCCAGGCACAAAGCCGCCTGAAGGCGCTCGCGCGCATGGAGCCGATCAGCGCCGCCCATGTCGATGCGCCGTTCAATTTCCGATTTCTGGAACCCGCGGCGTTTTCCGACCCGCTGCTAACGATCGAGGGTGCGAAAGTCGGCTATGGCGGGACGGCACTGCTCGAGCAGGTGAATCTGACGTTGCGCCCTGGCAGCCGCATCGGCCTTTTGGGCAGGAATGGCGCCGGCAAGAGCACGCTCATGAAGCTCTTGGCGGGCGAGCTCGCGCCGCTCTCCGGCCGGCGGCTGGAAGGCCGGCATCTTGCGATCGGCCACTTCGCCCAGCACCAGATGGAGCGGCTGCGGCCCGACGAATCGCCCTTGCAGCATCTCGCCCGCCAGGAACCGGCCACGCGCGAGCAGGAACTGCGCGACTATCTCGGCGGCTTCGACTTTCGCGGCCAGATGGCCGAGACACCCTGCGGCAACTTCTCCGGCGGCGAGAAGGCACGCCTCGCCTTGGCGCTGATGATCCGCACGAGGCCGAACCTGCTGCTGCTCGACGAACCGACCAACCACCTCGATCTCGAGATGCGCGAGGCGCTGACGCTCGCGCTGCAGGAGACCGAGGCTGCGATGGTGCTCGTCTCGCACGACCGTCACCTGCTGCGCACCACGGTGGATGAGCTGTGGCGGGTGGCCGCTGGCCGGGTCGAGCCCTTCGACGGCGACCTCGACGACTATGCCGAATGGCTGGCGGCGCAACGTGCGGCAGCCCGACCGGGCGCGCCAGCGCTCCAGAAAGAACGGCGTCGCGAGGACCATGCGGCGAAAAAGCAGCGCGCGGCCGAGCGCCGCAGACTGGAAAGGGAGGCGGAAAAACTCGAGCAGCAGCTCGCCGCGCTGCAGACCGAAAAATCGGCGCTGGCGGCACGGCTCGCCGACCCGACGCTCTACGACCCGGGTGCCGATCGTGCGCTCGCCGCCCGTCTGGTGGCCGAGGATGCCGAACTGGCAGCGCGCATCGAAGCGGCCGAGGCGCGCTGGCTGGCGGTGCATGAAGCGCTGGAGAACCTGCCGACGGGGTAGAATCGCGGCCTTTATTTCAGGAGCTTGTCGTGCAGCTGGTTTGCCTCGACCTCGAAGGGGTGCTCGTCCCCGAGATCTGGATCGCTTTCGCCGAACGCACCGGCATTCCCGAATTGCGTCGCACCACGCGCGACGAGCCCGATTACGACGTGCTGATGCGCTACCGGCTGGACCTGTTGAAGCAGCATCGGCTCGGTCTGCCGGACATCCAGCAGGTGATCGCCGGCATGGGCCCGCTGCCTGGTGCGAAAGACTTTCTCGATCAGCTCCGCCGCGACTATCAAGTGATCATTCTCTCCGACACCTTCTACGAATTCGCGATGCCGCTGATGATCCAGCTCGGCCTGCCGACGCTGTTCTGCCATCGCCTCGAAACCGATCGTGAGGGCTGGGTGACGAATTATCATCTGCGCATGCCGGACCAGAAACGGGAATCGGTCAGGCGCTTCAAGGAACTCAATTTCCGCGTCATCGCCGCCGGTGACAGCTACAACGACACGGCGATGCTCGGTGAAGCCGATGCCGGCATCCTGTTCCACCCACCGCAGAACGTCATCGACGAGTTCCCGCAGTTTCCGGTGGCGCGCTCCTACCCCGAGCTACGCCAGGAAATCGATCGCGCCGCGGCGAGAGTCGGCGATGTCTAGCGGGCGCTTCTACACGCTGGCCGCCTCCTGCCCTGACAAGAGCGGCATCATCGCCAAGGTGACCGGGTTCATCGCCGCCCATGGCGGCTGGATCACCGAATCGAGCTTTCATTCCGACGCCGCGGCCTGCCGCTATTTCATGCGCATCGAAGTGAGGGCCGACTCGCTGCCGTTCCTGCTCGCCGAATTCCGCAGCCGCTTCGCGCCGATCGCGCAGGAACTCGAGATGGACTGGAAGATCACCGACAGCGCGGTCAAAAAGCGCGTCGTCATCCTGGTGAGCAGACAGGAGCACTGCCTCTACGATCTCATCGCGCGCTGGCAGGCGAAGGAACTCGACATCGAAATCCCCTGCGTGATTTCCAATCACGATACCTTCCGCGGCCTCTGCGAATGGCACGGCATCCCGTTCCACCACGTGCCCATCACGCCGGAGAACAAGCCGCAGGCCTTCGCCGAGATCCGCCGCCTGTTCGATGAATCGCGCGGCGATACGATGGTGCTGGCGCGCTTCATGCAGATCCTGCCGCCCGAGTTCTGCGAAGCCTATCCCGGCCAGATCCTCAACATCCACCACAGCTTCCTGCCTTCCTTCGTCGGCGCCAAGCCCTATCACCAGGCCTATGCCAGAGGCGTGAAGCTGATCGGCGCCACCTGCCACTACGTGACGTCGGAACTCGACCAGGGGCCGATCATCGAGCAGGACGTGATCCGTATCGACCACTCCGACTCGCCCGACGACATGATGCGCTACGGCAAGGACATCGAAAAGACCGTGCTGGCCCGCGGCCTGAGATACCACCTCGAAGACCGCGTGCTGGTGCACGGCAACAAGACGGTGGTGTTCCGCTGACAACATTGGCATTTCCAGCCGGCAAGCTTGGCTGGCGTCATCCCGGTCAGCTTTTGCCGCATAATCCGGCGGCATTTGCAAGGGGAGATGCCGCATGTCACGAGAAGAAGGATTGCTCGCTGCCTCCTGCCGTGTCGCGCTGGCGGCGTTGTTGCACGATCTGGGCAAATTCGCCGAACGCGCGCGGATCGATGTCGAAAAATCGCGCCTGGCGACATGGAAGCAGCTCGACTGCCCGCACTGGGACGGCCTCCCAAGCCACATCCACGCTGCCTACACCACCGCCGGCTTTCATGCCATCGAATCCCTGCTGCCCAGACGCGAGCAACTCATGGCCGCGCCCTTCGCCGGGCCGAACGAGCCAGATGCCGACGACTCGCTGATCAACGCCGCCGCCCGTCATCATCGGCCGCAAACCTTCCTGCAATGGATCATCGCCAGCGCCGACCGACTCGCCTCCGGCTTCGAGCGCAGCGAATTCGAGCGCTACAACCAGGCCGAAGAAGGCACGGCCACGGGCAAGAACCATTATCAGGCCCGGCTGTTGCCGCTGTTCGAATCCGTCGCGCTGGAAGGCGACCGTTCTCAGCGCGCCGATTACTGCCTGCCGCTTGCCCCGCTCTCGCCCGCCGGCATTTTTCCCGAACTGCGCAGCGAGATCGAACCGGCCGACAACGCCAAGGCGCAAGCCGAGTACGCCGCGCTCTGGCAGCGCTTCGTCGAAGCGCTGGAACGAATCCCCGCCAGCCATCGCGAGAATCTGCCGCTGTGGCTCGACCATTTCGACAGCCTTTGGCTGGCCTTCACCCATGCCATCCCCTCGGCCACGGCGGGCGATACCCGGCCCGACGTCTCCTTGTACGACCATAGCCGCACCACAGCGGCGCTGGCCGTGGCCCTGTGGCGCTTCCATGCCGACCAGGGGCATGACCCCGAAGCCGTGCGCGAGGAACTGCGCGCCCAATGGGACCGGGAGCGCGCCGGCCACGAGACTGCCCGCAGCGCATGGGAAACGGAGAAATTCCTCCTCGTCCAGGGCGATTTCACCGGCATCCAGGAATTCATCTTCGCCGGCGGTGAGACGCAGCGGCAGGTCGCACGCCTGCTGCGCGGGCGTTCGTTTCATGTGTCGCTGCTCGCCGAACTGGCCGCCCTCAGGGTACTCGATGCGCTCGATCTTCCCTCCACCAGCCAGGTGGTCAATGCCGCAGGCAAGTTCCTGATCGTTGCGCCGAACACGCCGGAGACACTGGCTGCGCTGCGCATGGTTCAGGGTGAACTGGACAAGTGGTTCATCGAACAC
>JBKBOI010000045.1:0-12195 GCA_046294935.1 Rhodocyclaceae bacterium
GTTTCACACCCTGCAGCGGACGCTGGCGGAACCGCTGGCCGCCGCGAAAAAAGAGGCGGCCGTCGGCGTCACTGCGGCCCCAGCAGGAACGCCACGCGACATGCCTCGGCAGACCTGCTTCGTCTTGCGCGAACCGGAAGCCGCCGCCTATCTCGATTTCGCCAGGCAGGCGTTTTCGGGTGCCGTCCCGCCAGCGCCGACCTTACGAAGCGAGTCGGCGCCCGGCGGGTCATTCCCGATGACACCCGCGCCCGACTCCGACGATGTGGCGCACCCCCTCGGCCAGGCGCTCGCCCAGCTCCACGGCATCTACATCCTGGCGCAGAATGCCCAGGGGCTCGTGCTCGTCGACATGCACGCCGCCCATGAGCGCATCCTTTACGAAAAGTTGAAAGCCGCGGCCGATGCACGGCCGGCAAGCCAGGCGTTGCTCGTGCCCGTGCTGCTTTCGGCCAGCGCGGCCGAGTTGGCCTGCCTCGAGGAGCATGCCGCCACGTTCGAGCGGCTGGGATTCGAAATCTCCATGGCCGGCCCGCAGCAGCTATCGGTGCGCGCCGTGCCTGCGCTCCTGGCCGGCGGCGACATCCCGGCCCTGACGCGCGCGCTGCTTTCCGAGCTGATGGAACACCCGGCCAGCCATGCGCTCGAACGGCATCGCGACGACATCCTCGCGACGCTCGCCTGCCATGGCGCCGTGCGCGCCCACCGACAACTTTCCCTGCCGGAAATGAACGCACTGCTGCGGGAAATGGAGCAAACCGCCCGCGCCGACCAATGTAATCACGGCCGGCCGACCTGGGTGCAGATTTCCCTCGCCGAACTCGACCGGCTGTTCATGCGCGGCCGCTGATCAATGCAGCCAGACCTGATGGCCGAGAATGGCGTCGTGGGCATCGAGGAATTCCTCGAATTCCTCTTCATCATGGGGTTGGGACAAAAACGTCTCGAGCTCTTCGCGCATCCTTTTTGCCGGTGCGCCGCGCAACAATCCAATCCGTCCATGACGCTTGTCGAGAATCTCGAGCGCGTCGATGCCTGGATAATCGATCACATACAGCTGCGGATTGTTGAACAGGATGTTCATGAGACCTCCTTCAGAACTCTGACTCATAAATGGGCATCGACAAGCCAATTTCAACCGCGACGAATTCCGCCCTGCCCCCCGCCATCGCGTTGATCGGCCCCACTGCCAGCGGCAAGACCGAGTTCGCCCTAAAGATCGCCAGCCGCTTTCCGGTCGAGATCGTCAGTCTCGACTCGGCGCAGGTGTTCATCGGCATGGACATTGGCACTGCGAAGCCGGACATCGAGACGCTGGCGCGCTTTCCACATCACCTGATCGATCTGATCACTCCCGAGGAGCGCTACTCCGCCGCCCGCTTCCGCGCCGATGCGCTGCGCGTGATGAATGAAATCGTCGCGCGCGGCCATGTGCCGCTGTTGGTCGGCGGCACGATGCTGTATTTCAAGGCGCTCATCGAGGGTCTGGCCGAACTGCCAACGGCCGATCCTGCGCTGCGAGCCGCGATCGATGCCGAAGCCTTGGTGCGCGGCTGGCCAGCGCTGCATGCCGAGCTGGCGCAACACGACCCGGAAACCGCCGCCCGCGTGGCACCCACCGACGGTCAGCGCATCCAGCGCGCGCTCGAAGTGCTGCGACTCACCGGCCGGCCCTTGAGCGAGCTTTTGCAGCGGCACGGGGAAGACGCCCTCCCTTACCGGCTGCTGACGATCGCACTGACCCCGGCCGACCGTCGGCTCTTGCATGAACGCATCGCCCGCCGCTTTCGCGCGATGCTCGCCACCGGGCTGGTCGGCGAAGTGGAAGCATTGCGCGCGCGCTACCGGCTGTCGGCCGAGTTGCCTTCGATGCGCTGCGTCGGCTACCGCCAGGTCTGGCAGATGCTGGAAGGGAAACTCCCTGCCGAAGAACTCGCCGAGCGCGGCATCTTTGCGACGCGGCAATTCGCCAAACGGCAGCTGACATGGCTCAGATCATTGAAAGAAGCGGGCAGAATCGACCTCGAATCCACATTGGCGGACCCGGCTGCGGCTGCAAGAATATCGTCGGCCATCGAAATCCATCTGGAACACTTGCCGCGCCGGAACGCATGACCGTCCAGTCCATCACACCCGAAGAACTCGAAAAATACAGCACCACGCATCGCCGCGAGATCCTCTTCTATCTGCACCAGCTGATCAAGGACGGCGAACGAGTCAGCGTGAGCTTCAACGAGGGCAGGGACATGCTGCTCACCGTGCTGCTGGCGGTGGATGAAGATCACGACCGGTTGATCTTCGACTGGGGTGGCAGTGAAGAAATGAACCAGAAGTTGCTCAAGAGCGAGCGCAACTTTTTCATCTGCGCTCCGCATGGCGTGAAAAACCAGTTCATGACCGGTGCCGTGCAGGAAACCGTCTTCGAGGGACGGCGCGCTTTCGCCACCCAGCTGCCGCAGCGCTATACCCGCTTGCAGCGGCGCGAATTCTTCCGCCTGGTGCTGCCGATCACCCGGCGCCCGATATGCACCTTGCCAGCGCCGGAAGGGCAGAAACCTTTGCGATTGCCGGTGATCGACATCAGCGTCGGTGGGCTGGTGATGGAAATGTCCGATCCGCAGCCGCCCTTCGAAATCGGCCAACTCTTGCCGGGCGCATCGCTCGATTTCCCGAACGGCCTGCGCCTGGTCGTGACGCTGGAAGTGCGCAACGTCGGCCCGATCGAGCGTGGCAACAAAGTCTTCGGCCGCATCGGCTGCCGCTTCGTCGATTCATCCGCTCACGACCAGCATGTGCTCCAGCACTTCATCACCGAGGTGCAGCGTGAGGAACGCGCCCGGCTGGGTGGCTGAGCTGCCCTCTCACCAGCGCCGCATTCAGACGATCGACGTCTGCGCCCGACCGGCCTGGCGCACTTCGATCCATCCCAGGCGATAGACCGTCTCGCCCGCCGCGGTGAGGATGTCCGCGGCGCGTGCCGCATCCTCGTCGGCGACGATCACCACCATGCCGATGCCACAATTGAAGACGCGGAACATTTCCTCGTCGGCGACATTGCCTTCGCGCCGCAGCCACTGAAAGAGCGGCGGAAGCTCCCAGGCGGAGCGCTCGATCACTGCGGTGACATCCTCGGGGAGCACCCGTGGCAAGTTGCCGGTGAGACCACCGCCGGTGATGTGCGCCATGCCCTTCACCGTCACGCTTTCCATCAGCGCGAGCAGCGGCTTCACATAGATGCGCGTGGGCGCGAGCAGCGCATCGGCGAACGGCTTGCCGTGGAAATCGGCTGCCATGTCCGGCCGCGCCCGGTCGACGATGCGGCGGATCAGCGAATAGCCGTTCGAGTGCGCGCCGGACGATGCCAGTCCCAACACCACATCGCCCGGCCGGATCGATTTTCCATCGATGATCTTCGACTTCTCGACGACGCCGACGGCAAAGCCCGCCAGATCGTATTCGCCAGGGGGATACATGTCGGGCATCTCGGCCGTCTCGCCGCCGATCAGAGCGCAGCCGGCGAGTTCGCAGCCTTTGGCGATGCCTTCGATCACCGTCGCCGCCGTGCCGACGTCGAGCTTGCCGCAGGCGAAATAGTCGAGGAAGAACAAAGGCTCCGCCCCTTGCACGAGGATGTCATTGACGCTCATCGCCACCAGATCCTGGCCAACCGTGTCGTGGCGGTTCAACTGGAAGGCGAGCTTCAGTTTCGTGCCCACGCCGTCGGTGCCGGAAACCAGCACCGGCTCGCGATACTTCTTCGGCAGGTCGCACAACGCGCCGAAGCCGCCGATGCCACCGAGCACCTCGGGGCGCAGCGTGCGTTTCGCAGCAGGCTTGATGCGTTCCACCAGCGCGTCGCCGGCATCGATATCGACGCCCGCGTCGCGATAGGTCAGGGGGGAGGAGGAAGGATTCATGGTGATCGCCGGTCGAAAAAGGGTCGAAAGGGGTCGAGCGGGTGGATTTGCGGCGATAATTCGCAAACGCGCAAGAATCTCGCGCGCGGATTTTACCGGAATCGCCTGACACCCGATCCTGCCTTGACCCAACTGCTGCTCGATCTACGGCCCAATCAGCCGCCTTCTTTCGACAACTTCATCGTCGGCGAAAACGCCGAGCTGGTCTCGCGGCTGCGCCTGCTCGCCGAGCCGGGCTGCTTCGATGCGATCTATCTGTGGGGAATGACGGGCTGCGGCAAGAGCCATCTTTTGAGCGCGACGGCCGCTGCGGCGCTGCGCCGGCGGCCGGTGCTGTCGTTGTCGGGGTGCCGTGTCACCAGCGCCGATTTTCATGCCCCGCCGGGCGGACTCTTGATCGTCGACGACGTCGGCGCGCTCGATGCCGAGGCCCAGATCGCGCTGTTCCGCATCTTCAACACCGCGCGCCTGATCGGCCTGGGGCTCTTGCTGGCCGGCCGCAAGCCGCCGGCGAAGCTCGATCTGCGCGAAGATTTGCGCACCCGCATCGGCCAGATGCTGATCTATGCCATCAAGACATTGAACGACGAGGAGAAGGCCAACGCCTTGCGCCGCCATGCATGCGAGCGCGGCTTGAAGGTCGATGACGGCCTCGTCCGCTATCTGCTCGCGCATGGGCGGCGCGACCTGCCCTCCCTGATGGCCGTGCTCGACCATCTCGACCGCGCCACGCTCGAGCGCAAGCAGCATGCGACACTGCCGCTGCTCAAGGAGGCCATCCAACTCACCCTGGTACCCGAAGACGATGAATCTCACCCTGTTCGATCTTGACAACACATTGTTGAGTGGCGACTCCGACTTCGAGTGGGCTCAGTTCCTGATTTCGAAAGGCGTGCTCGACCGCGAAGTGCATGAAGCGAAGAACCGGGCCTTTTACGAAGACTACGAGGCCGGCACGCTCGACATCCACGCCTTCCTGAAATTCCAGCTCGCCCCGCTTTCGCGCCACGACCGCCGGCAGCTCGATGCCTGGCACCGGGAATTCATGATGACGCGCATTCGACCGCTGATCGGCGCCCCGGCCCGCCAGCTCGTGCAGCGCCACCTCGACGCTGGCGACCTGTGCGTGATGGTCACCGCGACCAACAGCTTCGTCACCGGCCCGATCTGCCGCGAATTCGGCATCCCGCATCTGGTGGCCACCGTTCCGGCGCATGAAAACGGCCGCTTCACCGGCGCACCGCGCGGCACGCCGGCCTTCAAGGAAGGCAAGATCACGCGGGTCAATCTCTGGCTGGAGGAGATGGGGCTGTGGTGGGGCGCTTTCGAGCGCAGCACCTTCTACAGCGATTCCCACAACGACCTGCCGCTGCTCGGCCTGGTCACCGATCCGGTCGCCGTCGATCCCGACGACACGCTGCGCGCCCATGCTGCCCGGCACGGCTGGCCGATCCTGTCGCTTCGGGTATGATGCGCCGCCCATGATTCGGAAACTCCTGCGCCGCGTCTTCATGCGCGGCGAACCGACGCCCCACCCGGTCGAGGCGATCGGCCCAAAACGGCATGGCATTCGCCCCGAGCAGATCTCGATCGCTGCCCACCGCACCGTGGCTACCTTGCAGCAGGCCGGCTTCAAGGCCTATGTGGTCGGCGGCGCGGTGCGCGATCTGATCGCCGGCATTCCACCGAAAGATTTCGACGTCGCCACGGACGCGACCCCCGAACAGGTGCGCGGCCTGTTCAGGCGCTCGCGCATCATCGGTCGGCGTTTCCAGATCGTCCATGTGCTGCAGGGCGCCGAGACCATCGAAGTTTCCACCTTCCGCGCCATCCATGACGAAAACACGCTGAAGGACGAACACGGCCGCGTGCTGCGGGACAACGTCTGGGGCACGATGGAAGAAGACGCCGCGCGCCGCGACTTCACGATCAACGCGCTCTACTACGATCCGACGACGCAGCAGGTTTTCGATTACCACCACGGCGTGCGTGATCTGCAAAGGAAGACCCTGCGCATGATCGGCGATCCACGCGCGCGTTATCGTGAGGACCCCGTGCGCATGCTGCGCGCCGTGAGGCTGGCCGCCAAGCTCGACCTGCGCATGGACCCGACCGTGCAGGCGCCGATCCGCGAGATGGCGCCATTGATCGAAAACGTGCCCGCCGCACGGCTGTTCGACGAGATGCTCAAGCTCCTGTTCTCGGGCCATGCCGTCGAATGCCTGAAACGTCTGCGTGAAGAAGGTCTGCACCACGGCCTGCTGCCGCTCCTGGACGTGATCCTCGAGCAGCCGCTGGGCGAAAGATTCGTCATGCTGGCGCTGGCGGACACGGATCGACGCGTGCGGGAAGGCAAACGCACCTCGCCCGGCTTCCTGTTCGCCACGCTGCTGTGGCACCAGGTGCTCGTCAATTGGGAAGCGCGCAAGCAGCATGGCGAACATGCCGTGCCGGCACTGCATGCGGCGATGGACGAAGTGCTCGACACACAGGCGGAAAAGCTCGCCATCACGCGCCGCATCATGGGCGACATCAAGGAGATCTGGCTTTTGCAGCCGCGCTTCGAGAAACGCGGCGGGCGCGCACCGTTCCGCCTCGTCGAGCAGCCCCGCTTTCGCGCCGCGTGGGACTTCTTGCGTCTGCGCGCCGATAGCGGCGAAGCCCCGCAAGCGCTGGCCGACTGGTGGGCCGCCTTCGCCGAAGCCGACAACGCCACGCGCGAAGCGATGTTGAAACCCGAGACCGCCGGCGCGAAGAAACGCCGCCGCCGGCGCGCCAAAAAACCGGCAGCAGACGCCGCCGGTGCCGTACCGCCAGCGCCGACTTCACGAAGCGAGGCGCCCGGCGGGACGCCCCCAATCCCGCCAGCGTCGGATCCGAGCGACTGACCGAACCATGACCGTCATCGCCTATGTCGCGCTCGGTGCGAATCTCGGCAATCCCATCGCCACGGTGCGCGCCGCGATCGGGGCGCTGCAGGAACTGCCGCAATCGCGCCTCGTGGCGAGTTCCTCGCTCTATCGCACCGCGCCCGTCGGCCTCAAACATCAGCCGGACTTCATCAATGCCGTCGCCATGATCGAAACCACTTTGCCAGCCTACGGGCTGCTCGCCCAGCTATTCGCGATCGAAGCGCGCTTCGGCCGCGTGCGCTCGGTCCGCAATGCGCCGCGCACGCTCGATCTCGATCTTTTGCTGTGTGGCGACCAGGTGATCGAATCACCCGAACTGACCTTGCCCCACCCACGCATGGCCGAGCGCGCCTTCGTGCTCGTTCCCCTCGCCGAAATCGCGCCGGGGCTCACCATCCCTGGCCTCGGGCCGCTCAGCGCATTGCTGCCACGGGTCGCCGATCAGCGCATCGAGAGGTTGTCATGACCTTCCTGAAGGGCATCCCCGTCCTATGGCAGACGGTGCTGCTACTGTCGGCATCGAACGTCTTCATGACCTTCGCCTGGTATGCGCATCTGAAGAACCTCAATGACCGGCCCTGGTGGATCGCCGCGCTGGCCTCCTGGGGCATCGCGCTGTTCGAATACCTGTTGCAGGTGCCGGCCAACCGCATCGGCCATCACGAACTGTCGCTGCCGCAATTGAAGATCCTGCAGGAAGTCATCGCCCTGACGGTGTTCGTGCCCTTCGTCGTCCTCTACATGCGCCAACCGCTGAAGCTCGACTATCTCTGGGCCGCTTTGTGTATCCTTGGCGCCGTCTATTTCATCTTCCGCAGTCCCTGATGACCTATCTCGCCAGCAACAAACCCGTGACGCTGCCCGAGCTCGCCCGCATGAAGCGCGCCGGCGAGAAGATCGCCATGCTGACCTGCTATGACGCCAGCTTCGCCGCGCTCGAAGACCGCTGCGGCGTCGACGCGATCCTCGTCGGCGATTCGCTCGGCAACGTCATCCAGGGCAAGACCTCGACGCTGCCGGTGACGATGGAGCACATGATCTATCACACCGAATGCGTCGGTCACATGGTGAGCCGCGCGATGGTGATCGCCGACATGCCGTTCGGCGCCTATCACGAATCGAAGGAACAGGCGATCCGCAACGCCGGCCGCTTGCTCGCCGCCGGCGCCGAGATGGTCAAGCTCGAAGGTGGCGAGGTGATGGCCGAGACCGTGCATTTCCTGGTCGAACGCGGCGTGCCGGTCTGCGCACACATTGGGCTGACGCCGCAATCGGTGCATGCGCTCGGCGGCTATCACGTGCAGGGTCGCGACGAAGCCTCGGCCGAACGCATGGTGAACGACGCCATCGCGCTCGAGCAGGCCGGAGCGGCGCTGATGGTGCTGGAAATGGTGCCATCACATCTCGCCGCGAAGATCACCCGCACCCTCCAGGTGTGCGCGACGATCGGCATCGGCGCCGGCCCCGACTGCGACGGCCAGGTGCTGGTGCTCTACGACATGCTCGGCCTGTATCCTGGCAAGAAGGGCCGCTTCGTCAAGGACTTCATGGCCGAGGAACAGAGCATCGAAGGCGCCGTCAAGGCCTATGTCGCCGCCGTCAAGGAAGGCCGCTATCCCGCCCCCGAGCACTGCTACTGAGAAGGAAGATGCAGATCCATCACACCATCGCCGGTGTGCGCAACGCACTCAAGGATGCCGGCCGCATCGTCTTCGTGCCGACCATGGGCAATCTTCACGACGGCCACATCACGCTGATGAAACAGGCGCGCGCCCATGGCGACAGCGTCGTCGCCTCGATCTTCGTCAACCGCCTGCAATTCCGCCCCGGCGAGGATTTCGACAAGTATCCGCGCACCCTCGAAGCGGATTGTGAAAAGCTCATCGCCGCGGGCGTGGATCATCTCTTCGCGCCCAGCGAGGAAGAACTCTACCCGACGCCCCAGCGTTATGTCATCGAGCCGCCGGCCGAGCACGCGAACATCCTCGAAGGCGAGTTCCGTCCCGGGCATTTCCGCGGCGTGGCTACGGTGGTGATGAAGCTGTTCGCGATCGTCCAGCCGCAGGCTGCATTGTTCGGCAAGAAAGATTACCAGCAGTTCATGGTGCTCTCGGCGATGGTGCGCGAATTCGCGCTGCCGATCGAAGTGATCCCCGGCGAGACGGTGCGCGCGCCCGACGGCCTGGCGCTATCGTCGCGCAATGGCTATCTCTCGCCGGAAGAGCGCGCCGAGGCGCCCCGGCTGTATCGCTGTCTTTGCGCAGTCGCGCAAGCCGTCCGCGCCGGTCACCGCAACTTCGCCGCGCTGGAAGCGCAGGCCATGGACGAGTTGCGATCGCACGGCTGGGTGCCCGACTACGTTGCGGTGCGGAGCCGATTTGATCTACAATCGCCGCCCACCGACGGCCCGGCGCCACCCCTGGTGGTCCTGGGCGCGGCCCGGCTGGGCACGACCCGTCTGATCGACAATCTCGAAATCTGATTCCCCTGTCTCCTCTCCCGCAAACGCGAGGCATTGCCATGAGCGAACACATCCATTACGTCACCGACGCGAGCTTCAAGAGCGACGTGCTGGAATCCCCGATTCCGGTACTGGTCGATTACTGGGCCGAATGGTGCGGCCCCTGCAAGATGATCGCGCCGATCCTCGACGAAGTGGCCAAGGAATACAGCGGCCGCCTCAAGGTCGCCAAGCTGAACATCGACGAGAACCCCAAGACGCCAGGCGAATATGGCATCCGCGGGATCCCGACGCTCATCCTCTATAAAAACGGCAATGTCGAAGCGACCAAAGTCGGCGCGCTGTCGAAGTCGCAGCTTGCCGCCTTCATTGACAGCAATCTCTGATCCCGTTACAGTGCCCTTGGGATCGTGCGGCGCCAGCCGCTAAACGATCCCGGGCAGCCGGCCCTCCACCGGCGCATTCTCCCGCTCCCCGTTTTTTTCGAGCCCAGCGCGCCAGCGCTCTCGCACCACCATGCACCTTTCCGAACTCAAGACGCATCACGTCAGCCAACTGATCGACATGGCCACCGCCCTCGGCATCGAGGGCGCCAACCGCCTGCGCAAACAGGAACTGATCTTCGCCATCCTCAAGGAACATGCCAAGAAGGGCGAAGTCATCTACGGCGATGGCTGCCTCGAAGTCATGCCGGATGGCTATGGTTTCCTGCGCTCGGCCGATACCTCCTATCTCGCCAACCCCGACGACGTCTATGTCTCGCCCTCGCAGATCCGCCGTTTCAATCTGCGCACCGGCGATACCATCGAAGGCGAGATCCGCACGCCCAAGGATGGCGAGCGCTACTTCGCGCTGGTCAAGCTCGACAAGGTGAATGGCGACCCACCGGAAGTCTGCAAGAACAAGATCCTTTTCGAGAACCTGACGCCGCTGCATCCGACCGAGCATCTGAGGCTCGAGCGCGACACCAAGGCGGAAGAGAACATCACCAGCCGTGTCATCGACATCATCGCGCCGATCGGCAAGGGGCAACGCGGCCTGCTGGTCGCGCCGCCGAAGTCCGGCAAGACCGTGATGCTGCAACACATCGCCCATGCGATCGCCGCGAACCACCCCGAAGCGGTGCTGATCGTGATGCTGATCGACGAGCGTCCCGAGGAAGTCACCGAAATGTCACGCACGGTACGCGGTGAGGTGGTCGCCTCGACCTTCGACGAACCTGCGACACGCCACGTGCAGGTCGCCGAAATGGTGATCGAGAAGGCGAAAAGGCTGACCGAGCACAAGAAGGACGTGATCATCCTGCTCGACTCGATCACGCGCCTGGCGCGCGCCTACAACACGGTGCAGCCAGCCTCCGGCAAGGTGCTCACCGGCGGCGTCGATGCCAACGCGCTGCAAAAGCCCAAGCGCTTCTTCGGCGCCGCGCGCAACATCGAGGAAGGCGGCTCGCTGACCATCATCGCCACCGCGCTGATCGACACTGGCAGCCGCATGGACGAAGTGATCTACGAAGAGTTCAAAGGTACCGGCAACTCCGAGATCCACCTCGACCGCCGCATGTCGGAAAAGCGCGTCTATCCGGCGATCAATGTCAACCGTTCCGGCACGCGCCGCGAGGAGCTGCTCTTGAAACCCGACGTGCTGCAGAAAGTCTGGGTGTTGCGGAAACTGATGTACGGCCTCGACGATCTCGAAGCCACCGAGTTCCTGCTCGACAAGGTCAAGGCCACGAAGAACAATGCCGAGTTCTTCGACGCGATGCGCCGCGGCGGTTGATTTCCTGCCGCTTTTTCAGGATAATGCGCGGCTTTCCGCAATGACGGCGGCCCTACCGGACAGCACAAAGGACACAGAAATGAAAGAAGGCATCCACCCGAAATACACCGAGATCGAGGTGACTTGCAGCTGCGGCAACACCTTCAAGACACGCTCGACCATTGGTCGTCCGCTGCACATCGAAGTCTGCTCGGCCTGTCATCCGTTCTACACCGGCAAGCAGAAGATCGTCGATACCGCCGGTCGCGTCGAACGCTTCAAGCAGAAATACAAGCGCGCCGGCGCGGCTGCCTGACGCCGCACAACCGTTCGCGGCAAAGGCAGGTTCCCTGCGTTTGCGTCATGGCCAGGGCAGTCGGATCTGCCCATCGGTGTTGCGAGGGCAGCCCCGGCTGCCCTTTGCTTTTTTGACATCATGAATTTCGCCGTCCCCGCCCAGCCGCTCTCGCCCCGCCTGCCGCTCGCGGTCGTCGTTCTGCTGGCCGCGGTCTATCTGCTGACGGGCCTGCAGCACGATCCGTGGAAGCATGAGGACGCGATCCACATCGGCATCGCCTGGGGGTTCGCAAAGGACTCGAACTGGCTCGCGCCGGCCATCGCCGGCACGCCCTGGCCGCATACGGCACCGTTGTATCACTGGGTCGCCGCCGCGTTGGGCAAGCTCTTCGGCGACCCGCTCGGTTTTCATGTCGCGGCACGGCTGGCGACCGCCCTGTTCGGCGCGCTCTTTCTCGCGGCGCTCGCGGGGGCGGCCCGCAGCTTTTTCGGTGAGCATGCCGGCCGGATCGCCGTTCTGCTGGCCGTGGGCACCCTGGGTCTGCTGTTGCCGTTACACGAAGCACAGCCCGGCATCGCTGGGTTGGCATTTGCCGCCCTGGCCTGGTGGGGTGCCGGGCTGATCCTGCAAGGCCGACGCAGCGGAGCCGTGCTCCTAGGCCTCGGCCTGGGCCTCGCGTTTCCAGCCCATGGATTGGCCGGCCTCGTCATGGCCCTTGCCGTCCTGCCAGCGCCGATTCTGCGGCGCGACTGGCTTGGGCTTGGGATTGCGCTGCAGATCGCACTTCCGCTCGCCGTTGCCTGGCCCTGGGCGCTCCAGCAAACTGCTCCGGAATTCTGGACGCAGTGG
>JBKBOI010000046.1:0-11699 GCA_046294935.1 Rhodocyclaceae bacterium
ATTTCTTGCCAGTGGCGAACTGCCGTGCGACGGCTTCCATGCCAAACGTGCCGCTGCCCGGCACGACGACTGCAGCCTCGGCGTGATAGACGGCTTTGAGGATACGCGAGATGTCGCGCATCGCCCCCTGGAATTTCGCCGACATATGGTTGAGCGCGCGGTCGCTATAGACGACCGAATATTCCAGCAGACCGTCTGGATCGACGTTGGGCAGCAGACTGGGCATGGCAAGCTCCTCGTGCCTTAAGGGTTCAAGTATGGCAAAAAAATCGGCGCTGGCGGGACGGCACTCAGAACGCCGGGGGCGCATTGTCGAGGCCATTGATCCGATCGCCGGGCTTGAGCCCGCGATCTGCGAACCAGCCACGATTCATTTCCAGCGCATAGCGCGCCGGCCTTGCCGCGCAATGGTTCTCCTCGGTCAGCGGCTGCATCTCCTCGATGTTGAGGATGCGACCCGAGGCATCGAGGAAGGCCACGGACAACGGCAGATAGGTATTCTTCATCCACATGCAATGGCGTGCCTCCTGGTCGAAGACGAACAGCATGCCACGCTGGGTCGCCAGCGATTTACGCTGCATCAGTCCCCGCATGCGTACGGCGTTGGTCGCAGCGACTTCGGCCTCGATGCGGTGAATACCGACATTGAGTTCGATCATCGGCAAAGACTGGGCGAAGGTGGCGCCTGCGAGCAGCAGGGCAACCATCATGACAGGAACTTTCATGCGTTTGCTTTCCTTTCGGCAAAACGGTGGCAAAAGCGCAGGGGTTCGGGGTAAGGGAAGAAGTCGCTGATTTTGCCGCTGCGGACGTCTTCCTGCGCGCGTTGCCAGAAACCGACGTCGAGCAGATCGGCATGATGCTTCATGAACGCGGCACGGATGCGCGGCTCACCGAGCAGGAAGGCGGCGAACTCTTCCGGGAACACGTCATTCCGGCCCACCGCATACCACGGTTCGCCGGAGAGCTCCGCTTCCTCGTTGGGCGGCGGTGGAATGCGCCGGAAATTGCAGTCGGTCATGAACTCGATCTCGTCGTAATCGTAGAACACGACACGTCCGTAGCGGGTGACGCCGAAATTCTTCCACAACAGGTCGCCGGGAAAGATGTTGGCGATCGCCAGCTCGCGGATCGCGTTGCCGTATTCGATCACCGCCTGCTCGACCAAATCGTCGCGCCCTGCCTGCAGCGCGCGTTCGAGATATAGGTTGAGCGGTTCCATGCGTCGCTCGATGTAGAGATGCCTGATGATCAGGTCGCCCCCCTCCTCCTCGAGCTGCGAGGGGATTTCACGGCGCAGCTCCTCGACCAGCTCTGGCGCCAGCCGGTCTCTTGGCAGCGCGACCTCGGAGAATTCGAGGGTGTCGGCCATGCGGCCGACGCGGTCGATCTGCTTGACCAGCTGATACTTGCGCCTGACCGTGGCATGATCGACTTCCTTGCTGGCGCCGAAGCGATCCTTGATCACCTTGAAGACATAGGGGTAGGAGGGCAGCGTGAACACCAGCATCACCGTGCCACGGATTCCTGGCGCGATGACGAACTGATCGGCCGAATGATGCAGGTGGGAAATCAGACCACGGTAAAAGGATGTCTTGCCCTGCTTGCCCAGGCCGAGCATCGAATAGATCTCCGCACGTGGCTTGTCCGGCATCAGGCTGCGCAGGAACTGCACGGTATTCGCCGGCACCGGCATATCCACCATGAAATAGGCGCGTGACAGCGAAAACAGCAGACCGATGTCCGCCGCATCGAGCAGAATCGTGTCGAGATAAAGCCGGCCCTGCGCGTCGTGCAGCACCGGGATCGCGAATGGATATTCATTGGCGCCATTGACCACCTTGCCGATCACATAGGCGGCTTTGTTGCGATAGAAAGCCGAGGACAATACCTGGATCTGGAAATTGGCCTCGCGCGGTGGCAGCTCGGGGTAACGCTCGCGCACCGCACGCAGCAGCCAGTCGAGATCGCGGTCGAGATCGTCGAACGCACGCCGCCAGCCGAAATCGAGAAAGATGCGGGAGAGCGCCGCACGCCAGTCGGCTTCCCGAAGATAGTAAAAGCGATAGGCGGGCGGATCAGACTCGATGTATTCGGTCGAGATCGCCGGCCGCACGAAGATGAACTCGTTGTGGAAATAGGTGCGATGCAGGATCTTGCAGAACACCGAGTTGAAGAAGGTTTCCGCCAGTTCAGGCTGGGCGTGTTCCGTCAGCAGACCAATGTAATAGAGCTTGGCTTGTCGCCAGACATCGGTATCCAGCGCGTCTTGGCCGAATTCACGATGCAGGCGGGCGACGGTCTCGCTCACCCTGTCATCATAGAACTGGATGCGTTCGCGAACCGCCTGCTGCTGCGCAAGCCAAGCCCCGTTTTCGAACCGCTCCTTGGCCGCCGCGGAGATTTCGCGAAACAGCCGGTAATGCTTGTCGAAACCGGCCAACACGGTTTGCGCAACGGCCAACGCCCGACTGGCGAGCATGGCCGCAGCAGGTGCCGGGCTCGGGATGGGGCCGATCATGCGATGGAATCCTCGTGGCGGTTGCAGATTCTAACACCGGCGGCGCTGGCAACCCGATGACCAATCGTGGATAATCCTGAAAACCGCAGTCGACCGCGCTTCATGAGCTGCAAGTCGATTCGTTGGTGGCATCCCGTCATTGACGATTTCTCCGTTGGGAAATGCGATCAGGCGTGGATTGCACGTCTCGCGGCGCATGGCGGCATCAATACCTTCGGCAGGAGAGATGCCCTGCCGCATCGAAGCGCCTCGTCCTGCGCCGCGATGAACGCACGCTCCACGCCGTCCAACCGCGGTTTTTAGGATAATGAGGCCGTTCAATCGCAACTGGAGTCGTCATGAGTCAATCCCATATCCGGATCCCTACCGAAGGACAGCGCATCGTCGTTGGCCAACCCATACCCGACAACCCCATCATTCCGTTCATCGAAGGCGACGGCATCGGCGTCGACATCACGCCGGTGATGAAAGCCGTCGTCGATGCAGCCGTCGCCAAGGCCTATGGCGGCAAGCGCAAGATCGCCTGGCTCGAGGTGTATGCGGGAGAAAAAGCCACCCGTCTTTATGGACCGGACCAATGGCTGCCTCAGGAAACTTTCGAGGCGCTGAAAACCTATGCGGTATCGATCAAGGGGCCGATGACCACGCCGGTCGGCGGCGGCATACGCTCACTCAACGTCGCGCTGCGTCAGGAACTCGATCTGTATCAGTGCGTGCGGCCGGTGCGCTATTTCAAAGGCGTGCCATCGCCGTTGAAGGACCCGTCGAAGACCGACATGGTGATCTTCCGCGAGAACACCGAGGACATCTACGCCGGCATCGAGTGGCCAGCCGAGTCGGACGGGGCCCGCAAGGTCATCCGTTTCCTGCAGGAAGAAATGGGAGTGAAGAAAATCCGTTTCCCCGCCACTTCCGGTATCGGCATCAAGCCGGTCTCGCGCGAGGGCACCGAGCGGCTGGTGCGCGCCGCGATCAAATACGCGATCGCCAACGACCGCAGGAGCGTCACCCTGGTACACAAGGGCAACATCATGAAGTTCACCGAAGGCGCGTTCCGCGACTGGGGCTACGCGCTGGCGCAAAAAGAGTTCGGCGCCCAACCGATCGACGGCGGCCCCTGGTGCTCGTTCAAGAACCCCGACACCGGCCGCGAGATCATCATCAAGGACGTGATCGCCGACGCCTTCCTGCAGCAGATCCTGCTGCGTCCGGCGGAATACGACGTCATCGCGACGTTGAACCTGAATGGCGACTACATTTCCGATGCCCTGGCGGCGCAAGTCGGCGGCATCGGCATCGCGCCGGGCGCCAACATTTCCGACCAGTATGCGGTGTTCGAGGCCACCCACGGCACGGCGCCGAAGTATGCCGGGCAGGACAAAGTCAATCCAGGCTCGCTGATCCTCTCTGCCGAAATGATGCTGCGGCACCTCGGCTGGAAGGAAGCGGCCGATCTGATCATTCGGTCGATGGAAGCCACCATCACCGACAAGATCGTTACATACGATTTCGCCCGTCTGATGGAAGGGGCGAAGGAAGTGAAGTGCTCGGAATTCGGCCAGGCGATGATCGAGCGCATGTGACGGAACGAAAAAACCCGGCATCGCCGGGTTTTTCTTTGCCAGCGCCATAAAAAATCGGCGCTGGCAGGACGGCACAGCTACCGTCGGAATCAGGTCTTCTGGATGTTCGAAGCCTGCTTGCCCTTGGGGCCTTGGACGACGTCGAAGCTGACTTTCTCGCCTTCTTTCAGGGTCTTGAAACCCTGCATGTTGATCGCAGAAAAGTGCGCGAACAGATCTTCACTGCCATCGTCCGGGGTGATGAAACCAAATCCCTTGGAGTCGTTGAACCACTTGACGGTACCCGTTGCCATAAAACCTCTTTCCTAAAACGTGACCTAGAACGTGACACATCCGGTCATGCGGGAGCATCACCGGCGCCATGTTTGTGTAACAAGTTTCTCGACGGCAGGAAGGAGCCAAGCCGGTGAATCAGAGGCAAACGCACGGAGAAGCACGGTGACTCGGTAATGCTGGGACGAAGCTTGCACCAAACACGGCAGCCTTTTACTGAAGTTCATCGCCTCCGTCAAGCATTTTCGATGTTGCACGACAGCATCGACGGATGCGCGAGAAGCTACGTCAACGTTACCCCTTCGCCCTCGCGGGGAGGTCTTTGCTCGCGCCGCATCGCGGCGCTCGAAAAGGGGGGCGCATGGCGCGCGTCGCGGTTCGTGCCTTGCGGCACGTGCCGCGCCGCCTTGGCGCGGCCCAGCGGCGGCGCTGCCATGTCTTTCACGTCAAGAAAGGCTCAGACAGGGTTTTTCCCCGCTGATCCCCCAAAGGCAGCCGGGTTGTCAGCGGGACGATTCGCATTACAATCATTTCATGGTCACCCGCAAAAAGATTCAACCGAATGGCAACGTCGTCCTCGAACCGGAGCAGCAGAAAGTCAAGCCACCACCTTTGTACAAAGTGGTGCTGCTCAACGACGATTACACGCCGATGGACTTCGTCGTCATCGTGCTCGAGAAGTTCTTCCGCATGAGCCGCGAACAGGCTACGCGTGTGATGCTGATGGTCCATCATCAGGGGCGCGCCGTCTGCGGCGTGTTTCCGCGCGACCTGGCCAGCACCAAGGTCGAGCAGGTGACTGCCTTCGCCCGACGACACGAGCATCCGCTCGCCTGCGTGATGGAAGAGAACTGAAAGGAAAGCAATGATCGCCCAGGAACTCGAAGTCAGTCTGCACATGGCCTTCGTCGAAGCCCGACAGAAGCGTCACGAATTCATCACCGTCGAGCACCTGCTGCTGGCTTTGCTCGACAACCCATCCGCCGCCGACGTGTTGCGCGCCTGCGCGGCCGACATCGAAGCCTTGCGCCGGGAAATCAGCCGTTTCATCGACCAGCACACGCCGACCGTGCCTGGCGATGGCGAGATCGACACGCAACCGACGCTCGGCTTCCAGCGCGTGATTCAACGTGCCATCCTCCATGTGCAGTCCTCCGGCAAGAAAGAAGTCAATGGCGCCAACGTGCTCGTCGCGATCTTCGGCGAGAAGGATTCACATGCCGTCTATTTCCTGCACAAGCAGAACATCTCGCGTCTCGACGTGGTGAATTACATTTCCCACGGCATCACCAAGGTGCCGGCCCACAATGGCAAGCACGAGGAAAACCGCGAGCAGGAAGGTGACGCGCAACAAACCGGCGGGGCGCTCGAAAGCTTCACCCAGAATCTCAACCAGCTGGCGCTCACCGGCAAGATCGACCCGCTGATCGGCCGCGAGAAAGAGTTGGAGCGTGTGATCCAGACGCTGTGCCGGCGGCGCAAGAACAATCCGTTGCTGGTCGGCGAAGCCGGCGTCGGCAAGACCGCGATCGCCGAAGGCCTGGCGCGGCGCATCGTCGAAGGCAGCGTGCCCGACATCCTCGCCAACGCCACCATCTATGCCCTCGACATGGGCGCGCTGCTGGCCGGCACCAAGTATCGCGGTGATTTCGAACAGCGCCTCAAGGCCGTGCTCAAGCAGCTCGCCGACGACCCGAACGCGATCCTGTTCATCGACGAGATCCACACCCTGATCGGCGCCGGAGCGGCTTCTGGCGGCACACTGGACGCATCCAACCTGCTCAAGCCGGCCCTTTCTTCCGGCGCCATCAAGTGCATCGGCGCGACCACCTACAACGAATTTCGTGGCGTGTTCGAGAAGGATCATGCCCTTTCCCGGCGTTTCCAGAAGATCGACGTCAATGAACCGAGCATCGACGAAACCGTGCAAATTCTGCGCGGCCTCAAGTCGCGCTTCGAAGAACACCACGGCATCAAGTATTCCGCTGCGGCGCTCACCAATGCCGCGGAGCTCGCCGCGAAATACATCACCGACCGCCATTTGCCGGACAAGGCGATCGACGTGATCGACGAAGCCGGCGCCGCGCAGCGCATCCTGCCCAAGTCCAAGCAGAAAAAGCTGATCGGCAAGCAGGAGATCGAGGAAGTCGTCGCCAAGATCGCGCGTATCCCGCCGCAGCACGTCTCCTCGGATGACCGTGCCGCATTGAAGAACCTCGACCGCGACCTGAAGAGCGTCGTCTTCGGTCAAGACGCGGCGATCGACGCCGTGACGCAAGCGATCAAGATGTCGCGCTCGGGCTTGGGCAATCCACAAAAGCCGATCGGCTGCTTCCTGTTCTCTGGTCCGACCGGCGTCGGCAAGACCGAGGTGGCGCGCCAGCTCGCCTACTGCATGGGCATCGAGCTGATCCGCTTCGACATGTCCGAATACATGGAGCGCCATGCGGTCAGCCGCCTGATCGGCGCGCCACCGGGCTACGTCGGCTTCGATCAAGGAGGGCTGCTCACCGAGGCGGTGACGAAGAAGCCGCATGCCGTACTACTACTCGACGAGATCGAAAAGGCCCACCCAGACATCTTCAACATCCTGCTGCAGGTGATGGATCACGGCACGCTGACCGACAACAATGGCCGCAAAGCGGATTTCCGCAACGTCGTGATCATCATGACCACCAATGCCGGGGCCGAAGCACTGCAGAAAACCACGATCGGCTTCACCACCAGAAAGCAGCCCGGCGACGAGATGGCCGAGATCAAGCGCATGTTTTCGCCGGAATTCCGCAACCGGCTCGATGCCATCGTCTCGTTCAAGCCGCTCGATTCCGCGATCATCCTGCGCGTGGTCGACAAGTTCCTGATGCAGCTCGAAGCCCAGTTGCACGAGAAGAAGGTCGAAGCGGTGTTCACCGATCAATTACGCGCCTGGCTGGCTGAAAAAGGCTTCGATCCTTTGATGGGTGCCCGACCGATGGCGCGGCTGATCCAGGATACGATCAGGACCGCGCTGGCCGACGAGCTGCTGTTCGGCCGTCTCGTCCATGGCGGCAAGGTGACCATCGACCTCGACGAGAACGACAAGGTGCGCTTGATGTTCGAAGACACGACGAGCGAAAACGCGCCTTTCCCCTCCTCGACCGCCTGAACAATGCAATTCGCCATCAGCGATCTAGGCGATGCGCACGAAGGCAAAGTACGCGTCGCCGCGCCGATCTTCCGCTCATATGGCGGACGCGTCGCATTTCATGGCCAGATCGCCACTCTGAAGCTTTTCGAGGATAACGGCCTCGTTCGCCAGACGCTCGAAATGCCTGGCAATGGCCGTGTGCTGGTGATCGATGGCGGCGGCAGCCTGCGCTGCGCGCTGCTCGGCGACCGGCTCGCCGCGCTCGCCGTGGATAATCCTAAAAACCGCAGTTGACCGCGCCTCATGAGTTGCATGCCGCTGATTCGTTGGCGACATGCTGACATTGGCGATTTTTTGCCGTTGGGGGATGCGCTACGGCGTGGATTGCACGTCTCGCGGCGCATGGCGGTGTTGTCACCTTCGGCAGGGGAGCCACCCTGCCGAATCAATACGCCTTGCCCTGCGCCGCGATGAACGCACACGCAACGCCCCAACTGCGGTTTTTAGGATAATGGCTGGTCGGGTGTCGTCGTCTGGGGCTGCATCCGTGATGCCGCGGCCATCGCCGGCATGGATCTCGGCGTGCTCGCGCTGGCAACCCATCCGCAAAAAACGGTGAAAAAGAACCTCGGCGAAGCCGGGCTGCCCGTTTGCTTCGCCGGCATCGAATTCCGCTCCGGCGACTGGCTCTATGTCGACGCCGACGGCCTGATCGTCGCGGCCGGACCGCTTCACTGACCCACAAGACATAAGCAGTCATTAAGCCAGCTCGACTTGGTATCAAAATTTTCTAACATATGTTTTATATAAGATACTTGTTGCTGCGCAATATTACGGCTATAGTCCGCCTCACCGCAGCCCCCATCCCGAACCCTGATGAGAGAGGAACATGACATGACCGATCGCAAATCACAAATTGCCGCCCTGGAAAAAGACTGGAACGAGAACCCCCGCTGGAAGGGAGTCAAGCGTGGCTACTCGGCCTCCGACGTCGTCCGCCTGCGAGGGTCGGTGCAGATCGAATACACCCTCGCCCGCCGCGGTGCCGAAAAGCTCTGGCGCCTGATCAATGGTGAAGCGAAGAAGGGCTATGTGAATACCTTTGGTGCGATCACCGCCGGCCAAGCGATGCAGCAGGCCAAAGCCGGCCTCGAAGCCGTCTATCTGTCCGGCTGGCAGGTCGCCGCCGATGGCAACACGTCGGAGACGATGTATCCAGACCAATCGCTCTATGCCTATGACTCGGTGCCGGCGATGGTGCGCCGCATCAACAACACCTTCAAACGCGCCGACGAGATCCAGTGGGCACGCGGCATCGGCCCCGGCGACGAGGGCTATATCGACTACTTCCTGCCGATCGTCGCCGACGCGGAAGCCGGCTTCGGCGGTGTGCTGAACGCCTTCGAGCTGATGAAGAACATGATCGCCGCCGGTGCTGCAGGCGTGCATTTCGAGGACCAGCTCGCCGCAGTCAAGAAATGTGGCCACATGGGTGGCAAGGTGCTCGTGCCCACCCAGGAGGCGATCGAGAAGCTGATCGCCGCTCGCTTGGCCGCCGACGTGATGAATGTTCCCACCATCGTGCTCGCCCGCACCGATGCCGAGGCGGCGAATCTCCTGACCTCCGACCACGACGAGCGCGACCGCCCATTCCTGACCGGCGAGCGCACACAGGAGGGTTTCTACCGCGTCAAAAATGGACTCGAACAGGCGATCAGCCGCGGGGTGTCCTATGCTCCCTACGCGGATCTCGTCTGGTGCGAGACCGGCACGCCGGATCTGGGCTTCGCCCGCGAGTTCGCCCAGGCCGTGCTGAAAGAGTGCCCTGGCAAGCTGCTGGCCTACAACTGCTCGCCGTCGTTCAACTGGAAGAAGAACCTCGACGACAAGACCATCGCCACCTTCCAGGACGAGCTCTCCGCGCTGGGTTACAAGTACCAATTCATCACGCTGGCCGGCATCCACATCAACTGGTTCAACACATTCCGGTTCGCACATGCCTATGCCCGCGGCGCTGGCATGATGCATTACGTCGAGATGGTGCAGGAACCCGAATTCGCCGCGCGCGAACATGGCTATACCTTCGTCGCGCACCAGCAGGAAGTCGGCGCGGGCTATTTCGACGACGTCACGACCGTGATCCAAGGCGGATCGTCCAATGTCAAGGCGCTTTCCGGCTCGACGGAGGAGGAGCAGTTTCACTGATCCCTCGGAACAGAGGGAGTGGAGCGAAGAAGCCGGCACCCGCAAGGTGCCGGTTTTTTCGTCGACGTGCCGTCTTGCCAGCGCCGATTTTTGCGCTCATTCCGCCTTGTCCCAGTAATCCGGCTGACCATATTTTTCTTTGAGCAGATCGACGAACAGCCGCACGCGCAAGGGCAGATGCTTGCGCTGCAAAAACACGGCATGGATGCCGACGGGAGGCGCCGAATATTCATCGAGCACAGAGACGAGCCGCCCCCAGCGCAAATCATCGCCGACTTCCCACAGCGAGCGCCATGCAAGACCCATCCCGGCCAGAGCCCACTCGCGCAACACCGCGCCATCGTTGCAGACGAAACGTCCGCTGGGCTTGAACAGCACGGGCTTGCCCTCGACCGAAAAATCCCACCCCGGCTGCGTGACGAGCGCAAGACAGGCATGATTGGACAAATCAGCGAGGTTGCGGGGCACCCCATGCTGCTGGAAATAGGCCGGGCTGCCCACCACGACCCGCCTCATCCCACCGAGCCGCACAGCGACCAAATTCGAATCGACCAGCCCGCCGATCCTGACGGCACAGTCGAACCTCTCGCCGACGAGATCGACGCTGCGATCCGAAAGATCGAGATCGGCGGTTACCTCGGGATGCGCGCGCAGGAATTCGAGAAGCAGCGGCGCGACATGCCTGCGGCCGAAGCCGGCCGGAGCCGTGACGCGCAAATGGCCGCTCGCCCGGGCGCTGCCTTGCGATACGGCCGCTTCGGCTTCGGCCAGTTCGCGCAGGATGCGTTGGCAATCCTCGAGGTATGCGTTGCCTTCGAAGGTCAGCGTGATCTTGCGGGTCGTGCGCACCATCAACCGGACACCGAGATGCGCCTCGAGCGCATCGAGACGGCGGCTGATCACCGCCGGCGCCACGCCCTCGGCAGCTGCCGCAGCGGTCAGGCTGCCCCGTTGGCTCACTGCGACGAAGGTTTCCATCAACTTCAGCCGATCCATTCGACACCTCCTATTTTTGTTTATTTTGCAACAATCAATTGTCAATCAATCTATTTTTTTGTTGCACTTGAAGCTGTAGGCTGCATGACATCGCCCCCCGTTCGCACGATGATGTCATCGACCGGTAGCCCAGCCACTTTTCTGAGAAGCTTGTTCGACGCGGCACTCGCTGCGGTCAGCCCGTCCGTCTGCGTGCCCGCTCATCTTCCTACTCCGCCGCGGGGACGCACTCTCGTGATCGGCGCAGGGAAGGCCGCGGCAGCGATGGCGGCCGCCGTCGAGGCGCACTGGCCCGCCGAAGCGCCCATTTCCGGCATGGTCGTCACGCGCTATGGTCACGGCATGCCGACCTCTCGCATCCGGGTCGTCGAAGCCGCACATCCGGTGCCCGACGCCGCCGGCGAGCAGGCGGCGCGGCAGATGTTCGATCTCGTTCATGGGCTGACGGCCGACGACCTGGTGCTGTGCCTGATATCGGGTGGCGGCTCCGCACTGCTGGCCTTGCCGGCGCCGGGCCTCACGCTTGCCGACAAACAGGCGATCAACAAGGCGCTGTTGAGGAGCGGCGCGAGCATCCGCGAAATCAACTGCGTCCGCAAGCACCTCTCCGCGATCAAGGGCGGGCGCCTCGCCTTGGCCTGCGTGCCGGCACGCGTGGTGACGCTCGGCATCTCCGACATCCCCGGCGACGATCCTTCCGTGCTCGCCTCCGGGCCGACGGTGGCCGATCCGACGACGCGCGAGGAGGCGCTCGCGATCCTCGCCAAATACCGCATCGAGGTGCCCGCGGCGGTGCGCGCGCGGCTGGCATCGCCCGACTGCGAGACGCCCAAGCCCGGCGATCCACGTCTTGCACACTGCGAAACCCGGGTGATCGCCACTGCCCAGGAGGCGCTGCAGGCCGCAGCCGCCTTTGCCCGCCAGCAGGGCGTCACGCCGCTGGTACTGGGCGACACGATCGAAGGCGAAGCGCGAGACGTCGCCTATGTCCATG
>JBKBOI010000047.1:0-11681 GCA_046294935.1 Rhodocyclaceae bacterium
ATTCCCCGCTTCACCGAAATCAAGGACGACAACGGTCAGCCGGTCTTCAAGGACGCCGCGGAATTCCATACCCTGCGCATCATGCCGCCACCCGGCATGCACTATGACACCGCCACGCTGCGCAAATTCTGCGACATCTGGGAAAAATACGGCTCCGGCCTGATCGCCCTGCATGGCCAGTCCGGCGACATCATGTTCCAGGGCTGCACCACCGAGAACGTCCAACCGGCCTGGGACGAGATCAATGAAATGGGCTTCGACATGGGCGGCGCCGGCCCGGCCGTGCGCACCGCGATGTCCTGTGTCGGCGCCGCGCGCTGCGAA
The DNA here is from genome assembly GCA_046294935.1 of Rhodocyclaceae bacterium. GTDB lineage: Bacteria > Pseudomonadota > Gammaproteobacteria > Burkholderiales > Rhodocyclaceae > Sulfuricystis. The sequence goes on from JBKBOI010000047.1 coordinate 325, forward strand.
CAGTCCTGCTACGACGAAGCGAAGGCCCATCAGAAGATCATCAACAACTTCCTCGACGACATCCACCGGCCGGCGTTGCCCTACAAGTTCAAGTTCAAGTTCTCCGGCTGCGGCAACGACTGCATGAACGCGATTCAGCGCGCCGACATGGCCGTGATCGGCACCTGGCGCGACAACATGAAGACCGACGACGAGCTCGGCAAGAAGTGGTTCGCCAAGCACGGCATGAACGAGCTGATCAACGACGTCGTCAATATGTGTCCGACGCGCGCCCTGCAAGTCAAGGACACCAAGGATGTGCGCAAGGATGCGCACATTTCCGCCGTCGCCATCAACGACACCCAGTCGCTCGAAATCGACAACAAGGACTGCGTGCGTTGCATGCACTGCATCAACGTGATGACCGGCGCGCTCGGCCCAGGCAAGGACAAAGGCGCGACGATCCTCGTCGGTGGCCACGGCCACCTGAAGATCGGCGCGACGCTGGGCACCGTCATCGTTCCCTTCATGGAACTCAAGACCGAAGAGGATTATGACAAACTCGTCGAGCTGGCCCAGAACATCGTCGACTTCTTCGCCGAAAACGCGCTCGAGCATGAGCGCACCGGTGAGATGATCGAGCGTATCGGCCTGGTCAACTTCCTCGAGGGCATCGGGGTCGATCCTGATCCGAACATGGTCAACTGCCCACGTTCCAACCCATACGTCCGTACCGACGGTTGGGACGAGGAAGTCGCCCGCATCAACGCCAAGAAGAAGGCCGCGGCCTGATCCTTCCCGCGCTGCAGGCTGCCGGTTCCGCAAGGAATCGGCAGTCGGCCAGGCAGAAGACCATATTCATATAGCAACAATTCACAACGATCATTGCGGAGACGATTCATGGCTCAACCTCAAATGCGCAAGCCAGTCGAGTACTTCCTCGACAACAAGAAATTCCTCCACCCGAAACTCGCCGCGAACTACGGCAACTGGAAATACCACGACCGGCCTCGTCCCGGCGTCCTGCATCACGTCTCCAATACGGGCGACGAGGTCTGGACGGTGCGCGCCGGCACCCAGCGCCAGATGGACGTGTATACGATTCGCAAGCTGTGCGACATCGCCGACCAGTTCGCCGAAGGCCGTGTCCGCTTCACCATTCGCTCCAACATCGAATTCATCGTTTCCGACGAAAAGAAGGTCGGTCCGCTGATCGAGGAATTGGAAAAGAATGGTTTCCCGGTCGGCGGCACCGGCAACTCGGTCTCGATGGTGGCCCACACGCAAGGCTGGCTGCACTGCGACATCCCCGGCACCGACGCCTCCGGTGTCGTCAAGTCGATGATGGACGCGTTGTTCGAAGACTTCAAGAAGGAAGAGATGCCGAACCGCGTCCGTCTGTCCACTTCCTGCTGCGAAATCAACTGCGGCGGCCAGGCCGACATCGCGGTGATCATCCAGCACACCAAGCCACCGAAGATCAACCACGACCTCGTCGCCAACGTCTGCGAACGTCCCGCCGTCGTCGCGCGCTGCCCGGTCGCGGCGATCCGTCCGGCGTTGGTCAATGGCAAACCCTCGCTGGAAGTCGATGAGAAGAAATGCGTCTGCTGCGGCGCCTGCTACCCCCCCTGCCCGCCGATGCAGATCAACGACCCCGAGCACTCCAAGCTGGCGATCTGGGTCGGAGGCAAGAACTCCAACGCGCGCAGCAAGCCGTCCTTCCACAAGCTGGTCGCCGCCGGCCTGCCGAACAACCCGCCGCGCTGGCCGGAAGTCAATGCAGTCGTCAAGAAGATCCTCGACACCTACAAGGCCGACGCCCGTCCCTGGGAACGGATGGCCGACTGGATCGAACGCATCGGCTGGCCGCGCTTCTTCGAAAAGACGGGTCTCCCCTTCACCAAGTACATGATCGACGATTGGCGCGGCAGCCGTTACAACCTCAACGCCTCGAACCACGTCCGCTTCTGAGGAAACCGACACGATGAAGTTTTCGATTCTGGTCAACGAAGGTCCTTACACGCACGAGGCCTCCGACACCGCCTACCAGTTCGCCAAGGCGGTACTGGCCAAGGGCCACGAGATCTTCCGCATCTTCTTCTATCACGATGGGGTCAACAACGCCACGCGCCTGACCACCCCGCCGCAAGACGACCGCAACATCGTCAGCCGCTGGTCGAAACTGGCACAGGAAAACAATCTCGACCTCGTCGTCTGCGTCGCCGCGGCCCAACGCCGCGGTATCGTGGATGAAGGTGAAATGAAGCGCAACGGCAAGGATGCCACCAACCTGGCGCCCGGCTTCCGCATCTCCGGCCTCGGCCAGTTGATCGAAGCCGGCATCCAGTCCGACCGGCTGGTCGTGTTCGGCGATTGAGGAGGGACGAGATGACCACCAAGAAATTCATGTTCGTCAACCGCAAGGCGCCCTACGGCACGATCTACGCGTGGGAAGCCCTGGAAGTGGTGCTGATCGCCGCGGCCTTCGAGCAGGACGTGTCCCTGGCCTTCCTCGACGATGGCGTCTATCAGTTGAAGAAAGGCCACAACACCAAGGGCATCGAAACCAAGGCCTTCGAAAAGACCTGGGGCGCGCTGGAAGACTACGACATCACCAAGCTCTATGTCGCTCAGGAATCGCTGGCGGAGCGCGGTTTGACCGCCGACGATCTCGCGGTGCCCGTCGAAGTGCTCTCCCGCGCCGAACTCGGTAAGCTGATGGAAGAGCAGGACGTCATCCTGTCGTTCTGAGGAAACCAACATGCTGCATATCGTCAACAAATCCCCCTACGACCGTCCCGCGCTGAATTCCGTCCTCGCTACTGCCGAAGGCGGCACGATCCTCCTCATCGAGGATGGTGTCTATGCTGCCGTGAAGGGTGGCGCCGAGGAAGCCAAAATCAAAGCGGCGATGGGCAAATTCAAGATCTACGCGCTGCAATCCGATCTGGAAGCGCGCGGCATGGCCGATCGTGTGATCGATGGCATCACGGTCACCGATTACGCCGGCTTCGTCGATCTCGTCGCAGATCACAAAACCAGCCAGTCATGGCTATGACCCATTTTCAATCAATCAACTAGGAGACAACGATGGCATTCGAACTCAATGGCAAGACCTACGAAACCGACGAAGAAGGCTACCTGGTCAACCTGTCGGACTGGAACGAAGATGTCGCCAAGTATCTGGCCCAGCAGGAAGGCGTCAACCTGACCGAAGCGCACTGGGAAGTGATCAACTTCCTGCGTGACTACTACAACGAGTTTCAGATCGCCCCGGCCGTCCGCGTGCTGACCAAGGCGATCGGCAAGAAGCTCGGCCCGGAAAAGGGCAACAGCCAGTATCTGTACGAGCTGTTCCCCTACGGCCCCGCCAAGCAGGCCTGCAAGATCGCCGGTCTGCCGAAGCCGACCGGCTGCGTCTGATATTCGAGGCTGCACGCGGGCGGGCGGCACCAAGGTGCCGTCCCGCCAGCGCCGATTTTCGCAGTACCGCTGGCCGCCATGTCGCATTGCGCCACGAGGCAAGCTCGATACTGCGTTCTTGATTGCTGTGTTCGCCGCTGAGCACCGTCCATGACAACGTTTTTCGCGATCCTGTTCTACCTCGCCTTCGCAATACTTGTCGTCGGTCTGGCCTACAAGATCTACGACTTTGGCCGCACACCCGCGCCACTGTCGATCCCGACGACACCGGCGCCCACCAATACCACGGGTGTGGTTTTCCGCATGGCGCGCGAGGTGGTCCTGTTCGAGAGCCTGTTCAAGGGCAACCTGTGGATCTGGCTGTTCGGCTGGATGTTCCACATGGGTCTGTTCCTCGTCTTGATCCGTCACCTACGCTACTTCGTCAGCGACATCCCCGCCTGGCTCGCCTTCATCCAGCCCTTCGGCAAGTATGCGTCCTTCATGATGGTTGCCGGCCTGGCTGGTCTCTGGGCGCGTCGCTTTCTGGTCGAACGGATTCGCTACATCTCGACGCCGTCCGACCACTTGTGGCTCGCAGTGTTGATCGGCATCGGCGTCACCGGCGCGGGAATGACCTTCGTCAGCCATGTCGATGTCGTCGCCGTGAAAGCCTTCTTCCTCGGCTTGATGCGCTTCGACATCCAGCCATTGCCCGAGCACCCGGCGCTCTACATCCACCTGATTCTCGTCGCCTTGCTGATGATCCTGTTCCCATTCAGCAAGCTGCTGCACGCCCCAGGCGTGTTCTTCAGCCCAACCCGCAACCAGGCCGATACGCCGCGCGAAAAACGTCATCTCGCGCCTTGGGCCGCCCAGATCGAGAAGAGCTGACATGGCCGATCTTGAATTTCAGATTCCGAAGTATCGGGAGTACCCGACGGTTCCGGCGCTCCAGCCGGGAGCGATGGCGCATTCGCGCCCACACGTCGCCAGCGAAAAAATCCAGGAAGCCATCGGCTTTCAGGGCAAGCTCGATGACGACTGGCAAGTCACTCACGACAAGGCGATCGCCAAATTCGGCGAGCTGCTCGGCAAATACCGCTCGCTCAAGGTGTTCATGGATGCCTGCGTGCATTGCGGCTCCTGCACCGACAAGTGCCACTACTTCATCGGCACGAGCGATCCGAAGAACATGCCGGTGGCGCGTCAGGAACTGATGCGCTCCGTCTATCGGCGCTATTTCACGCTCGCCGGCAAGCTGTTCCCGGGCCTCGTCGGCGCGAAGGATCTGACCAAAGAGCTGCTCGACGAGTGGTACAGCTATTTCTGGCAATGTTCCGAATGCCGCCGTTGCTCGGTATTCTGCCCTTACGGCATCGATACCGCGGAAGTGACGATGGCGGCGCGCCACATCCTCGATACCGTCGGCTATGGCCAGAAATATTCCAACGAGATCATCGGCAAGGTCTTCAGGATCGGCAACAACCTCGGCCTGCCTGGGCCAGCGCTCGAAGACACCCTCCAGGGCCTCGAGGAAGATGTCAAGGAAGATACCGGCGTCGATGTCAAATATCCGCTTGACGTCCAAGGTGCCGAAGTCCTGCTGGTCACACCGTCAGCAGACTTTTTCGCCGAGCCACACATCGAATCCTTGATCGGCTACGGCAAGGTGTTCCACGCCGCGGGGATCTCCTGGACGCTGTCCTCCCACGCCTCGGAAGCCGGCAACTTCGGACTGTTCAACGGCAGTTACGAGACGATGCGCAAGATCGCGTTGCGCATTCGCGAGGCCGCCCTCGAACTCGGCGTCAAGCGCATCGTCGTCGGCGAATGCGGCCATGCCTGGCGCGTTGCCTATGCTTTCTGGAACACATTGAGTGGCGTGGGCGCGGGCGCGGACGATCCGTTTGCCATCGAGCTGCAGAAACAACTCGACCCGCGCTACCCGCAGCCTTCGCACATCTGCGAATTCACCTGGGATCTGATTCAGCAAGGCCGCCTCAAGTTCGACAAGGAAGCCAACGATCATCGCATCATCACCTTCCACGACTCCTGTAACGTTGCGCGCGCCTCGCGCATGGGCAACCACCCTGGCGGGCAGTTCGACATTCCGCGCAACATCATCAAGGCGGTGGCCAACAATTTCGTCGAAATGGCGCCGGAAACGATCCGCGAGGTGACCTTCTGCTGCGGTGGTGGTGGCGGCATACTGACCGACGAACTCATCGAAGCGCGCATCAAAGGTGCGTTCCCGCGCATGGAAGCGCTGCAACAGGTGGTCGAGAAGCACGGCGTCAACTTCATGGCCACCATCTGCGCGATCTGCAAGGCCCAGTTCACCAAGGTTCTGCCGTATTACGGCTTCAACATGCGACTGGTCGGAGGCGTGCACCAGCTGGTCAGCACCGCGATCCGCCTCGGCAACGAGCATTGATCCAACAACCCGATAAACACACGGAGACGACGATGTCAGCGACCCCCGAAACGACGACGAACGAAAAATTGACCTTCCGCCGCTTCAAGGACGGCGACCAGAAAGACGGCTACAAGCGTTGGCAGGAAAAAATCTTCCAGGCAGGCTGGTCCTACAAATGCCCGACCTACATCCAGTCTACGCCGCCGTGTCAGGGCTCCTGTCCGTCGGGTGAAGACATCCGCGGCTATCTGAACATCGTGCGCGGCATCGAAAAGCCGCCCGTCGGCCCCGATGGCAAACCGACGATGAGCTGGCAGGAATACGCCTGGCGGCGTCTGACCGAAGCCAACCCCTTCCCAGCCGTGATGGGCCGCGTCTGCCCGGCTCCCTGCGAATCGGGCTGCAACCGCAACCAGGTGGAGGACCATGTCGGCATCAACTCGGTCGAGCACTATCTCGGCGAATACGCGATCAAGCACAACCTGCAGTTCAAGAAGCCAGAAAAGCTGACCGGCAAGAAAGTCGCCGTGATCGGTGGCGGCCCAGCCGGTCTGTCGGTCGCCTACCAGCTCGCGCTCAAAGGGCACTCGGTCACCATCTTCGACGATCATGACAAGCTCGGCGGCATGATGCGCTACGGCATTCCCGGCTATCGCACGCCGCGCGAAGTGCTCGACGCCGAAATCCAGCGCATTCTCAACCTCGGTGTCGAGACCCGCCTGAACTGCAAGGTCGGCGTGGACATCACGATGGATCAGATCCGCAAGGACTTCGATGCCGTCTTCCTCGGCCTCGGCGCGCAAGGTGGCCGGCAGCTCCCTGCCGAAGGCGCGGAAAACACCCCGAACGTGGTCACCGCGACTGCCTTCCTGAAAGCCTTCAACGACGGCCGCCTGAAGTCGGTCGGCAAGAACGTCGTCGTCGTCGGCGGTGGCGACACCTCGATGGACGTCGCCACCGTGGCCCGCCGCCTCGGCCATATCGACAAGGTGAATCCTACCGATTGGGAAAAGGCGATCGCCGGGCAGCTCGCGCAGGATGTCGCCGACATCTCCCGGCGCGAAGGTGCCAACGTCGTGCTGACCTCGGTCTATATGACCGCCAGCAAGCATGAAATCGAGCACGCCCAGTCCGAAGGCATCGAAATCATGCAAGGCTGGATGCCGGTCAAGGTGATCAAGGGCGCCGACGGCCGCGCCACCGCGTTGCTCGTCAAGCAATGCGAGGCCAAGATGGTCGGCGGCAAGCTCGACATCAAGCCGATCGAAGGCACCGAAAAGGAACTACCGGCCGATCTGATCGTCTCGGCCATCGGCCAGACCATCGACCTCACCGGCCTCACTGAGTTCGACAACGGCAAGGGCGGCGTTTCCGCCGATCGCAACTATCAAGTGCAAGGCAAGCCCGGCGTGTTCTGCGGCGGTGACGTGATCCGTCCGCATCTGCTGACCACGGCGATCGGACATGGCGCGATCGCCGCCGATGGCATCGATCAGTTCCTGCAAGGCCTCGAAGTCGGCAAGCGGCCGAAGATCGACGTGCATTATTTCGATCTGCTGCGCAAGTATCACGAAAAAGGTGTCGAATTCCACGAGATCCACGGTCCGATCCGCGGCTCGTCGGAATCGAAGGACGTCGTCCACAACTTCGACAACCGCGCCGATCGCTACATCATCCCGCACACCGAACTGTTCCTCGGCCACTTCCAATACACGCCGCGCAACAAGCGCAAGATCGTCCATCTGACGAAGGAAGAGGCGCTCGGCAACTTCGAGGAACGCCTCGAGCCGCTGAACGATCAGCAGGTGGTGGCCGAAGCGAAGCGCTGCATGAGCTGCGGCCTGTGCTTCGAGTGTGACAACTGCGTCGTCTATTGCCCGCAAGGCGCCGTCTATCGCGTCAAGAAGACCGAGGCGACGACAGGTCGCTACGTCGCCACCGATTACGACAAGTGCATCGGCTGCCACATCTGTCACGATGTCTGCCCGACCGGCTACATCCAGATGGGTCTTGGTGAGTGACCTGGAGGACGAGGGGACGAGAGGAGTATGGCCATCATGAAACAGACGCTCGTCGGAAGCAAGCGTAACGCCAAGCTGTCCGACCGCACACTTGCGCGGGCGGACAGACGGTGGTCAGCCAAGATCGGCGCGGCGTTGGCGGCGATGCTGATGCTCGCCCCCGTCCTCCCCGTGGCTGCAGGCACGCCGAAGCCCGAGATCAAGATCGAGAACCCGGGCGCATGCATCGCGCCGGTCGCGGAGATGCGCCGCAATCACATGGAAATGCTCAAGCACACGCGCGACCGGACCATGCGCCTGGGCATCCGCGGTGAGAAGGCGAGCCTCAACGAATGCATCAACTGCCATGCCAGCAAGACCACCGGCTCGGTGCTCGGCCCAGGCGGCTTCTGTCAGGAATGCCATGCCTATGCCGCCGTCAAGTTGGATTGCTGGGATTGTCATCAACCCAAGGCCGGTAGCCATCAGGCCGTGGGAGTCAAACCATGAGCGAATCGCAAGACCGCATCGTAAACGAATCGCGCCGTAGCTTCGTCGGCGCGGCGGCCGTCGCCGGCGCGGGCGTCGGCGTCGCCGCGCTGGCCCCTGGTCTCAAGCTGATCGAAATCGCCGGCGCCGCTCCCCGCGCGCCGGGCGAGCCCGCATCCTCCGCCGTGCGCTGGGGCATGCTGATCGATACGACCAAGTGCGCGAGCGGCTGTGATGCCTGCGTGAAGGCCTGCGCAACCGAGAACGGCATCAACGAGACCGTCAAGGATGCACGCCAGGGGTCGCAATGGATCCGCAAGATCGATCTCAAGGACCCGAAGACGGGCCAGGAGCATTCGCTACCGATGTTGTGCCAGCACTGCGAGCATCCGCCCTGCGTCGATGTCTGCCCCACCGGGGCGTCGATGAGGCGCGCCGACGGCATCGTGCTCGTCGACAGGCACATCTGCATCGGCTGCCGCTACTGCATGATGGCCTGTCCGTACAAGGCGCGCTCATTGGTGCACATGCCGCTTACCGAGCAAAACCCGTTGGTGCCGCGCGGCCAAGGCTGCGTCGAAGCCTGCACCTTCTGTGTGCATCGTGTCGACCGGGGCCTGCAGCCGGCTTGCGTCGAGGCCTGCCCGGAAAAAGCGATGCTGTTCGGCAACCTGAACGACCCCAACAGCGAGATCGCCCAGCGCATCGCCAAGGAAAAGACGACACAGGTGCGCGCTGATCTGAAACTGAATCTCGGCGTGCGTTATCAGGGAATCTGACCACCATGCAATCCGCACTCACCCAACGTCTGCGCATCCCAAATTTCTATCTGTGGGCGACCATTGCAGCCATCATCAGCGCTGCCGGAACCCTGGCCGCCTTCTATATGGAACATCATGGCCACCAAGTGACCGGCATGAACAACCAGGTGTTCTGGGGCCTACCGCACGTGTTCGCGATCTTCCTGATCGTCGGCGCCTCGGGTGTGCTCAACGTCGCCTCGATCGGCACCGTGTTCGGCAAGAAAGTTTACAAGCCGCGCGGGCCGCTATCGGGTCTTCTGGCGATCACGATGCTGGCCGCCGGTCTGTTCGTGATCATGCTGGATCTGGGCCGTGCCGATCGCCTGATCGTCGCGATGACCCATGTCAACTGGACTTCGGTGTTCGGCTGGAACATGGTGCTCTACCCGGTGTTTTTCGGCTTGGTGGGGCTCTATGTCTGGCTATTGCTCGACCGGAAGATGTACGCCTACTCCAAGGCGGCCGGCACGGCCGCCTTCATCTGGCGGCTGGTGATGACCACCGGTACCGGCTCGATCTTCGGTTTCGTCGTGGCACGGCAGGCCTACCATTCCGCGGTCATCGCGCCGATGTTCATCATCATGTCGTTCGCCTGGGGGCTGGCGATGTTCCTGATCTTCCAGGCTGCGATGTACAAATGGCAGGGCACGAAGCTCGATGAAGAAATCCGCCAGCGGCTCAACAATGTGTTGGGCACGTTCGTCGCGGCGGTCGCCTATTTCGTCATCGTCTATCATCTCACCAACCTCTATTACGCGAAGCAGACCGCCTTCGAAAACTTCATCCTCGTCTCCGGTGGCGTCTATCCGCAGCTCTTCTGGGGCGGCTTCGTCCTCGTCGGCACGATCCTGCCGTTGCTGTTCGTCTTCGTCCCTGCGCTGCGCAACATGGCTTCGTCCAGCGTCCTGGCATCGATTTGCACCATCCTCGGCGGGCTGGCCTTTCTCTACGTTTTCATCATCGGCGGTCAAGCCTATCCGCTCGAAATGTTCCCGGGCATGGAAGTGAAGAGCAGTTTCTTCGACGGCGCAATCGATCCCTACACGCCCAGTCTGCCGGAAATCCTGCTCGGTCTGGGTGGATTCGGTGTCTATTTCCTGCTCAGCCTGATTGCCGTGCAAGTCCTGCCCTTCATGCCGCAGGACGACATGGCCCAGTGGCAGGCATCGGGCGCACTGCACGACTGAAAATTCTTGCGCGGCGGAATCCATGGATTCGCCGGGCGACGGTAAAACCATGCACCGTTTCCTGATCTCCGCCGCGCACAAATCCTCGGGCAAGACCACGCTTGCCATCGGCCTGTGCGCGGCGTTGCGCGCGCGTGGCCTCGTCGTGCAACCCTTCAAGAAGGGCCCAGACTACATCGACCCGCTTTGGCTTACCCGTGCCGCCGGCCGGGGTTGCCGCAATCTGGATTTCTTCCTTTCCCCGCACGATGAGATCCTCCGACAGTTCAGTCATGGCTTCGACGCCGATGTCTGCCTGGTCGAAGGCAACAAGGGGCTGTATGACGGTCTCGCGCTGGATGGCAGCAATAGCAATGCAGCGCTGGCGCGGCTTCTCGACCTGCCGGTGATCCTCGTCCTCGACGCGCGCGGCCAGACGCGCGGGATCGCACCGTTGATTCTCGGCTACCAAGCCTTCGATCCCGCGATCCGCATCGTCGGCGTCATCCTCAATCGTCTCGGCGGCAGCCGCCATGAAGCCAAGCTGCGCGCCGTCGTCGAGCATTACACCCACGTGCCGGTGCTCGGCGCGATCCATGAAGACCCGCAACTGGCCGTGGTCGAGCGCCATCTCGGCCTGATGCCGGCAAACGAGGCGGCGCATGCCGAGCAGACCATCGCGGCAATTGCGACACGCGTCGCGCAACAAGTCGATCTCGACCGCCTGCTCGCCATCAGCGCCACCGACGTGCCGCTGGCTCCGCCCCCACCCCGCCCCGTTCCGCCGCAACCGACGCTGCGCATCGCCATCGCCCGCGATGCCGCCTTCGGCTTCTACTACACCGACGATCTGGAAGCGCTCAAGGATGCCGGCGCCGAATGGGTGCCTTTCGACACCCTGCGCGATGCTCATCTGCCAGAGTGCGATGCGCTGCTGATCGGCGGGGGCTTCCCCGAGTCCTTCCTCGATGAACTGGCAGCGAACGAGAGCTTGCGCCAGGAAATCCGCACCGCGATCGACAGTGGCCTGCCCGCTTACGCCGAATGCGGCGGCTTGATGTATCTCGCCCGCTCGATCACCTGGCAAGGCAAGACC